>CAZUCI010000055.1:0-23044 GCA_964619485.1 uncultured Lachnospiraceae bacterium
TATATATTCGCGAGGTGAAAATATGGATAGCAAAATACTACTTGAAAATGGAACAAATGAATTAGAAATTTTGGAATTTATATTAGATGGAAACTCTTATGGAATTAATGTCGCTAAGATCAAGGAAATTATACCCTATACACCAGTGACACCTGTTCCGAATGCACACCCAAGCATTGAAGGTATATTTATGCCAAGAGATAAAATGATAACAGCGATTGATTTGAAGAACTGTCTTCAGAGGGGGACATCTGGAGAGGATGGTCTTTTTATAATCACCAATTTTAATAAGCTTGATATTGCATTTCATGTTGATCAGGTTATTGGCATTCACAGAGTATCATGGAATGATATTATTAAGCCTGGTGCTACAGTTACAACCTCAGAGGATGGTATTTCGACCGGAATCATTAAGATAGAAGGTAAACTGATTATTATTCTTGATTTTGAAAAGATTATTTGTGATATCAGTCCCGAAACAGGATTAAAAGTTACAGATATTGATCAGTTGGGCCATAGAGACAGAAATGATGTTCCTATTTTAATAGCTGAGGATTCAGCACTTTTAAATAAATTGATTGTAGATTGTTTACAAAGAGCCGGATTTCATAATTTGATACATACAGAAAACGGGCAGGCTGCATGGAATGTTATTGAAGAGTGTATTGAAACAAATTCCCTGGAGGAGCATGTTGGATGTGTAATCACTGATATTGAGATGCCATTAATGGATGGACATAGATTGACCAGGTTGATCAAGGAACATGATGAAACAAAGAATATTCCAGTTATTATTTTCTCATCTCTTGTGAATGAGGACATGAAGAAAAAGGGAGAATCACTGGGAGCGGATGCACAGCTGTCAAAACCTGAAATTGGAAATTTGGTTATGGAGATTGATAAATTAGTAAGGAAATAAGCAATGGGGCTGGGATTTCTTCCCAGCCTTTCTCTTTGTATATAAGCCTTCATAATTTTGAAGAGATTGTAGAAATATCATAGAAATATAATAGAAAAGGAAGAACAAGTTAAATATATGAATACATTTGATGATAAAGTGTTGCGTGATTCGATTGCTGAGGCAGATTATGTTTTAGTTGGAATTGGGGAGGAATGGTCTGTATCTTTTGACAGGATGCTGGAAGAAAAGGACTTTCAGAAAAAATATTTTGAATTAAAAACTGATGAACAAAAGGAGAATTTTGTCCCATTTTTGCAGCGCAGATATTTATCTGATTTTAGAAATATAGAATTGGAGAAAGCATACAGTTCTCTTTTAGCTTTGTTAAAGGACAAAGATTACTTTGTTGTTTCGATGAATAAAGACCGTTATCCTGAGCTTGCAGGCTTAGAAAAGGAAAGAATGGTTTTCCCGTGTGGTGGGTATGTGAAGCTTCAGTGTGATCAGGGATGTGAAGATAGTCTTTGCGATGCAGAGAGCATTTCAAGGACTGTTTATGAGGCATTGGAGAACAATTCTGATATGTCTGAAACCTTGTACCCTGTGTGTAGCAGATGTGGGGAACGAATGGTATTTAATAATATTGAAGCAGCAAAATATATGGAGCAGGGATATTTAGTGCAGTGGGATAAATACATGAAATGGCTTCAAAAAACAATGAACCGCAAGCTTTGTATGATTGAATTGGGTGTTTCCATGAAATATCCTTCTGTAATCAGATGGCCATTTGAAAAAACAGCTTTTTATAATCAAAAATCCCAGTTGTTTCGATTGAATAAGACACTGCCCCAGTGCACAGAAAATATTGCAGAACGCAGTTACTCATTAAAGAAAGATTCCGTTGATTTTTTTGCTAATTTATTTGTTTGATACAAAAGAGTATGATAAAATAATTTAGATTTAAAGTTGGGTTCACTAAAGGAGAAAAAAGATGAGTTCCAATGAAGATTATTTAGACAGTTTGCTTAAGGCTGCAATGAATCAGGATGATTCTATTGAACAGGAAAATACGGAAAGTGAAATAAAACATATTGACGAAAAGATGGAGTCTGTGAACAATGGGGATGATATACCCGATTTGGATATGGATTTCTCTGATATGCTCAATAAAGAGAAGGAAACGCCGCCTGTAGATGAAATATTGCCTAAAATGGAAGAAGCTGTTGTGGAAGAAGAGCCCATAATGGAAGAAAATTCTGCGATGGAAGAAGAGCCTATAATGGAAGAAGTTCCTGCGATGGAAGAAGAGCCTATAATGGAAGAAGTTCCTGCGATGGAAGAAGAACCTAAAATGGAAGAAGTTCCTGTTGTGGAAGAAGAACCCAATGTAGAAGAAGTGCCTGCAGTCGAAGAGCAGGAGCCGGAGACAGAAGAAAAGCAGGCTTCAGTCATTGATATCCCTATGATAGATGACGATCCCAATAAACAGCTTTCACCTGATGAAATTGCCGCTATGTTTGCAATGGCCAGTGAACAGCAGAATGAAGCCTCAGTTGCAGATAGTTCTGGCGAAATGGATGAACAGTTTAAAAAGGAAGAAACACCTCAGGAGGAAATGGAAATTGATCTTGATGGCGTGGATGATTTAGACGAGCTTCTCGGTTTAAGAGAAATGCCTGAGGATTATAAGGAAGGCAGAGGTTTTCATGAAAATGCTACCGGAGAGAACGCTTCTGAAGAGAACAATTCTGAGGAAAATGATAAAAAGGATGCATTTTATGATATAGAGAATGAGTCAGATGCAGGCAGCCAGGGTGAAAAAGCAGAGCATCCTGAAGAGGGAGATCTGAATGATATTCTTGATAAGCTTGGAGATGATGATGATGAATTGGCTGAAATTAATGATCTGCTGAAAAAATCTGATAATAATGAGCTTGTAGAGGATGATATGCTTTCCCTTTTGGAGGGAGCTGGCGGAAACGAATTTAATTCTGATGATACGGACGACGATAATGCTGGTGAAGCTTTGCAAACGGGAAAAGTATCAAAGGAACAGAAAAAAGGAAAGACATCTGCGGAAGATGATGCCGAGGAAGAAGAACAAAAGAAACCCAAAAAGAAAAAGAGAAGACTTTTTGGAAGAAAAGCGAAAGACGCTGAAGAAGAAAACAGCGAAACAAAAGAGGACGTTGAGAGCGGAAAGGATGATGATTCTGCTTCGCCTGATTCAGATGCTGAATCGGAAGAGAAGAAGGAAAGTGCGCTTCAAAGAATGTTCCATACATTGACTGCGGAAGCGGAGGATGAGGAAGAGGATTCCGTCGATAAGGAGAAGCCAAAGAAAAAGAGAAAAGGGAAAAAAGATAAAAAAGCTGCCTCCAATGAAGAAATTATGGAAGATATGGACGCAGAGGATGCTGCTTTAGAAAAGAAAGGCAAAAAGAAGCCTAAAAAGGAGAAAAAGCCTAAGAAGGAGAAGAAACCTAAAAAAGAACCACAGCCTGATGACGGTAAGAAATTACCTAAAAAGATGGTGATTCGTATTTTTATTCTTTGCTTTTCCTTCATGGCAGTTATTTTAATCTGTGTGAAATTTTTACCATCTCTGCTTTTATCTAATCAGGCAAGAAAAGCATTTTATGATGGAAATTACGAACAGACCTATAAGGAATTCCTGGGAAGAAAATTAAATGAGAGTGATGAAATACTGTTTGAAAAAGCAGAAATACTGTCGCATTTGAAACATAATCAAAATGGTTTTACGGCCTTTAAGGCGGCTGGAGATATGTCAGGTGCGTTGAATTCTCTGTTAGAGGGTGTAGATTATTTCGATAAAAAGAATGAACAGATAACAAAGCTTGAAATAGAGCAGGACGCAGAGGTTATTTATCAGGCACTGTTAACTTCTCTGCAGAGTGAATTTGATATTGATGAGGCAAGGGCAAAGGAATTACTTGCACTTGACAACATTACCTATACCCATCAGCTTTTGCAGCTTACAGGGCAGGAGAAAGTTCAAAATCCTGAGGCTGAGGGTGAGCAGGAGACGGATGAGACAGGTGAAGAAACACAGAGTCTTCCAGACCAACTTGAGGAAGAGACAGAATAGTAAAATCAGGAAGTCGTAAGAGGAAAAAGAAAATGATTGCAATCATTGATTATGATGCGGGAAATATTAAGAGTGTAGAAAAGGCATTACAATTTTTAGGTCAGGATGTAATTTTGACAAGGGATCGGGAGAAAATTTTGAGGGCAGATAAGGTGATTTTGCCAGGAGTAGGTTCCTTTGGTGATGCAATGGAAAAGCTGCATGCCTATCAGCTTGTGGATGTAATTAAAGAGGTTGTTGAAAATAAAACGCCCTTTTTGGGAATATGTCTTGGTCTTCAGCTTCTGTTTGAGAGAAGTGACGAAGCACCTGGAGTAGAAGGTCTGGGCATTTTAAAAGGTGAAATCAGGCATATCCCTGAGGATTGTGGATTGAAAATCCCTCATATTGGTTGGAATTCCTTAGATTTTCCCAATAAGGGGAAGCTGTTTAAGGGGATTGGAGAGGGTGCTTATGTTTATTTTGTTCACTCCTATTATTTGAGAGCAAAGGATCCCAAAATTGTAGTTGCTACAACGGAATATGGAACAACCATAGATGCATCGGTTGAGCAGGAGCATGTTTTTGCCTGCCAGTTTCACCCGGAAAAGAGTTCTGATGTCGGGCTGAAAATCCTGAAAAATTTTGTGGAACTGGATGAGGAGGAATAGAAGATGCATACAAAAAGAATTATTCCATGTCTCGATGTCAATGGCGGCAGAGTTGTAAAGGGTGTTAATTTTGTCAACCTGATTGATGCAGGTGATCCTGTGGCCATCGCTGAGGCTTATGATAAGGCTGGTGCAGATGAACTTGTTTTCCTTGATATTACAGCAAGCTCAGATGCAAGAAATACAGTGGTTGAGATGGTCAGAAAGGTTGCAGAGAAGGTTTTTATCCCCTTCACTGTCGGCGGTGGAATTCGTACCGTAGATGATTTCAAGGCTTTGCTGCGTGAAGGAGCAGATAAGATTTCTGTGAATTCAGCTGCAATTATGAACCCATCATTAATTGGCGATGCAGCGGATAAATTTGGCAGTCAGTGTGTTGTCCTTGCAATCGATGCCAAAAGAAGGGCAGATGGCTCTGGATGGAACATATACAAAAATGGTGGAAGAATTGATATGGGTATCGATGCTGTGGAATGGGCTATGAAAGCAGAAAAGCTTGGGGCGGGCGAAATCCTTCTGACAAGTATGGACTGTGACGGAACAAAGGCAGGGTATGATATAGAATTGACGAGAACGATTTCTGAGAATGTGAAAATTCCAGTCATAGCATCAGGTGGAGCCGGTAATTTACAGCATTTTAAGGATGCGTTGACGGTTGGCTGTGCAGATGCAGCACTGGCTGCTTCGTTGTTTCATTTTAAGGAACTGGAAATCAGACAGGTTAAGGAATATCTTCGAAAGGAAGGCGTGAGCGTACGATATGAGTGCAATCAGTAACGATTGGTTAGAGCCATTAAAACCGGAGTTTTCTAAGGAATATT
Source organism: uncultured Lachnospiraceae bacterium (assembly GCA_964619485.1). GTDB lineage: Bacteria > Bacillota > Clostridia > Lachnospirales > Lachnospiraceae > UBA2882. The sequence goes on from CAZUCI010000055.1 coordinate 5,482, forward strand.
ATAAAAAGCTTTATGAGACAATTAAGGAGGAATACCGTACACATGTGGTTTTTCCTCCGTCCGGAGATATTTTCAATGCTTTTGAGTTAACTCCTTTATCAGAGGTAAAGGTAGTTATTATTGGACAGGATCCATATCATAATGTGGGACAGGCGCATGGCCTTTGCTTCTCGGTAAAGCCCGATGTGGATATTCCACCGTCTTTAGTTAATATTTATAAGGAGCTGCAGGATGATCTGGGGTGTTACATTCCCAATAATGGTTATCTGGTGAAGTGGGCACGCCAGGGAGTTTTGATGCTGAATACTGTGTTGACTGTCAGGGCTCATCAGGCGAACTCACATAGAGGAATTGGCTGGGAGGAATTTACCAATGCCGCCATAAAGGTTCTGGACAAAGAGGACAGACCGATTGTATTTATTTTGTGGGGAGCTCCGGCACAGAAGAAAAAGGAGATGCTTCATAATCCCAGGCATCTGATTTTGGAGGCACCGCATCCAAGCCCCTTATCTGCATACAGAGGCTTTTTTGGAAGCAGGCCGTTCAGTAAAACCAATGAATTTTTAGAAAAGAATGGATTAAAGCCCATTGACTGGCAGATAGAAAATGTATAAGATAGGTTAAGATTACCTATGGAGGAGAAAATTATGGAAAAAACACCTTTTGTGACAAAGGAACAACTTGATGAAATTACTAAAACCTACCCAACACCTTTTCACATTTATGATGAAAAAGGAATTCGCGAAAACGCGAAGGCTTTAAAAGAAGCTTTTTCCTGGAATAAAGGGTATAAAGAATTTTTTGCAGTAAAAGCAACTCCAAACCCATTTTTGATTAATATATTGCGAGATTATGGCTGTGGAACAGACTGCTCGTCCATGACAGAACTAATGCTTTCCAAGGCAATGGATATAGAAGGCAGCTCTATTATGTTCTCATCCAATGAGACACCGGCAGAAGAATTCGTCTATGCAAATAAAATCGGTGCAATCATCAATCTGGATGATTTCACACATATTGAATATTTGGAGAAGACTCTTGGAAAATTACCGGAGACATTAAGCATTCGATATAACCCGGGCGGAGTTTTCAAAATCAGCAACGGTATTATGGATAATCCAGGAGATGCAAAATATGGATTTACAACAGAGCAGCTTTTTGAGGGCTTCCGTATTTTGAAGGAAAAGGGTGTTAAGAGATTTGGTATGCACGCATTTTTAGCAAGTAATACCGTAACCAACGATTATTATCCAACCCTTGCCAAAACCATGTTTGAGGTAGCTGTGCGTTTGAAAAAGGAGATTGGTGTAAGTTTGAGCTTTATCAATCTTTCCGGTGGAATTGGAATTCCCTATAAGCCGGATCAGGAACCAAATGATATCAGAGTAATTGGTCAGAAGGTAAAAGAGGTTTACGAGGAGGTTCTTACACCGGAGGGACTTGGTGATGTTGCAATTTATACAGAGCTTGGCCGCTTTATGATGGGTCCCTATGGCCATCTTGTTACAACTGCAATTCATGAAAAGCATACACATAAAGAGTATATAGGCTGTGATGCCTGTGCAGTGAACCTGATGAGACCGGCAATGTACGGCGCATATCACCACATTACCGTTGCAGGCAAAGAAAATGCAGAGTGTGACCATATGTATGATGTGGTTGGATCCTTATGTGAGAACAATGATAAGTTTGCTATAGACCGTATGCTTCCTGAAATCAATATGGGAGATTATCTTGTTATTCATGATACCGGGGCACATGGATTTTCCATGGGATATAATTATAATGGAAAGTTAAAATCAGCTGAGCTTTTATTAAAGGAAGATGGAAAGGTTGAACTGATTAGAAGAGCGGAGACACCAAAGGACTATTTTGCAACCTTTGACTGCTTTGACATTTATAATAAGTTTGAATTTTAAGAAAAACATGTAAGTGTAAGACGTTGTTTTGCAGCAGCATAAATTATGCAATAAAAAGAGTCTTTGAAAAAACAAAGACTCTTTTACTTTCATAACAATTTTCTGTCTGATTTGCAAATGTACATTATAAAGAATATAAACAATAAAAAAACTCTTTCCAAAGAAAGAGTTCAGTGCCGGCAGTGGGACTTGAACCCACACGTGGTTGCCCACAACAGATTTTGAGTCTGCCTCGTCTGCCATTCCGACATGCCGGCAAGCTTAAATAACAGCCGATTTATATATTATCATAAAGAGAAAAAAGAATCAAGTAAGTGAGGAAGAAAAATGCAAGAAAAATTAATTGTGCTTGGAACCGGTCATGCTACCGTGACGAAATGCTATAATACCTGCTTTGCAATCGAGACAGAAATGAAAAATGAAAAGGAGTACTTTCTTGTGGATGCAGGCGGTGGAAACGGTATTTTGACACAACTGGAGAAGGCGAACATTTCAATTGAAGCAATTCACAATATGTTTGTTACACATGCACACACAGATCATATATTAGGCGTAATCTGGATGATTCGTATGGTGGCAACATCCATGCTGAAGGGGAAATATCAGGGGGAGTTTATAATTTACTGTCATAAGGAGCTTGAGGAGACTATCCGTACCTTTACAGAGCTTACCCTGGCAAAAAAACATCTGGCATGTATGGACCAGAGAATTCATTTTCAGGTAATCTCAGATATGGAGGAAAAGAAAATTCTGTCCATGCAGATCAGATTTTTTGATATTCATTCCACAAAGGCCAAGCAGTTTGGCTGTATCATGGAGCTGTCGGACGGAGAAAGGGTAATGTTTCCGGGAGATGAACCACTTTCCAGGGAACAGGAACCAATGGCAAAGGATGTTAAATGGCTGATTCATGAGGCATTTTGCCTGAAATCCCAGGAGAAAAAGTATAAACCATATGAAAAGCATCATTCTACAGCCTTTGATGCAGGTGAGACAGCAAGGAGAGTCAATGCGAAAAATTTGATTCTGTGGCACAGTGAGGATGATAATCTGGAAAACAAAGGGGCACTATATTCTGGGGAAGCAGAAGGTACTTTTGAGGGAAATGTATTTGTTCCGGCTGATTTTGATATAATAATCCTATAAAAGAATGGAAATAGACAGCCATTTTTGGTAGAATAGAAGTCAGGTGAAAATTATGGATTGTAAAGAAGCGGAAAGGCAGATTTCATTTTTTCTGAAGGATGAGTTAAGCGAAGAGTGTCTCTCAGAATTTGTGGAACATATCAATAAATGTCAGGAATGCAAAGAGGAGCTTGCGATACAGTATCTTGCAACAGAAGGAGTTGTAAGGCTGGAGGAAGGTGCTTCTTTTTCGCTTGAAGAGGAATTGAAATCCCGTCTTGGAGCGGCTGAACATAAGTTGAGGATTTCTGTCATCATAAACCGCATTTGTAATAATCTGGAAACTGTTGCAATTATTTTGCTTGGTATTGCAATCACATATATGGTCTGGTAGGGATGGTACAAGGTATGATTAATAAATTAGTATTAATAGATGGACACAGTATTTTAAATCGCGCTTTTTATGGAATTCCTGATCTGACCAACGCTGAGGGACTTCACACAAATGCAGTATATGGTTTTCTTAATATTCTTTTTAAGATTACAGAGGAGGAGCAGCCGGATTATCTTGCTGTTGCCTTTGATTTATCAGCACCAACCTTTCGACACGAAATGTATCAGGAGTATAAGGGTACGAGAAAACCCATGCCCCAGGAATTGAGAGAGCAGGTGCCTGTCATGAAGGAGGTTCTTCAGTCCATGGGAATTCTAACCATGGAGAAGGCTGGACTGGAAGCAGATGATATTCTGGGAACCATGGCAAAAAGAGGAGAAGCAGAAGGGCTGGAGGTTGCACTTGTATCAGGAGACAGAGATTTGCTGCAGATTGCATCGGAGCATATTAAAATCCGTATTCCGAAAACCAGGGGTGGAAAAACCGAGATTGAGGATTATTATGCAAAGGATGTCACAGAGCATTACCAGGTGACACCAAAGCAGTTTATTGAATTAAAGGCACTGATGGGAGATACAGCAGATAATATTCCGGGTGTTCCCAAGGTAGGAGAGAAAACGGCTACCTCTTTAATGGTTAGCTATGGCTCACTTGATGGAATCTATGAACATCTGGAGGAAATCAGAAAAAAATCCATTCATGATTCTTTAAAGGAAAATCGAGATCTGGCAGATTTATCTTTGAAGCTGGCAACCATTAACATTGACGCAGAGCTTCCATATAAGATATCGGATGCCAGATTGTCTGAATGGTTTAATGAAGCTTCCTATCAATGGTTTGTGAAATTGAATTTTAAAAATATGCTCTCCAGATTTTCTCTGACAGAGGAAGTGAAGGAGGAAAAGCCTGTTGTAATTTTGCAGGAATTAGGTGATGTGGAACAGTTTTTCTCTCAGGCCGGAAGCATGAATAAGCTTTCCTTCTCTCTTTTGAAGGATGATGAGAAAAAGCCCTGTATGTTTGCCTTTGCGGAAGAGAAGCGATGCGTAATTCTGATGCCAGATGGTCTGGTTACGATTCCATATCTTTTGGATAAAATCACCAGTCTGTTTGCAGAATGGAAAAAACAGGACAGAAAAGTGTCTGTGTTTGATATCAAAAGGCTCTATCAATATCTGGAGATGGAGCAGCTGTTTGCAGGAACGTCAAAGGAGGTAAATGTATTTTTTGACTGTAAGCTTGCAGCCTATCTGGTGAATCCAAATCATAAGGAGTATGAGCTGGCTGATTTATCAGGGGAATATACCAGGGAGCATTTTAAGGATTTTTCAGAACGTTTTGGCAAAAGTAAGGTGGGGGATTTATGGGATACAAGGAGAGAGGAACTGGTTCATTATCTGGCAGATTCTGCTCAGGTACTTTTTGAAGCCTCAGATAATCTGCAGAAGCAGCTCAATGAAAGCAAAATGCTGAAGCTGTTTGAGAAGATTGAAATGCCACTCACCTATGTCCTTTATTCCATGGAAAAGGAAGGCGTTTTAGTAAAAGGCGAGGTTTTGAAGGAGTACAGTGACACACTTGGAGAGAAGCTTGCGTTGCTGGAACAAAAAATATATGATCTGGTTGGAGAAAAGTTTAATATCAATTCTCCAAAGCAGCTTGGGGAAATTCTATTTGAAAAAATGGGGATTCAGGGTGGAAAGAAAACCAAGACAGGATATTCCACAGCCGCCGATGTACTGGAAAAGTTAGCACCAGCTTACCCCGTTGTGGCAGATATTCTAGAATACCGTGGGATGTCAAAGCTGAAATCCACCTATGCAGATGGACTGGCTGATTTTATAGAGGAGGATGGCCGTATTCATTCTTCTTTTAATCAGATGATTACAGCAACAGGGCGTATTTCATCTACAGAGCCTAATCTGCAGAATATTCCCATGAAAACAGAGATGGGACGGGCCTTCAGAAAGGTTTTTATTGCAAAAGAGGGCTGTGAACTGATGGATGCAGATTATTCACAGATCGAGCTCAGAATACTCGCACATATGTCTGGCGATCATGAATTGATTGAAGCCTATCGGACAAATGAGGACATCCATGCAATTACAGCTTCCAAGGTGTTTCATGTACCATTTCAGGAGGTGACGCCTCTGCTTCGAAGAAACGCCAAAGCCGTTAACTTTGGAATCGTTTATGGTATTTCTTCCTTTGGGCTCAGTGAGGATTTAAGTATTTCCAGGAAGGAAGCATCAGAATATATCAAACAGTATTTTGAAACCTATCCTTCTATTAAAGAATTTTTGGACAGAACAGTGGAAGAGGCCAAAGCGAATGGCTATACAACGACAATGTTTGACAGACGCAGACCAATGCCTGAGCTTTCCAGCTCCAATCACATGGTAAGACAGTTTGGTGAGAGAGCGGCCATGAATGCCCCCATTCAGGGAACAGCAGCGGATATTATGAAGATTGCAATGGTGCGTGTATTTGACCGTTTGAGAGCGGAAGGACTGAAATCCCGTTTGATTTTACAGATTCATGATGAACTTGTCATTGAAACCTCTTTGGACGAGGAGGAGAAGGTAAGAGCGGTTCTTACAGAGGAAATGGAGCAGGCGGCTTCCCTTGCTGTTCCTTTGGAAATTGATTTGAATGTTGGTAAAGACTGGTTTGACGCCCATTAGGAAGTGTGATTTTATGAGGACAATTGGTATTACCGGTGGTGTTGGAGCCGGAAAATCTTATGTCATGAATTATATTGAAGGAAAATATAAGGCAAAGGTCTATCTTGCGGATGATATTGCCAATCAGCTGAAGCTTCCGGGCGAAAGCTGCTATGAACCAATCGTCAGGCTGTTGGGAGATAAGGTTTTGGACGACCATGGTGAAATAGATAAGAATAAAATGGCATCCATTATTTTTGCGGAGCCAACCCTGTTAGCCAGAGTTAACCAGATTATTCATCCTGCTGTAAAAACATATATTTTGAATGAAATAGAGCAGGAAAAGAGAAAGGGAAACATCGATTTCTTTTTTTTTGAAGCGGCTCTTTTGATTGAAGAGAACTACGATCAGTGCCTGGATGAGCTATGGTTTATCTATGCCAGTCCGGAATGCAGAAAAAAGCGCTTGATGGACAGCAGAAATTATTCGGAGGAAAAGATTTTTCAGATTATGGAGAAGCAGCTTTCGGATGAGGAGTTTATGAAATATTGTCGTGTTATAATTAAGAATGATCAGAATTTTGATGAGACAAAAAATCAGATAGATAAAGTACTGGGGGAATACATAAGTGCAGAAAAATAGTGGAAAGTCACCGTATGTTTATGGTCTTGATATTGGAACCAGAAGTATTGTCGGAACAGTAGGATATAAGCAGAAGGACCGCTTTATTGTAGTAGCACAGTGTGTGGCAGAGCACCAGTCCCGTGCCATGCTGGATGGACAAATTCATGATATTGGTGCAGTCAGTGATTCCATCAGAGAGGTTACCGACCGCTTACAGGAGCAAATTGGAGAGGAGCTTTTGCAGGTATGCATTGCAGCTGCAGGCCGTGTTCTGAGAACTGTCACCGTCCATGTTGATTTAAAGCTGGATGAGGAAAAGGTTGTTTCAAGGGAGGATATTTATACCCTGGATTCCTATGGGGTGGAGAAGGCTTACGATATCTTTTTAAAAGAAAACAGCTCTGAGATGAAATTTTACTGTGTCGGATATTCAGTTATGCATTATTATTTGAATCAATATCCCATGGGTAATCTGGAGAATCATAAGGCTAAGGAAATATCAGCAGATTTAATTGCTACTTTTCTGCCTGATGATGTGGTTGATGGACTCTATCGGGCCGTTGAGCTTGCAGGGTTAGAGGTTGCTAATCTGACACTTGAGCCAATTGCTGCAATTGGGCTGGCCATTCCTGAAATGTATCGAATGCTGAACATTGCTCTGATTGATGTGGGAGCAGGAACCTCGGATATTTCAATCACAAAGGACGGAAGCATTATTGCATATGGAATGCTTCCCATTGCAGGAGATTGTCTGACAGAGGATATTGCCAAGCACTGTCTGGTTGATTTTACAACAGCGGAGAAGATCAAAAAGGAAATTATGACAGAGGCGGTTGTGGAATACAAGGATATTATGGGTATTCCGCAGAAAATCACAAAAGAGGAAGTGCTTTCTGCTGTTTCAGAGCATTTGGATTCCATGGCGAAGCAGGCGGCTGAAAAGATTAAGGAGCTTAACGGTGGAAAAGCTGTCAGCGCAGTTTTTGTTGTCGGAGGCGGTGGAAAGATTGATACTTATACAGAGCGTGTAGCTCATTATCTGGAAATACCTGAGGAGCGCTGTGCGGTTCGAGGGGAAGAGGTTATGGAAAAAGTAGATTTTCTGGATAAATCAATCCAAAAGGATTCTCTTTTAGTTACTCCTGTTGGAATTTGCTTAAATTTCTATGAGCAGAGTAACAATTTTATTTTTGTCACCTTCAATGATAAAAGAATTAAGCTTTATGATAACAATCGGCTTGCAATTGTAGATGCTGCCCTTTCGGCGGAGTTTTCCAATGATGATCTGTTTCCTAAGCGGGGTGAGGAACTGCGTTTTATGCTGAATGGCAAAGAACAGGTGATTCGTGGAAGTCGTGGGGAATCGGCAAGTATCCTCTTAAATGGTGAAAACGCGGATATACATACACCAATTCGAAGCAATGACAGAATTACCGTAATTCCATCTACAGCAGGAGAAAAGGCATCAATGGATGTTTCCCAGATACCGGATTATGACAGTACAATTTGTGTGATTGTCCAGGGCAGGGAAATGAAGCTTCCAAGGTTAGCCAGTGTAAACGGTCAGCTTCAATCTGCTTTTTATCAGATTCAGGATGGTGATGAAGTGGAGCTCTTAGAGTATTATACCGTTGCACAAATATTTGAGCTTTTGGATATGCAAAAATCCTCGTGGAGTTTTCTGGTAAATCATACAGAAGCAAATTTTGAGAGTAAGGTATACAACAACTTTTCTCTTGACTGGGAAATGTCGGATGATTCCATGGCAGAGAGTGAACTGGAAGAAATTCAGACAGAACCACAGGAGGAATCTAAGAGTGAGATAAAGAACGAAATAAAGAATGAGATAAAGAACGATAAGAAGGAAGAAATTCAGAAAGAAAAAGTAAAAGCAGCTGTGGTAAAAAGCGAGGGAGTTCAAACAGGAAAATCAGCCCTGCAGCTTGCAAGGGAGGAAGCACAGCAGCTGGTTGATCAGATTCAGCTGGAACGTGCGGAGGAAGGTCTTGCCAAAATGATTCAGGCGGCTACGGGCCAGACTGCATTCGGGAAACAGTCCGTGTCTGTTAACAATCATTCCGCCAATCAGATTAAGTCTGCTAATCAGTCTATGCCCGTTAATCAGTCTTTGCCTGCTGGTCAGTCCGGGGAGTCTGTGGTTCCCAGGGTGGAAAAATCATATAAGGAATTGTATGGAAATCTGCAGAACAATCTGAAGAATCTTCAAGCAGGAGCATCCATTGTTGACATTCGCAGGAAGGCATTGGAAGGTACTGAAGCTGTGATTTCGGATGAGAGAGCGGAAGAGGCCAAGGCTGTGATTTCGGATGAGAGAGCGGAAGAGGCCAAGGCTGTGATTCCGGATGAGAGAGCGGAAGAGGCCAAGGCTGTGATTCCAGAGGAAAAATCAGAAGTGATTGATGGAAAGAATGTTTCAACACTTTATGTTTTAGTCAATGGAAATGTTGTGGAAATGAAGGGAAAGTCGGATTACATTTATGTCGATGTTTTTGAATTTATCGATTTTGATTTGTCTAAGCCACAGGGGAAAATGGTTGAGACATTAATAAACGGAAGAAAAGCCCAGTTTACCGAGAAGTTAGCCAATGGTGACAAGCTGGATATTTTCTGGAAGGATTAATATGGAATTAATGAGTATTGCCAGTGGAAGCAGTGGTAACTGTATCTATGTTGGTGATGAAAATACACATATTCTGGTGGATGCCGGAATAAGCAGGAAACGAATTGAGGAGGGACTGAATACCATAGGATTGACAACGGGTGATTTGACGGCAATTCTGGTAACGCATGAACACATTGATCATATTGGAGGTCTGGGTGTGCTGACGAGAAAGTGCTGTGCACCGGTTTTTTCCACAGAAGGAACCAGAGAGGGAATCCTTGGAACAGGGTCTCTTGGAAAAATCGACAGAGAACAGTTTCAGACGATTCATCCCAATGAATCCTTTACAATGGGCAGTATTACCATTGATCCAATGCACATTTCCCATGATGCAGCTGATCCGGTCTGCTATCGCTTTTTTGACGGAGATAAGAAAATAGCAGTTGCGACGGATCTTGGATATGTCACCGAGGAAAATGAAGAGAAGCTGAAGGGAATGGATGCTATTTTGCTGGAGTCAAATCATGATGTCAATATGCTTCAGGTTGGACCTTATCCCTATTATTTGAAACAGCGTATTCTTGGAAAACAGGGACATTTGTCCAACGAGAGTGCAGGAAGACTGCTGAGCCATATTGTGCATGATGATTTAAAATATGTTTTTTTGGGGCATTTGAGCAAGGAAAATAATCACCCGGAGCTTGCCTATGAGGCAGTTCGACTGGAAATTACCATGGGTGATAATCCCTATAATGCCAATGACTTTGATATTCGTGTTGCAAAGAGGAGCCAGCCATCAAGTATTGTGTATATTTAATATTATGGTTCTCTTGTGTCGATAACAGTACCATCTCTTGTGATAAATACAGCGTCTACTCCCGGGGTTTCCAAAATGAGCTGCTCCGCAGGCTCCTCGCCAAGAAGGAGACAGGTTGTGCTGAGTGCATCGCCCTCGGTGGAGGATTCTGACAAAATTGTCACAGAGGCCAGATCATTTTCTACCGGATAGCCGGTGGAAGAATTTAAAATATGATGATAGATTTTATCGTCTATTTTAAAGTAGCGTTCGTAAATGCCGCTGGTTACCACGGAGCTGTCTGTGACATCCACCGTGAAGGCTGTCTGTGTATCGTCAAAGGGTTTGGCTATTCCAATATGATATGGAGTACCATCTGCTTTGGCTCCGATGGTCACCACATTACCACCCAGATTGATGATAGCCTGTTTTACGCCCTGCGAAAGCAGATAATCTTTTAATTGATCTGCAATATATCCCTTGGCTATAAAGCCCAGGTCAATTTGAGCAGAAGGATCAGACAGAGTGACTGTATTTTGCTTATCATCCACCAGAACGTTATGATAATCTACGTGGGATAAGGCTGAATTGAGTTTACTTTCATCAGGCAGTGCAGAGACATCTGCATGTTCCTCCTGAGTGGAAAAATCCCAGAGATCTTTGGCCGGAGCAATGGTGATATCAACGCTGCCATCGCTTTTTTTACAATAATCCAGTGCTGTTTTAATCAGCTCCGTTGTCCTGGAATCGACAGTCACAGGTTTTCCATCGGCGTGATTAATCTGGTAGATATCACTTCCACAGATGGTTCTGCTAAACAGATTTTCGTATTCACTGCACATGGAAAAGCAGTGCTCCAATATGGTATCCGCATTTGCAGTATTGTATAGGGTGACAGAAATAATGGTATCAAAAGCAATGCCTGATTTGGTCTGCTCTCTGGTACCTGGCGGAAAGGTACAGCCGGTAAAGAGAAGAGAAAGTGTAAGCAGAAGACATATTAAGGCCGTGCATTTGTTGAAATTAAACTGTTTTGTTTTTGTGCTTATAGTTGTATTTTTCATACTTGCTATAGTATCATATTTTGAAGTAAGAAAAAAGAAATCGAGGGAAAAAATGAAATTATCAGATGAATTCGACCAGAATCATAACGTGAAATCAACCATTCCACTGGCAGCGATGCTGGTATGTGTGGTTGTTTTTATGATGCTTCTTGTTGGAGTCGTTTTTATGGTAAATAGAAAAGAGACCAGACCTGAAACAGATAATGCAGCCCTGGCATCAGATTCTTTGAAACAGGAACAGGAACTTTCCTCAGTCAGTCAGAATGAGGAGACGGACTATCCTGTCGGAGAATCCGATTTGACCTCTGACCAGCTGGATTTTTGGAATATGTATAAGGAAGAGCCTGATTTGAATAAGAGCCTTGACGAAAGTGGAGAAAAGTATGCACAAAAGCTGGAAGAGCTGGAGCATGGAGATGATGAGGAGGACCTTTCTGAGAATGGTACAAAGACAGAGGTTATTCTACCGGATGGAACCAGTCAGTGGGTTATGATTAATGCCTACATCAAAAAGAACAGCTATGATTATACAGGACTGGTGTATGAAGAACCATTTATGCGGTATTACACAGAGGGAAAAAAAGTTTCCAAGCTGGGAATTTTTCTGGATGAAAGCTATGGGAGTGTTAATTTTGAAGACGTACAAAAGTCGGGCATAGATTATGCAATTATCAGATTAGGCAGAAGAGGCTACTCCACAGGGGTGATTTCTGCTGATACCAACGCTTACTCTTATATGACTGACGCATCCAATGCCGGGATTGCGCTGGGTGTTTCCTTTTTATCCCAGGCCGTGACGGAGGCGGAGGCAGTCGAGGAGGCCAATGCTGTGATTGCAACACTTTCTGAGAGTGGTTTTACGCTGAATTATCCTGTTTTTTATGACATGGAAATCGTCTCCAATGACAGCTACAGAACGCAGAATCTGACCAGAAACCAGTTGACCGCCATTGCAAATGCCTTCTGTAAAACAATAGAGGATGCCGGCTATACCGCCGCTGTTTACGGAAACAAATACTGGTTATTGAGAAAGCTGGATCTGACGGCCCTGAGTAATCATTACATCTGTTTATCGCAGGAAAAGGATACACCGGATTATCCTTATGAATTTACATTTTGGGAATATACAAAAGAAGCAGCGGTGGAAGGCGTTCCTTCTAAGGCTGCTCTGTGTCTGAGTTTTGTTGATTTTGCATTGAGGTAGACAGACCATTTATTTACTTAATTTTGCGGAAATGGCACATTGGTCATAAATCGCTGCATATTGTGATGGAGGAAGTCCATCAATATAGTTGACAGGGTAATCTTTACAGATGCCCTGTTTTTTTGCCAGGTCAACGGCCTTGTTATAGGCTATGGCAGCTTCTGTTTCGCTGGTATAGCGTCCCACAAGAAAATCACCGTTGACATGAAGATAAACGGCATAGGTGCATGCGCCCGGAAAGCCTTCCCGTCTGACACCGTGATAATGATTAATGATTCTGATATTGGAATAGCGGAAATCTGTTTCTATGCCATTGGCAAATTCATAATCACGGCCTTTTACTGCAAAATTCTTGATTCCATAACGGTTTAATACATTGACCTGCATTCCGTAATCAGCAACAAAAAGGTGTCCTCCTCTTTTCATGATCTTATGATTCCCAAAGTAAAAGAGGTCATCCATATCGAAGGTATAGATAATTTCCTGATTATAGTGATAGGAAATATAGGAAGCATGCATATAAACTGGGGTCTTAAAATAGAGTCCATTATCCCGGAAATTCATGAGAATAATAGATTTTTCATAGGAAAGTACCATGGGATGTATATTGTCTGGAGAGAGAGAGCAATCCTGAAGGATGTTTTTTCCCTCTTCATAGGCAAGATTAGCAAGCCTGGCATCCGGAAAGCTGCCAAGACTGATATGTTTCCCCTTATATGTAAGACTTGCACGAAAATAGAAGGTGCCGTCTTTTTTTGTCGCTTTATAAATACCATTGTAATTTTTCATACTCAAAATATAACACTATCTTAGCGAGATTACAATTTTAGAAATAATTGTTCCACTGCTTGTATAGAATAATTACTAAGTTGTTAAGAAAATATTACAACTTAAAAGGAGTGGACTATGAAAAGAAAAGCTGGAAATTATCTGGTGCTGTTGTACCTGGTCTTTATTCTACTTTTACTGATAGAAATTATTTTTCATAATCTGCAAAAGACAAATTCTGTTCAGGCAGAAAAAATGGAGTTTGATATAAATGAAAGTGATGATGTAACAATTTCTTCCAAAGATGTGGAGCTGTCAAGGTTAAATTCCAGACCAAGAATGATTGAGGAGGGAGAGATTGTCAGAGAACCGGTCTGGAAGCTGACAGAAACTGACGAGGAGGCACTGCTTCGTATTGTGGAGGCTGAGGCTGGCTGTGAGGATGATAATGGAAAGCTGCTGGTTGCCAATGTGGTATTGAACAGGGTGAAAAGCGGAAAATTTCCCGGGAACGTCAGAGACGTGGTGTTTCAGGCTACGGATGGAAAGGTACAGTTTACACCGGCTTATAACGGACGATACAGTTCCGTGAAAATTTCGGAGGGAACAAGGGATGCAGTGGAGCGGGCTGTGTATGGGGAGGATATCTCCCAGGGAGCATTGTATTTTGTTGCCGGAGGAGTTGCGGGAGCGGAGAAAACACAATGGTTTTATGAGCATTTAACCTTCCTGTTTCAATATGGTGGACACAGCTTTTTTAAATAGTATTTTCAAGGCTTTAAGGACATTCTATAAGCATTCCTTTTTCACAGTTTTTTATGCGCTTCCATTGATAATAGCGGTGTGATGTGCTATAATAACGCGTAAAATTACGTTGAGGAAGGGAAAGATTATGGAAATTTTATACAAAAGTACCAGAAGTGACAGTGCGCCGGTAAAAGCATCGGAAGCAATTTTAAAAGGACTTGCCGGGGACGGTGGTTTATTCGTACCAATGCAGCTTCCTAAGCTGGATGTATCCTTAGATGCTCTTTCCAAAATGACATATAAAGAAGTTGCCTATGAAGTAATGAAGCTGTTTTTGACTGACTTTACAGAGGAAGAGTTGAAAAGCTGTATCGAAAAGGCATATGACGAAAAGTTTGACACAGAAGTAATCGCTCCCCTGTCCGAAGCGGAGGGCGCTTATTATTTGGAATTATATCATGGTGCGACCATTGCCTTTAAGGATATGGCATTATCTATTCTGCCACATTTAATGACAACCAGTGCAAAGAAGAACCATGTAGATCATAAAATTGTGATTCTGACTGCAACAAGCGGAGATACCGGAAAAGCCGCTTTAGCCGGATTTGCTGATGTGGAGGGAACAGAAATCATTGTTTTCTATCCAAAGAATGGTGTCAGTGCTGTTCAGGAGAAGCAGATGGTAACCCAGAAGGGGGCAAATACTCATGTCGTTGGAATTCATGGCAATTTTGATGATGCCCAGACTGGTGTGAAAAAGTTATTTGGAGATAAGGAGCTTGCAAAGGAGATGGATGAAAAGGGATTCCAGTTCTCATCTGCTAACTCTATCAATATTGGACGTCTGGTTCCACAGATCGTTTATTATGTGTATTCCTATGCAACCTTGCTGGATCAGGAAAAGCTTTCAAATGGAGAGACAATGAACGTTGTTGTTCCAACTGGTAACTTTGGAAATATCCTGGCTGCTTATTATGCAAAGAATATGGGACTTCCAATCGGAAAACTGATTTGTGCTTCCAACGATAATAAAGTTTTGTTTGATTTCTTCCAGAACGGAACCTATGACAGAAACAGAGACTTTATTTTAACAAGCTCTCCATCCATGGATATTTTAATTTCATCTAATTTGGAAAGACTGATTTACAAAATTGCCGGCAATGATGCCGTTAAGAACGCAGAGCTGATGAGCGCATTAACCCAGAAGGGTGCTTATTCCATCACGGATGATATGAAAAAAGAGCTTTTTGATTTTGTTGGCGGATACGCAAGTGAGGATGAATGCTTTGCCATGATTAAGAAGCTTTATGAAGATTGTGGTTATGTAATTGATACCCATACCGCAGTTGCTGCAGCAGCCTATGAGAAATACAAAGCTGCAACCGGTGATACCACAAAGACAGTTATTGCCTCCACCGCAAGCCCATATAAATTTACAAGAAGCGTAATGAAAGCAATTGATTCCAAATATGAGAATATGGAAGACTTCGCATTAATCGACGAACTGTCCAAAATCTCCAATACAGAGATTCCAAAGGCCATCGAAGAAATCCGTACAGCACCTGTATTACATGATACAATCTGTGACAAGGATGAGATGAAGGATGTTGTTAAGAGGTTCTTGGGAATGTAGGAATGAAACGTTGGAATGAAAAAGAGAATGAAAAGAAGGAATGAAAAGGTCTGGGCTGCTTTAAGTGGAACGTTAGCTTAGAAATTGAAGGGTACTGAATAGACAACCACTTAAATGCTTGAAAACTTGAAAGCTTGATAATTTGAAAGCTTGGTAGTTTGATGTCATGATAGCTTGATAGGGCAAATTTTCTTGTATACAAGATTTTGCATGTCTTTTTAAGCCTTTTTTAACTCTTTTTTTGCGAACAATCACGGAAATGGCTAAAAAATACATGCAATTATCGTGGGTGACAAATTTTTGCCCGTATTTTTTCATAAAAAGAGTGATAAAATACGGGCAAAATTATTAGAAGCAAAATAATTGCATGCTTTTGGCAGGAAGAAGATAAAAGCAGCCAGGATTAAGACTTCCTGGCTGCTTTTTTGGTAAGTTCTTCATAAATAACAGCATCATAAAGAGTAATGTCTTAAATAGCAGCTATTTTCTTTTATCAATATTTTTGTACTTACAATCATCATGAATTGGTTTATAAGCAGGACGAATGATTTTTCCGTTGTTTGCCAGTTCTTCCAGGCGGTGTGCACTCCAGCCAACGATACGTGCGATGGCAAAAATAGGAGTATACAGTTCATAAGGAAGGTTTAACATTTTATAAACAAAACCGGAATAGAAGTCTACGTTGATGCTGACGCCTTTGTAGATTTTGCGTTCCTTGGCGATAACCTCTGGAGCAAGACGTTCTACCATGGAATAGAGGGCAAATTCCTTCTGGAGTCCCTTCTCGTTGGACAGCTTTTCAACGAAGGATTTAAAGATGACGGCACGTGGATCGGATTTGGAGTAAACGGCATGGCCTACACCATAAATCAGTCCTGCGTGGTCGAAGGCTTCTTTATTCAAAAGCTTGGCAAGATATTCAGAGACCTCTTCTTCGTTTTCCCAATCGGAAACCTCCTTCATCATATCTTCAAACATGCCAACAACTTTAATGTTGGCACCACCGTGTCGGGGTCCTTTTAAGGAACCGATTGCAGCAGCCATAACCGAGTAGGTATCTGTCATGGAAGAAGTGATAACGTGGGTTGTAAAGGTGGAGTTGTTTCCACCGCCATGCTCCATATGTAAAACAAGGGCAACATCGAGAATTCTTGCCTCAAGGGGAGTATAGGTGCTGTCTGGTCTGAGAATATGTAATATATTTTCCGCTGTTGATAATTCAGGCTTTGGCGGATGAATAAAAAGGCTTGCTCCATCGTGGTAGTGCTTAAAAGCGTTATAGCCATAAATGGAAAGCAGTGGGAAAAGACTGATCAGCTGCAGAGACTGACGCAGTACATTTGGAAGAGAAGTATCGTCTGCGCGGTCATCATAGGAGTAGAGTGTCAGCACGGACCTTGCAAGAGTGTTCATCATATCCTTGCTTGGTGCTTTCATAATGATATCACGCACAAAGCTTGTGGGAAGTGTGCGATATTCACTTAATAACCTGGTAAAGGAAGAAAGCTCTTCCTTATTTGGAAGCTTGTCAAACAAGAGAAGATAAGAAATCTCCTCAAAACCAAATCTGTTCTCGGATGTAAACCCATGAACCAGATCCTTGACATTGTATCCCCGATAGAATAATTCTCCGTGTACAGGGATTGTTTCGCCGTCCACAATCTTTGAGGCACGCACATCGGAAATGGTTGTCAGACCCGCTAAAACACCTTTTCCGCTGACATCGCGAAGCCCCCTTTTCACGTCATATTTTGCAAATAAATCCTGCTCTATGATACCGGCCTTCTTGGACATTTCAGCCAAATGAATGATTTCGGGTGTAATACTTGATATACTTTCCTGTTCCATTTGTAAAACCACCTTTCTGTATAAAATTAAAGGGAAATGTTGGTTCGGTATTCGTTGTGTATCCAAAAGATAGGATGAAATGATTTGAAATTATCTGTAACCATAATCCGTGAAACTCATATAAAAAATATGTATTGGAAACCACATATTTTAA
>CAZUCI010000056.1:0-8177 GCA_964619485.1 uncultured Lachnospiraceae bacterium
GGTTTTCAAGACCGCCTCGTTATGACCACTTCGATACCTCTCCATGTCGTATCAGGACTGTGTCTCTCAGCCGACGCAAGTGTTATTCTATCAGAGTAAATTTAAAGTGTCAACATCTTTTTTCAAAATTTGTTATTTTTTCAAACTTTTTTCAGGAAGGCTTCTGCGACCTGCATATCTTCCGGGGTTGTTAGTTTAATATTCTCATAACTTCCCTCTACAAGTTTCACTTTCACATCTGTAAAGTACTCTGCCACCATAGCATCATCTGTAATGATTACTCCGGCAGCCTTCACCTGCTCTTCCTGCAAAATCAATTTTTCATAGGCCTCTTTTATCAATGAAAAGGCAAAGATCTGTGGTGTCTGAATCTGCCACACATTCTTTCGATTCGGAGTACTAGCCGTAAAGCCTTCCTCGTCACTGATCTTAATGGTATCCTTTACAGGCATTCCAAGAACACATGCCTGGTACTTCTGCACTTCCCCAATTCCGCGCTCTATCATCTCCGGAGTGGTAAAGGGTCTCGCCCCGTCATGTATCAGCACATAGTCGCAATCCTCTGCTGCTCTCAACCCATTGGCAACGGAATGATATCTTTCTTTTCCACCTATTACAATCTTTTTCACCTTGGTGAATCCAAAGGCGTCTACGATTTTTGTCCTGCAATATTCCTCCATGCCTTCTCCGGTTACGAGAATAATGTCATCGACCATGCTGTTTTGAAAATTCTGCAGGGTATAAAAAAGAACAGGCTTACCATTTAGAAGCAAAAACTGTTTTGCTACATCCTGGCCCATTCTTTTTCCTTGACCTGCTGCAAGTACAATTGCAGTTGTTTTCATTTTAATTCCTTTCGGCTTTGGACACGCTTATAAAGCATCTGTCCCCTTTGTTCTTTTATCTTTCTCCAAGCTTTAAATTTGGAACCGCATTTAAATCATAGTCACTTCTGGTTCCTTTTATAAACTCATAATATCCTGCCGACGCAATCATGGCAGCATTATCGGTACATAAAATTGGCGATGGACAATAGAATCCCACCTTCTGATTTTTACATGCCTCTTCAAAGGCCGCTCTTAAATGACTGTTGGAAGCAACACCGCCTGCGATAGCAAACTTATGAAAGCCGTAGGCTTTAACGGCCGCGAGGGCATGCTCTACCAAAACATCAACTACCGCTTTCTGGAAGGACGCTGCAACATCTGCTCTGTTTACAGTCTCACCCTTCATCTCACAGGAATTGATATAATTAAGAACCGCAGACTTTAAGCCACTGAAGCTGAAATCATAAACGCTGTCCTCCACCTTTGCTCTTGGGAAATGGATTGCATCAGGATTTCCTTCATTGGAAATCTTATCGATTTTGGGTCCACCAGGATAGCCCAGACCAATTGCACGCGCTACCTTATCAAAGGCCTCTCCTGCCGCGTCATCCCTCGTGCAGCCAAGTATGTTATATTTTCCATAATCCTCCACTACTACAAGATGAGTGTGCCCGCCCGATACAACCAGGCACGCAAAAGGAGGCTCCAGCTCTTTATGTTCTATAAAGTTGGCGCTGATATGTCCCTCAATATGATGCACTCCTACCAGAGGCTTTCCACTGGCAAAGGCCAATGCCTTAGCAAAAGAGACCCCTACCAAAAGTGCTCCTACCAGCCCAGGACCATAGGTAACTGCTATGGCAGTGATATCCTCCAGTTTTTTGTCGGCCTGCTTTAAAGCCTCTTCAACTACCTGATTTATTTTTTCAATATGCTTTCTGGATGCGATTTCAGGAACCACACCTCCATAAAGCGTATGAAGATCAATCTGGGAAGAAATCACATTGCTGAGTACTTCCCTTCCATTTTTTACCACCGAGGCCGCTGTTTCATCGCAGGAGCTCTCGATTCCTAATATGTATATATCCTCTGTCAAAGCTACACTTCCTTCTAATTCTATTTCAATTTGGATTCAGACTTTTTCTTTTTCTAAAATAAAACTCTATCTCAAAAATAAGACTCTTTCTCTAAACCAATGCTTTTTCAAATACTACTCTTCCTCTGACTGCTGCGCTTTGTCTGATTCCTCATTATCATTGGACGTCTCCCATCCAAAAATCTTGTAATGTCCGTTTTCATCCTTGCGGAGCACAAAGCACAACGTAGACTGGTAGAGCATTGCATCTTGTTTGATGTCATAGACACAGTAAAGTCTCGCCCAGTCGGAACCATCCTGGGAAAAGTAAAACACATCCACACTGGAAGAAGGCGAATAACTGCTGATTGTGCGGTTATTTGCCTTATATTCATCAATATCCATTTGAAGTGCCTTGAGATATTCATCCTCTGTCTGGTTTGCAATAAGCTCATCATCATAGACTTCCCTGGCTTTATCCCCCAGTGCCTTCAGCTCCTCCTGCGTGTGCTCCTCATTATAAAAGCAGCTGGTAATCTCGCTGAAGTACTTTACAACCTCTCTGGGTGACTTTGGGTAATTGTTCTCCAGATTTCTGGACAACACGGTCTGTGAGCGTGTCATTGTCTCCACTTCCATTTCCTCTGTCTTATCCGGTGTTGTCCTGTTTGACAGATAGAAATAGTATCCAACGACCAGCATAACCATGATAAGTAATAGAATAACTCCTTTGGTTCCCTTGAATCGTTTCATCATGCTTTAATCTTCCTCAAAATCGAGTTCTATGGTTTGTCCATCTGTTGCCGCTATAGCTCTGGCAAAGACGTTCCTTACGCCCCGCATATATTCCTCCGGTCTGGTCAGGGATGGGCTGTAGTGTGTCAGCCACATTTCTCCTGGCTGAACCTTTGCTGCAATGGCGGCAGCCTCCATGAAGGTCATATGCTTGTATTCTTTTGCTTTTGCCTGCTTGTCGGGCTCTCCGTACATCCCCTCCAAAATCAGCAGGTCCGATTCCTCTGCATGTGCCACAATGGAATCTGTTGGTCTGGTATCCGTGGAATAGGTAACCTTAATTCCCCGTCTTGCCTCCCCCATCACCATTTGTGGTGTATAGGTTTTGCCATCCTCCTCCACTGTTTCTCCATGCTGAAGTCTGTTCCAGCACTTCACCGGAATCTGATTTCTTTTCGCCTCTTCCACATTGAATTTTCCAATTCGTTCAACCACAACACTGTATCCATAACAAATCACATTATGATTTACGCGAAAAGCATCAATATGAAAGCCCTCAAACTGAAACGTTTCCTCTGTCTCCGTAATTTCCCTGCAAATAACCTCAAAGGGAAGCTCCGGCGCGATAACGCGCATGGCAGAAACCACTCTACTTAGCCCTTTGGGGCCGATTAACAAAAGCGGTTCTTTTCTCTCTGCATTCCCCATGGTCAAAAGCATTCCCGGCAGACCACTGATATGGTCGGCGTGAAAATGAGTAAAACAGATGATGTCAATGGGCTTTGGGCTCCAGCCCTTCTCCTTCATGGCAATCTGTGTTCCCTCCCCACAATCTATCAGTATGCTCTTTCCATTGTAGCGGGCCATCATGGATGTCAGCCAGCGATATGGCAATGGCATCATTCCTCCGGTTCCTAACAGACATATATCTAACATAAATTATAAAAGCTCCGTTTCTTCCTTTTCTGTGACAGGAACCTTAAAGCTCCCTATCCACTGGTCGTAGCAGTCCTCACAAAGCTCAAAAGACTGTGTCGTCCTGTCTTTTCTGGAAAAATAGCCAAAGTTCTGCTTTCCAAAAAAGCAGCCCTCCGCCAGCTCTCCATTTTCTATCAAAAGCTTCTTACCACACCTGTTGCATTGAATTTCCAAAAATTTTCCATTTTGTTTTTTCTGCATATCCTCACGTCCTTTCCTTATCATTATATAAGAACATGTGAAGCTATTCCTAGCGGTAATTGTTGTAAACTCTGTCTATCTCTTCCACATAATTATGGCATCCTCCGCAGGCTTTTCATAAAACCCCGGTCTGATTCCCTCAGATACAAAGCCTTTGGATTCATAAAGTGCGATTGCCGCCTGGTTGCTCTTTCGAACCTCCAGTGTCACACTTTTAACATTTTTCTTTTCCAGCTCCTCAAACATTCTTTCAAGCAGCATGGACGCAATCTGATTTCTTCTAAATTCTTCCCTGACTGCCACCTGATTAATAACAGCTTCTTCAAAAATACAATACAGCCCTACATACCCTGCCACGACGCCTTCCCTTTTTGCCACTAGATAAAGCGCGTTGGGATTTTTCAGCGTGTCGCGAAACGAGGCTTCTGACCAGGGGACTGAAAAGCACTGCTTCTCAATCTGTGCTACTGCCGGAATATCCTCCATTTGGAGAAAGGAAATACGTATTTCATCATTTGGCATTTTCACGCTCCATGCGTTCTCTTTCCGCCTGGGAAAGTCTGAGGTACTCTGGTTTATGCTCCACTGCGCTGACCATTTTACCGGCTTTGAAATACTCTGCGCCTAAAACAGCCACTGCACCTGCTCTCTGTCTGTTACAGTTAGCCGGAGCAAACAGATAAGGTACCTTCATCTGCTCTTTAATTGTCTGCTCATAAGCAGGAACTCCATCACCCAAAAAGACAACCTTTTTACCCATTTCATTCAACTGTTCTATTACTTTGGATATTTCATCTACATACTGCTCTTTGACTACGGTCATGGAAAGCTGCTTCTGACTCTCGGCTGTTTCTTTTTCCTCAAACGTATAAAAGCCTGTATAGACCTGATTTCTTCTGGCATCCATAATCGGACAGATGATTCCATCAAATCCAAACATATTGTAAGCCATTCCATCTATGGTAGGCACTTCAATAATCGGTTTATCTATGGCCATGGCCAGACCCTTTACTGTAGCGGAACCAATTCGAAGTCCTGTAAAAGACCCCGGTCCTGCTGCCACAGCAATCGCATCTACACTGGACAAATCCAGCTCTATCATCTTCTGTAGCTCTGCAAGCATTGGCACCAGTGTCTGTGAATGTGTCTTTTTATAATCTACTGTATATTCTGCAAGAATTCTTTCATCTTCTAAGACGGCAATCCCTGCAACCATACCTGAACTGTCAATTGCTAAAAGTTTCATTGTAACGACCATTCTTTCTTTTTTGCATAATTTATTGCATTTTCTGTTCAATCACGATTTTTCTATAATCAAAGCCTTTGGTTAAATCCTTCTCGATAGTAACCCACTTCGTCTGCTCCGGCATCAGCTCATCAATAAGATTCGCCCATTCCACCAGACACATTCCCTGTCCGAAAAAATAATCCTCATAACCTATTTCATCCATTTCTTCCGGGTCACCAATACGGTATACATCAAAATGATAGAAAGGCATTCTGCCGCTCTCATAGACCTGGACAATGGTAAAGGTTGGGCTGTTGACCTGCTCCTTTACTTCCAATCCGGCTGCAACACCCTTGGTAAAAACGGTTTTCCCCACACCAAGGTCCCCAAGCAATGCGTAAATTTCGCCCGGTTTTGCCTGCTGTCCCAATTGAAATCCCAGTTCAAAGGTTTCCTTTTCACTATTTGTTTCTATTGTTTTCGTCGTGTTCTCTAAATTCATCTTTTATCTAAATCCGCTTTGCTATCCATGTTTATTTGCTTATTTTCCTGTCAATCCGGTTTACTGTTTAATCTTAACTTTCTTTGGCTCCATGTGTGCACTGATTACCTGAATAAGTGCAGTTCTTTTTTCCCCCAAATCCTTGTTTGGAAAAATGGATGCTTTATTTTTACCTGTATATAAAATGATGCTCTTTCCGGAATTGATGGCCTTAAACATTTCATCCCAGCCCTGCATCTGTCTGATTTCACCCTGTGAAACCTCCACGCCGTTTTCAAAAAAAGCATAATGCAGCGGCTTCTTAAATGCCTCACTCATTGCCTGCCTCTTGGCTGTCAGGTACAGACTCCATGGAAGATACAAAATCACAACAATTCCACAGATAAGATATATCACTCCTGCTCCTTTTGCAAAAAACATAATCAATATAACCCCAATGATAGTTCCGATTAATCCCATAGGTGTTGAGTAGGTATGTTTCAAAAGATAATCATATAACGCTCCGCTGGTCATCTGAACATCGGTTTCAAACAACGCCTCACCAACAGGCTGCATGCCAACTGCCGTTTCATTTTGTTCATTTTCAATCTGCTTTTCTTCCATATATACTGCCCTTCCCTGCGGTTGTCTCTGGTTGGACACAATCACACATCATTATTATACTTGATTTTGAGGAAATCGCAAGAAAAATGCTCGTATTCAGAAATCTTTAAGAAATAAGACAAAAACCGGGGAAGCTTCATTGATATGAAATCCTCCCCGGTTCCTATTATGATTCTACCGTTTTGTCACGGTTATTATTGATTTGTCCTCGATTCTGACTCTACAGACCATAGCTTTGTTTCAGTTCAGTAAATTCTCTGGAATTTAAAAAGCCTGCCAGTACCTCATCTCGACTCATGCCCTCTTTCAGAGATTTCATCCAGTAGTCATACCCATCCTGGTCATATTCTCTGTCAAAGAAGGTATGGTAAAGTGTCTTCACATAATCGCTGTCATTTAACTTCATGTTTGCAAATTCCTTTGAGTGGAAGAAACCAACAGAAGCTACCCAGTTAATATCATGTTTCTTGGAGAGAACCTCTTCGCACCAGTAATTGATGCCGTCCTCATCATAGGCTCTTCCAAGGATGTTCTGATACAGTCTGCCCACAAAGGTGGAAAGACCATAGTTCTGATCTCTTGCATCGCTCAGTGTAATGGTTCCTCTGGTAATGCTGTAGGTATCACATACACCCTGAAACTCTGCGGAATCTGTAAAGCCCTTTAAAACTCCGGTTCGTCCCATTCCGTCGGAAAGGCCTTTGAGCCAGAATGTCTTTCCGCCTTCATCAGAAGCACGGTTCATCATGACAAGATACAGCATTTCCACATAATCCTCATCGCTGATTCCACGGTTCTTAAATTCATCGCTGGCAAAGAAACCGTAGGCTGCCTCTGCACCGGTAAGCTTCCCTTCCTTCAAGCTGGTCATCCAGTCATTTAAACCACTTTCGTCCGGCTCACGGTCTAAACATTTGCGGTAAAGTCTGGTCACAAAGGCTTCTACCGGATCAGAAGGTTCACGTGCTGGTGCCGGGTCCGGCGTTGGCGTTGGATCCTGTCCTGGTGCTGGATCTGGTGCTGGTGCAGGTATTTCTTTCCATTTCGCATATAAGGTCATATTTTGATTTACCCCTGCATTAAAATCATAGGCTGTTCCATAGGCTGCATCACGATACCAGCCATCGAATGTATAGCCCTCACGGGTTGGGTCCGCCGGCTTAGTTACCTTGCCATCCGGCAAAATTTTCTGAGTGTCAATCGCTGTAGCTGTTCTGGTGGAAAAAGAGACGGTATATGCATAGACGAATTTAATTTCATTGCCTCTATACTCTTCGCCGTCCTGTTTTGCGATGCCATAATACACAAAGGAGTTGTCAAAAAATCTCTTCACTGTTCCCCCGGCTGGCGTGGCAATTGTAGTGTGCTCACGCAATGTAAGGGAACCATTGGGCGATGCACTTCCATCGAGACTCTGAACAACACCACAGCCAAAACCGATACCACTTGTATTTGCAAAGCGCACATACTGAGACGGGTCTTCTAATGAAATTGACAAATTTTTAAACTTAGCATCATAGTTAGTATTCGTAAATTCAACCTTACTGTTCACAATTTCATACTCGTTGTCTCCACTATAAAGATAGTTGCCATCTAATGCAATCTGATTCAGCATTACTTTATGCTGCTGTATTGTTCGCAGGCAACTATTATATGAACTGCTCCCATCTGTATTGCTCCTCAGTCGATAGGAACCTCCATCCAACGTAATGTCACCATCCGCATAAATACAATCAGCAATTAGATGTAATACTTAATTGGGCGTCCGATGTTGCCCCTCGCACTGTAAGGTTTCCCGTCACCTGTATTCCCATTGAATAACGAGTATCTGATACTGTAATGGTATTATTGTCTGAAAACACAATGCTCAAATCTCCATCTGCATAAATACCTGCACAAATTTCTTTCCCCGACTCATCATCATTATACGTATTAACAATGTAAGAATTAACTAAATAGAGCGTATTACTCGCTCTATCGTAGCAGGAATATCCGTTAGTCACATTTACTCCATCGAAATAAACTACA
>CAZUCI010000056.1:8277-22714 GCA_964619485.1 uncultured Lachnospiraceae bacterium
AAAAGACGGCTCTCTCCACGCAATATCATCTGTGTGGTGAAAACCGTCTTTTGTCTTACTATATTAACAATTATATTCTTATTAAGTTTGCAGCTGCTTCACTTGCGTGTTTTATTTTCTATTCGTGTCGCAATGCCTCAATAGGACTCAGCTTGGCTGCTCTCTTGGCCGGATAGATTCCAAAGAAAATACCGACTCCTGAGGAAAACAGACTTGCTACCAGCACGGTCACAAGAGATACCTGCGCTTTAAATCCTATGATTGCGCAGATTCCACAGGCTCCCAGTGTTCCAATGATAATTCCAATCACACCGCCCATCAGCGTAATAATGGCGGATTCAAACAGGAACTGTAGTAAAATAGATTTGGTCCTTGCGCCAAGTGCTTTTCGTATACCGATTTCTCTTGTTCGCTCCGTGACGGACACCAGCATGATGTTCATAACGCCGATACCACCAACCAGCAGGGAAATCGCTGCTACAAATACAATGAAAATTGTGATATAGCCCAATACGCTTGTAATATTGGATAAATAATCGCTGAAGCTTTCCAGTAGGATAACGCCCTGTCCCTTTACCTTGTGCCTGATTTCCATGAGATTCACTGCCTCACGGGCAATTTCATTGGAGTACTCCGGTGCTTCTCCATAAAGATAGATTCCTGTATATTCGTCCACATCCAGTCCAAATGCATTTCCAAAGGAGGTAAGGGGCATTTCAAATTCAACCTGATCGTAGTAATTCATAGTGTTTAACAGCGCGGATACACTGTCTGCACGGATTCCCACAACCCGAAGCTCCACAGAATTATTACCCTTGGTCATTTCAAAGGTTTTTCCAATGACATCCGTGGTTCCAAACAGGGATCTGGCTCCGCTTTCTCTCAAAACACAGACATTGGCACCGCTCTCAGCATCTGCCTTGGTAAAATAAGATCCTCTGACAATTTTCTCAGAAGCATTATTGATTAAAGCTTCATTTCCGGCTGTTGCATAGGCCTTAAAATCTCCCTTTGGGCCCAAGGCAGTCCCATAAAGTCCTGCTGTAAAAGTCGCACCTTTAATATGTGGCACCTTCTCATTTATTGCATCAATATCTTCATTGGTAAATTTTACAGCATCATAATTATCATTTGCCTGGGTATATACAACAATCTGACCGCCCGCAAAGCTGTTTAATTCACTACTTACCTGTCCTGATACACCGTTTCCAATTGAAATAATCATAATAACCGACGAAATACCAATGATAATTCCAAGCATGGTCAAAAAGGACCGACCTTTATTATTCCGAATGTTGGAGAGGGCCATCTTAATATATTCTAATATCTGTCCCATACGCGCTCCTATTCTTCTACGGCTTCAACCGGAGTTACTTCCATTCCTTCTGTCAGCTCTCCTGTGTTATCAGATATAACCTGATCGCCCTTTTTCAGGCCTTCCGCAATCTGAATCATCGTATCAGAGGAAATTCCCACTTCCACTTCTTTTCTGGTAATCAAACCATCCTCTACCACATAGCAGAAGGAGCCCTGGGTATCATAGTTGACACACTCAATTGGTACTAAAAGTACGTCTTTTTTGCTCTCACACTGGATTTTCACCTTTGCCTCAATGCCCAGGTAAAGTGTTTCATCCGGATTATCAATATGAATATCAGCGGTGACAACAGATGCGCCCGATGCATTGACCTGAGCCATTCCGTTTACCTTGCTGACACTGCCGGTATATTCTTTTCCATTGATGGTAATCGTTGCCTTCTGTCCAACCTGAATCTGGGCAAGATCATATTTGGTAACCTCTACCGTAACCTTTAAAGCATCCAGATTCTGAAGAACAAAGAGCTGCGTTCCCTCTGGTGCTGTCTGTCCTTCCACGGCTGTAACCTCGGTTACCACTCCGGTAAACTCTGCATTCACACCATTTTTGGCAGTTTCCAGATCCTTTGTTGCCTTTTCCTTTGACATCTTATTCAATTCTTCCAGGGTAGCCTGCTGTGCACTCTGGCTTGCCAGGGATGGATTGACCTCCTTACCGGCCTTGAACTGCTCCGCCTGTGCCTTATATGCATTCATGTCATTGCTGCAGATTTCGATTGCTCCGGCAAGAGCCGTGTAATCATACTGTGCCATCTGATTGGTAAGCTCTGCCAGTCTTGCCTCACCGTCTGTAATCAGCTTGGTAAGCTCCGGATTTTCCTCAGGAGTTTCTCCCTGCTGAATTTTATACTGGTCCACTGTTGCTTTTAAGGTGTCATATTCTGTCTTGACAGCCATCGCATCATTGTACTGTGCATTGGCGCTTTCCAGACATGCAGAATAATGATTTACATAGGCAATGGCCTCGTCATAATCTTTGGCTGCCTTTGCCTGATCCTGCTGGCTTTTCTGAATCGTAGCCTGAGTTGCATCAATGCCATAGCCCTCAGCCTTTGCTGACAGCGCTGCCTCAGTGCTGGCTTCCTCCAGGCTCTCCAAATCATAGCTCATCAGCGGATCCCCTGTTTTTACCTTGTCTCCTGAAGCAACATCAACAGAAGCAATCTTGCCTGAAACCGGTGCAAAATAGGTTTTTGTCTCCTCTGTCATAACCGTTCCCGAGTAGTTCAGCTCTTCTTCAATATCACCGTTTTCTGCTTTGGCAACCGTCACCGCCATCGGCCCGGATTTTGCCATGGAACCAACGACATTTCCTATAATAATCATAAGAATAATCACAACAGCCAGAATAATCAGCCATTTTTTCTTCTTGGATTTTTTCTTTTTTACCGGCTTCTCCTCTGCATATTCTTCTATATTGCCCAATACCGCAGGTTCCTCTGAAGCTTCTTTATTTTGTGCATCAGAGTCCACACCATTAATCTGATCTAATACTGTCTGATCTACTTCCTGATTTTTCTTCTTATTCCACTTCATTTTCATAATCCCTCTCAATCTTACCATCCTTAATACGAATTACTCTCCTTGCCTGAGCAGCGATTTCATTATCATGGGTAATTAGTATGACAGTTCTTCCTTCTTTATGTAATTCCTTTAAAATCTGGATAATTTCCTTACTGGAGCCGGAGTCCAGGTTTCCGGTTGGCTCATCTGCCAGTATAACCGGCGGTGCCTGTGCAATGGCTCTGGCAATCGCCACACGCTGCTGCTGCCCTCCGGACATTTCAGATGGTCTATGGTCCATACGTTGAGACAGCCCGACCTTTTCAAGTGCCTTGACCGCCAGATCATATCTGGTCTTTTTGGCTACGCCTCTATATAAAAGTGGCAGCTCTACATTTTCCAGCGCCGTGAAGCTTGGAATCAGATTAAAGCCCTGAAAAATAAATCCTATTTCCTGATTTCGAATATCTGACAGCTCATCATCTGTCAAATGGGATACGTTCTGACCATTTAAAATATATCTTCCACTGCTTGGAACATCCAGACAGCCCAGCATATTCATCAGGGTCGATTTTCCGCTTCCCGATTGTCCTATGATTGCGACATACTCCCCACGATTTATGGTCAGGCTGATATGATCCAGTGCCCGAACTTCGTTTTCCCCAGGATTGTATATCTTGCAGATATCATGAATTTGAATTAATTCACTCACAATTTCCCTCCTGCACAATATGTGTCATTGTATTGTTGTATTACTCGTTTAATACAATAATATATATATTTGTATCTGTCAAGAAAAATTTTCCAATACGCAATGAATTTTTTCTTGACCTTTTTACAAATTACCACTATACTAAGCATCAATAAGGAAATTCTTCGGGGTTGGGTGCAATTCCCTACCGGCGGTAATGTGCAAGCTAGTCCGCGACCCACGCAAGTGGCTGATTTGGTGTGATTCCAAAACCGACAGTAAAGTCTGGATGAAAGAAGAAAGTCTGGCAGACCATTTTTATCTGGTCTGTATAAGGCGTGTACTGATACCCCAGAATGAGTTCGGGGTATTTTTTTATGTGTATTTTTACGCAGTGCGAAGAATCCATCCTTACTATCAGCAGTTTTTGCTATCAGAAAGGAGATCACCAAATGAGTGACACAAACAAAGCCTTGGCAGCAGGTAAACAAGCTGCAACAACCAGTAACCAGAAAACCGGCACAAAGAAACGTATGAATGTAAGAATGCTTACAGGAACGGGAATGCTTTCCGCTATCGCCTTTGTATTAATGTTCCTGGATTTCAACGTCCCATTTATGCCTGAATTTATCAAAATGGACTTATCCGAGCTTCCAGCCTTAATCGGTGCTTTTGCCTATGGACCAGTTGCCGGTGTGATTATCTGCTTTATCAAAAATGCCCTGCATCTTCTGATGTCCACCACCGGAGGCGTTGGAGAGCTGAGTAACTTCTTACTTGGAGCTTCCTTTGTTCTTGTGGCCGGACTTGTATACAAAATCAAGAAAAACCGTAGTGGTGCACTTTTAGGTTCTCTCCTAGGTGCAGTTTCCATGGCAGTTTTCTCTGTTTTCTCAAACTACTACCTGGTTTACCCGATTTATTATAATTTCATGCCAAAGGAAGCAATCATCAGTGCTTATCAGCTGATTTTTTCCGGGGTGCACTCCATTCTGGAATGTCTGATTGTATTTAATATGCCATTTACCTTCCTCAAGGCAATTTTCAGTGTAGTAATTACTTTCCTGATTTACAAGAGTATTTCTCCTGTATTAAAAGGAAATCACTAAACATATTTGGGCGCTGCAGGATTCATTTCCAGCAGCGCCCATTTTCTTTAAAATCTCATTGTCAGCTGTATTCTCTTCTTTGCTTCATCAACACTGATGACCTCCACCTCAACAATATCGCCAACACTGACAGCCTCCAGAGGATGCTTGATGTAGCGGTCCGTGATCTTGGAAATGTGAACCAGTCCATCCTGGTGAACCCCGATATCCACAAAGATACCGAAGTCAATCACGTTGCGGACTGTTCCTTTTAATCTCATGCCAGGCTTCAAATCCTTTAATTCCATCACATCACTGCGAAGAATCGGTGCCGGCATTTCTGAACGGGGATCTCTGGATGGCTTTTCCAGCTCCTTCGCAATGTCTACCAGCGTCATTTCGCCGATTTCCAGCTCCTGTGCCAAAGCCCTCAGCTCTTTACTTCCACCACGTGGAAGGTTCATTTTTGCATGACCTACATCCGACAGGGTACATCCCATTTTAGCCAGAAGCTTCTTTGCCGCATCATAGGATTCCGGGTGCACACTGGTTGCATCCAGTGGATTCTTTCCATCACGGATACGCAGAAAGCCCGCACACTGCTCGTAAGCCTTCGGTCCCAGCTTTGCCACCTTCAGCAGCTGGCTTCTGGATGAGAAAGCGCCATTCTCCTCGCGATAGTCCACAATATTCCTGGCAATCACCTTGGAAATACCGGAAATATAGGATAAAAGTGGTGCTGATGCTGTATTCAAATCAACTCCCACACTGTTTACACAATCTTCTACAACACCGCCAAGGGTCTCGTCCAGCTTCTTCTGATTCATATCATGCTGATACTGGCCAACACCGATCGATTTGGGATCTATTTTAACCAGCTCTGCCAAAGGGTCCTGTAAACGTTTGGCGATGGAGGCAGCACTTCTCTGTCCCACATCAAAATTAGGGAACTCCTCTGTTGCCAGCTTGGATGCTGAGTAAACAGATGCTCCGGCCTCATTTACAATCACGTAAGACAGGGGAAACTTATTTTCTTTGATAAATGAAACAATTACCTGCTCAGATTCTCTTGATGCAGTTCCGTTTCCAACAGAAATCAGGGAAACATGATACTTTTCCACCAGCCTTTTAAGCTCGGCCTTTGCCTCTGTCACCTTATTCTGTGGTGCTGTCGGGAAAATAACCTTGGTTGCAAGCACCTTGCCCGTCTCATCAACGACTGCAAGCTTACAGCCGGTACGAAAGGCCGGGTCCCATCCCAGTACAACCTTGCCTGCGATAGGCGGCTGCATCAGAAGCTGTTTCAGGTTTTTACCAAAAACAGAGATGGCGCCCTCCTCTGCCCTCTCTGTCAGAGCATTGCGGACCTCACGCTCGATGGATGGAGCAATGAGTCTTTCATAGCTGTCTAAAATCACGTCCTTCAGAACAGGTGTGGTATTGGGATTATCCTTTCGGATAATCTGTTTTTCCAAATAGGCAAGAATCTTATCCTCCGGCGTCTCCAGCCTGACTGTCAGAACCTTCTCCGATTCCCCTCTGTTCAGGGCAAGAATACGGTGGCCTGCAATCTTTTTAACACTTTCACTGAAGTGATAATACATTTCATATACGCTTTCCGTCTCCTCGGATTTTGCCTCGCTGATTACCAGTCCCTCCGACTCTGTCAGCCTGCGAATCTGAGTACGATAGTCTGCTTCATCAGAAAAGCTCTCTGCCAGTATATCCTTTGCGCCTGCCAAAGCAGCCTCCGGGGTTTCCACACCCTTCTGCTCATCCACATATGCCTCAGCCTCTGCCAGCATATCCTTCCTTGTCTCCTGCAAAATCAGAATATTGGCCAGGGGCTCCAGGCCCTTCTCCTTTGCAATGGACGCACGGGTCTTTCTTTTTGGCTTATAGGGGCGGTACAAATCCTCCACCGCAACCATGGTCTGTGCAGCAACGATTTTGGCCTTCAGCTCGTCAGTCAGCTTTCCCTGCTCTTCAATGCTTTGTAAGACTGTTTCCTTTCTCTCCTCCAGTCCTCTTAAATACAGAAGTCTCTCATGGAGATTTCGAAGCACCTCATCATTCAGTGCCCCCGTTACCTCCTTTCGGTAACGGGAGATAAATGGAATAGTATTTCCTTCATCAATCAATTTTACTGCAGCTTTCACCTGCCATTTTTGTACCTTTAATTCTTCGCTTAAAACCTTACATAAATCCATGTTTCTTCCATCCTGTCTCAATCATTTTGTCTTTTTTGTTTCAAACTGCCTATTTTTCTACTGCATGCTGCTTAATACATAAATCAATGGTGAATTCCAGTAAATAGTAACCTCATTACAGGAATAGCTCTGTGCATTATCCACATAGCATTTTGCCGGTGCAACGCCTGAAAGAGTTGCCTGTGCATATGGGTCCTCCAGATTGCTGTCCGGTCCTCCAACCAGCATTCCCTCCATGGATTTTCCCAAAACCTGGGAAGGTCTGTGGTGGGTGTTCTTTGGTGAAACGGTTCCAAATCCCGTTAAGAAGCAGTATCCGTTGGTATTGTTACCCAGCAGATAGTCTGTCTGTGCCTCTGCAAGTCTCTGGAATTTATCATTTCCGTTGATTTCATCTGCCATGATAAACAGCTCTGCATGGTTTGCCATGGTCATATTACTGCCCCAGCTGTAGGTTGCTCCCGCAGTAGACTGATAGGTGTCACCGGCTGCAATACTCGAAAGCTCCTTGATACATCCCATCATCTTATCCTGCATGCCCTTTGCGTATGTCTTATTGGTATAATCGCTGGTCAGATATGCAAAGGCTCCATAAAATCCCATCTGTGCCCATCCCAGGTCAACCATATCCTGGGTAAATTCAAGCTTAGTCAGCGCTTTTTCATAAGCAGCGTCTCCTGTTGTTTTAAAGAGCTCCGCATTGGCCCATAAGCGTTCATCTGTGTCATCCCCATCCGGATATTCTCCGGTCACAATATCGGATGGATTTTTGAAGCCCTCCCCTGCTTTTGCAGAATCCAGATAGGTCATTGCTTTCTTTGCTGCCTTTAAGCACTTATCAGCAAAGGAGGCATCACTCTTCTGATACACCCGCGCCGCCATTGCCATGACCGCTGCAAAATCGCCGGTCGCTGTATTGGAAATCGGTGATAAAATCAATTCTTCTGTCTCATCCTGGGGGAGCACTGTCTCCGGGAAGTTGGCACAGGTAACCTTGTGATAAACTCCACCACTCTTACTATCCTGCATTTTCAGCATCCAGGTCAGCTCATACCCTGCCTCATCCAAAATATCAGGTGTACCGTTTCCACTTTCAGGAATTCCCTCTGCATCATCAAACGCTTTCGGATTTTTCTCATAGGCCAAAAGAATATCTGCCACTGCCTTTGCTCCGGAAACAACATAGCGGCCATAGTCTCCCGCATCATGCCATCCACCGGAAACATCTTTTTTCTCTTTTGTTCCGTAAATAACAGCCTCTGTTGCATGACAGACGGGATGGGCAAAATCACCGGCGTTCTCCGCCTTAACCTCCTCTCCACATCTCTGTAAATAGAGCATTTTTACAGAGGCCTGAAATGCATCGGCATAGACATCATCTGAAATGGTGAATTCGTAGGATTCCCCACACTTTTCTCCAACCACCCTGTAGGTTCCGGGTGTCTTGAAGTCACTGAAATCTGCGGCTGCCTCATTTTCTCCTGTCTGTTCGTTCCAGGAAGCCTTTGAGACAGTGCCATCATATACACTTTTTCCTGAGTCTGCATCTACAATACTGAATTTGGTATCGATATCCTCCCCACGGAAAACTGCAGTTTTACCTGCTCCAGGCAAATAACCAATCTGATTTACCATAATGTGGGGAGCTGCGCTGTCTGCCGCAGAAGATGCTCTTCCGGACTCATCAATGCAGTATAGCTCCAGATTGTCAAAGGTGATACTGTGGTTGCCAATGGCCGGGTCCGTTGCCTCGTAAATGCCCATATTGAAACAGAGGCGTGGTGCCGGATCAGATTCCTCCTCCATGGTGAACTGATAATCATAGTGGTTCATCTCTGTATTCAGGGATACACATTCCCCATTGTAGGCATGATAATCTCCGCCATTTATCTGAATGCGGTACTCAAGATCTCTCGGTGCAGTGGATGCTGCATCAAAGGACATTTCATAGACACAGCCCTTTTCCAATGCAAAGCCATCATAATAAATCTGTACGCTGTACTCTTTATCTCCAATATCAATCACATCAACCTGCATCTGTCCGTCAGAATTGACATCCAGTGTGGCATTCCCACCATTGAGATAGGTCATCCAGTCACCAAGCCCCTGGGAAAAATCACCGTTCTCAATCATATTAACGCCCATAAGTGAAGCG
Organism: uncultured Lachnospiraceae bacterium; assembly: GCA_964619485.1. Lineage (GTDB taxonomy): Bacteria > Bacillota > Clostridia > Lachnospirales > Lachnospiraceae > UBA2882. The sequence continues at coordinate 17,302 of CAZUCI010000056.1, forward strand.
GACGCTTCTGTTTCCTCTTTTGGTTCATCCTTTGCTTCTTCCGTTACTTCCTCTTTTACCGTTTCCGCCTTTTCCTCCGGCTCCTCCTGTTCTGCCTCTTCCGTGCTTTCTGTCGCTGTCTGGGCAGTCTCATCAGAAGGCGCCTTTGTGCCACAGGCCACAAGTGGCAGCACCATGCTGGCAGATAATAATACTGCCAATAACCCCTTTTTCTTCATATCCCCAATATCCTCCTCGCTTTTACCGTCGCCCCGCCTCCCCAGGCAGGCACGACTTTTGAAAAAATTAATAATATCTTCTTTATTATATTAGAAAACAAGGCTTTCTTCAATGAATAATTCGTGCTAAAATAAGTTTACAATATCAGGAGGTTCTTTATGAATGAATATTATGAGCAGCCACCGATTCCTGTTAGAAAAGTGAATCGTTTTGGAATTGCTTCTATTGTTATGGCAATCCTTGCCTTTATGAACTGCTATATTTTCTACCTGTGTTTTCTTTTCGCCGGCCTGGCTGTCATTTTTGCGATTTTAGCCAAGGGCGATGAACTTAAAATGAATTTTATGTCCAAGGTTTCTGTTGTCGTAGCCTCTGTCAGCCTTGTAATCACCGTTGTTTTTACTTCGGTAATCGGATATTCCGTTATGAAGCATCCAGAGGAATACAAACAGCAGCTTGATGCGATGACACAGTCCGTGTACGGTGTTGACTTTGACCAGTACATGAATGAGCTTATGGGAGGAGGGAATACACAATGATACCTTCAATCAGCAGTCCGGGATACTCTGCTTCAAATTATACCCCAGGCGCTTTTTCCATCTCTGATTCACCCGATTCTGACTCTGCAAAAGCAATTGTCAACCCTGGTGAATCCACTGAAAAGAAAGGCGGTGCCAAATCCTCTCCTGCAGAATGTGAAACCTGCAAAAACAGGAAGTACAAGGATGGTTCCGACGAAATGGTTTCCTTTAAATCACCTGCCCATGTTTCACCCAATGCCGCAGGTGCCGCTGTCCGTTCCCATGAACAGGAGCATGTGACAAACGCTTACAAAAAGGCTGCCACAAACAACGGCAAGGTCGTTAATGCCAGTGTTTCCATTCACACAGCGGTCTGCCCTGAATGCGGAAGAACCTACGTTTCCGGTGGAACCACTAACACACAGATCAAATACTATAATGAGGAGAATCCCTATCAGCAGGACCTGAAAACCCAGGATGCCACCAAATACAGCGGCATGAATATTAATTCAGCCTGCTAGGACAATACTATGAAAACAAAAACTTCACCCGAATTAAAGCAGCTGGCTCGCCAGACTCTATCCGGACATTTCGGTGTCCTGATCATTGCCCTGCTTACCATGCAGTGCATACTTAATGTTCCTTCCCTTTTTGTGGACAGCTCCACCGTTGCTTCCCAGACTGTGGGACGGATGATCAGCATTGCTGTCAGCCTGATTGTTGCCTTTTTATCCGCCATTTTCCTGGTGGGACAAAATTATATGTACCTTTCCCTGCTCCGCAAAAAAGAGTTGCGTATTACAGATATGTGGTACGGCTTTAAGGGACACGCAGATGACACGATTATCTGCTATTTTATCATCCTGTTGAAATGCCTGATTTCAGCTGTTCCATTTATTTTGGCTCTGGCTGCATATTATGTTACAAAGAATTTAATGGCTGCCCCATTGATTGCTGCAGGCCTCATTCTCTTTCTTGTAATTTCCACTCTCATCATGCTGAATTATTCTTTTGTCTTCTATCTGATAGCAGACGAGCAGACAGACGCTTCTTTAAAGCCAATGGAGCTCCTTGCCATGAGCAAACAGATGATGCAGGGTAATAAAGGTCGTCTCTTCTATCTGTATGTCAGCTTTATTGGCATGTATGCCCTGAGTCTTCTAAGCTTCGGCATAGGACTGTTGTGGGTTCACCCCTACTGCCGTATGACGATTGCAGGATTCTATGAAAGCCTGGTTGGTGATGCTGAGACTGATACGGATTCTGATGCTGATACTGCTGGTGCGACTGATACTAATTCTGAGACTGATGCTGCTGCGGATTCTGATGCTAATACTGAGACTGCTGCTGCAATTGATGCGGAAACGGTGTAAGATTCACAGCCTGTTTATGTTTTGGACGTCAGGATTACAAGTGCCTGTGTACGTCCAAAACAGTAGACATAAGTAGTTTACATAATTGAATTTAGATGGTTTGCGAATCATTATTGGACGCCAGGAGCTCTTTCATGCTCCTGGCGTCCAATATTTCTCTTATTTTTTTCTGTAGGAATGGAATTGACACGCTCTACGTCCAATAAGTTTACATAACGCGTTTTATACGTTTGTATGTCTGTATATCTGTATGTTTATATGTCTGTATATCTGTACGTTTGTATGTTTATATGTTTGTATGCTTGCCATTTGATGTGGAAGGGGTGAGTACTGGCTTTCGCCCTTGGAGAGATTCTTAGATTTTGCTTCAGTAGATTGATTAAACTTTGAAGAGTAAGATTAATTAGATGAAATTTGACAGGAAGTGAATTGGTTAATTGAAATTTTGCCCGTAGGAGAAATGATAACAGCGGTTGGGCGGGGAGCCTTTTCTATTTTTATGTAGTTATATTTCAGGAAGTGAATTTTCACTTGGTTATTTTTCATGTAGGAACTTTTCGTGTGGGAATTTTTCATTTGGTTATTTTTCATGTAGGAAATTTTCATGTTGCTTTCGATATAGACATCAAAAATTGCTATATCGAAAGAAAACCATGCAAAACGGTTTACATAATCTATTTATGTAAACTGATTTTCGATATACGCAACTACTTTTTCTATATCGAGGAAAATCGGGAAAAAAGTTTCGATATAGAGTTTTTAATTTTGTATATCGAAGCAATTGCATTATGTAAACCATTTATGTAACTTCACAGCAAGAAATTCTTCGATATAGAAAAAGATTTCTACTATATTGAAAACCCTGAAAACTCCGCTAACAATATTTTCCAATCAGAACATTTCAACGAACTAAAACAGGCTGCGAAGCTTACATCTTTTCATGAGGGTGCTTATGTCACCACCGGTACTTATGCGCAGTTCTTTCGCGCATTACGTACCGTTGTGAGTGACATGCAGTGCAAACGTGCCCTCATGAAAACGTTGTAAGCTTCACAGCCTTTCATTTTTTTGAACAATTTCTATTTGTACAACTTACTCCTGATTATCCACTTTTCCACCTGTCGCCTGCCATTTCAGGTAGCTGTTGATGAACAAATCAAGACTTCCATCCATCACTGCATCTACATTTCCTGTCTCAGCATTTGTTCGATGATCCTTTACCATGGTGTATGGCTGCATAACGTAGGAGCGAATCTGGTTTCCCCAGCCAATTTCGGATACATCACCACGAATATCCGAAAGCTTTTCTGCATTGGCCTCTTTCTTTAATATGAAAAGCTTTGCTTTCAGCATCTGCATTGCCTTATCTTTATTCTGGAACTGGCTTCGCTCATTCTGGCACTGCACGACTGTTCCTGTTGGAATATGGGTAATACGGATTGCTGAAGATGTCTTATTGATATGCTGTCCACCAGCACCGGAGCTTCGATACGTATCAATACGCAGATCATCCGGGTTAATATCTATGTCCACATCTTCCTCAATATCTGGCATAACATCCAGAGAAACGAAGGATGTCTGTCTTTTGCCCTGTGCATTAAAAGGTGAAATACGGACAAGTCTGTGCACGCCCTTTTCCGATTTCAGATAACCGTAGGCATTTTCCCCGTTTACCTGAAAGGTAACAGATTTAATGCCGGCCTCATCTCCATCCAGATAATCCAATACTTCAATGGTAAAGCCTTTTCGCTCTGCCCATCTTGTGTACATACGATAAAGCATGGATGCCCAGTCGCAGCTCTCTGTTCCACCGGCTCCTGCATTCAGTTTTAAAATAGCATTATTCCGATCATATTCACCGGAAAGAAGAGTTTTAATACGGATATTTTCCAAATCGGCAATGAAGTCGTCCAGCTCTGTCCTGATTTCCGGAATCATCTCCGGATCATTTTCTTCGTATCCCATCTCTATCAAAGTCTCAATATCATCAAACTGAGTCTTTAATTTATTGTAGGTTCCCACATCATCCTTTAAATTCTTACATTCCTTCGTCTGGCGCTGTGCAGCCTCTGCATCCAGCCAAAAATCCGGAACTTCCATTAGACGTTCTAATTCTTCGATACGCTTTGACTTGTTAGCCAGGTCAAAGTGAATCCCTCACTTCCGCTAATGGTGTCTCATAGGTAAATAATTCCTGTTTCATCTGATCTAATTCGACCACTTTGCGTCACCACCTTTTTATTCTTATTTTTCTGCTTTTCTATAAAGACATACATCCTGACAGCAATGTCAGGATGTATGAATCTACCAGCTTATCAACTCGTAGTATATCCGTTTAAGCCAATTTACCACAGCAGTTCTTGTATTTCTTTCCGCTGCCACATGGACATGGGTCATTGGGATAAATCTTTGCTTTTTCTCTCTTAACCGGTCCCTTTTGAGCACTGTCGTCTTTGTTGGTACCGGTTACCTCAGCAACCTGCTCTCTCTCCACCTTCTGCTCAATACGAACGGAGAACAGCAGTCTGACAGTATCCTCACGGATATTGTCTGTCATGGCATCAAACATTTCATAAGCATTCATCTTATATTCTACGACAGGATCTCTCTGTCCATAAGCGGCAAGTCCAACGCCCTGACGCAGCTGATCCATATCATCAATATGATTCATCCACTTGCGGTCGATTACCTTTAATAAAATAACTCGCTCAATCTCACGGATAGCTTCCGGCTCAGGGAACTCAGCCTCTTTACTCTCATAAAGCTTTACTGCCTCCTCCTTCAATTTATGGAGAAGCTCGTTTTTCTTCATGACCTTGACCATTCCATGATTCAATGGACGAACCGGAATGATTCCGCCAAGCACCTGATGAAGTTCAACCAGATTCCAGTCATCGCTGTTTCCATCATCCGGAATACACATGTTTACAGAATTCTCAACAATATCTGTAATCATCTTGTAAATAACATCACGCATGCTTTCACCGTCTAATACACGGCGACGCTCTGCATAAATGATTTCTCTCTGCTCGTTCATAACCTGATCATAATCTAACAGGTTCTTACGGATTCCATAGTTGTTGTTTTCAATCTTCTTCTGTGCATTTTCAATTGCCTTGGTAAGCATCTTATGTTCAATCTGCTGTCCCTCCGGAATACCCAGTGTGTTGAACATATCAATCATTCTCTCAGAACCGAACAGACGCATCAGATCATCTTCCAGTGAAATATAGAAACGGGACTCACCTGGATCTCCCTGACGACCGGAACGGCCTCTTAACTGGTTATCAATACGTCTTG
>CAZUCI010000057.1:0-21235 GCA_964619485.1 uncultured Lachnospiraceae bacterium
AAGAGAGCCATGGGGAGCTTGCTCACCTTTGGCGAACGGCGAATGTCGATCATGAGCTATGCTCATGATATAATAATTTAAACTTACGATATATGAGCGTGATTTTATTTATGAAATCAGTTTTTCTGGAGGAAATGATTGTGAAAGAATTTTTAATGGGAAATGAAGCGATTGCCATGGGGGCTATCGCAGCCGGGGTTAATCTGGTATCCGGTTATCCGGGAACTCCGTCTACAGAGGTGCTGGAGACAGTAGCAAAGAGAAAAACAGAAGAAATCTATGTAGAATGGTCTGTCAATGAGAAGGCAGCCATGGAGGTGGCTGCAGGAGCTGCCTACACGGGAGCCAGAGTGATGGTAACCATGAAGCAGGTTGGCCTGAACGTGGCGGCTGATCCTTTGATGAGCCTGGAATATATTGGAGTAAAGGGCGGTATGGTCATTATGGTTGCAGATGATCCTGGTCCGATTTCTTCTCAGACAGAGCAGGATACCAGGACCTTTGGACTGTTTTCCAAGGTGCCGGTTTTTGATCCATCCTCTGTGCAGGAGGCGTATGATATGATTCAGGAGGCTTTTGCGTATTCGGAGGAATACCATACTCCTGTTTTCTTCAGAAGCACGACCAGAGTCAGCCATGGATATGCGTCCATTGAGGTAAAAGAGGAAAAGGAATACGTACATAATAAAATAGAAGGATTTATCAAGGATACGAACAGATGGGTTATTTTTCCACGGCTTTCCTTTGCCAATCATCAGAAAATTGAGGAGCGGAACGTTGAGCTTGCCAGGGTGTTTTCTTCTTATGAGAGAAATCAGATTCTCACAGAAAAGGGAGCCTATGCAGGAAGTAAAAAAGGAATTGCAACTCATGGAATCAGCTTTATGTATACACTGGAAAATCTGGAGGATTCAGAGCGTCCACGTATATTGAAAATTGCCACACCAAATCCATTCCCGGACCAGCTTGCCCTCAAGTTCCTGGAAGGACTGGAAGAGGTTCTCTGTATTGAGGAGCTGGACCCTTATATTGAAAAAGAATTAATCAGAGTATGCGGCGCATATCATCTGCCGGTAAAGATTTACGGAAAGCTTTCCCATCATGTGAAATGTGCGGGAGAGAATACGGTCGAGTCTGTTGGAAGCAATATTGAGCAGTTTCTCAAGGACAGTGCAATAACACAGGGGCAGGTGCCAAAACAGGAGCAGGACTGCGAAGCACCACAGCTTCCGGTTCGTCCGCCGGTCCTGTGTGCCGGCTGTCCGCACAGAGCCTCCTTCTATGCAGTGAAACAGGCTATGAAAGGGAAAAAGAGTATTTTCTGTGGAGATATCGGCTGTTATACCATGGGAAATGCAAAGCCTTTAGATATGACAGATACCTGTCTGTGTATGGGAGCCGGTCTTACCATAGCACAGGGAGTGGGGAGAATGGACAAGGACACCACCTGCTTTGGTTTTATCGGTGATTCCACATTCTTTGCATCAGGCATTACAGGAGTGGTAAATGCCTATTATAACCAGGCAAATGTGACCATCGTGGTTTTGGACAATTCCACCACCGCCATGACAGGTCATCAGCCACATCCGGGAACCGGACATACCATGATGGGTGAGATTGTTGAAAAGGTAAGCATTGAGAGAATCCTTCGTGCAATCGGGCTGACAACTGTTGAGACGGCAGACCCACTGGATTTGAAAAAGGCAGTGGAAACAGTAAAAAAGGTAGCATCAGAACCAGGCGTAAAGGCAATTATTTTTAAGTCGCCCTGTGTTATGCTGACAAAGCCGGAGCAGCATGTGACCATAGAAGAAGACAAATGTATCAACTGCAAAAAGTGTATTCATGAGCTTGGCTGTCCGGGACTTGTTTTGAAGGATGGAAAAGCGGCCATTGATGAGTCCCTGTGCACGGGCTGTGGCCTTTGTCAGGCTGTTTGTCCTGTATCAGCGATAAAGGAGAAAAATCATGAGTAAAAGTATATTATTATGTGGCGTTGGTGGTCAGGGAACCATTCTTGCATCAAAACTGATGGCTGCAGCAGCCATGGATAAAAATATTCCGGTTCTTACCGCTGAAACAATCGGTATGGCGCAGAGAGGCGGCAGTGTGGTCAGCCATCTGCGTATGGGAGAGGGAATTCATTCTCCATTGATTGGCAGGGGAAAAGCGGATATTATCATTGGATTTGAGCCGGCAGAGGCAGTTAGAATGCTGCCCTTTTTGAAGACAGGGGGAAGTGTTGTTGTGAATTCGAGACCGATTATTCCGGTTACGGCAGCACTTGGCAATTCCGATTATAATGGTCAGGAAATGATTGACTATCTGAGACAGAAAAAAGTAAATTTGACAGTAGTAGATGGAGATGAGGCATTTAAGGCTCTTCATTCTCCAAAGGTTTTAAATATGGTGCTTTTAGGAGCAGCTCTGCGTACAGGCGAACTGGGGCTGACAGAGGAGGATATTGTCAGTGCCATGAAACGGAAGCTCCCTGAAAAATTCCATGAACTGAATATTAGGGCATTACACTTTACAGCGTAGAGGATTTGAACGCTTAAGGATTAAAGAAAGAAGGAAAGAGGACAAGAAATGCAGATTAATAAAACACAGCTGGAGCAGGTAAATGACAGAATCAAATGCCTGATAGGAGCGGGAAGCTTCTACGGAAAGAAACTTGCAGAACATGGGATTACATCCGTGACTTCACAGGAGGAGTTTGAAGCACTTCCCTTCTCTGAAAAGAAGGACCTGCGCGATGCATATCCACTGGGCCTGATGAGCGCCCCTGAGAATAAGATTGTAAGAATCCATTCATCCTCAGGAACTACGGGTGTACCTGTTATTATTCCTTATACAGCCAAGGATGTGGATGATTGGGCAATTATGTTTAAACGCTGCTATGAAATGGCAGGAATTACAGATATGGACCGTATTCAGATTACGCCCGGCTATGGTTTGTGGACGGCGGGAATCGGCTTCCAGAACGGGGCAGAAAAGCTTGGGGCAATGGTAATTCCCATGGGACCTGGCAATACAGAAAAGCAGCTGCAGATGATGATGGATATGAAGTCTACCGTTCTTTGTTCCACATCCTCCTATGCACTTCTTTTGGCAGAGGAAATTGAAAAAAGAGGAATTGGAGACAAGATTCATTTGAAAAAGGGTGTCATCGGCTCAGAACGCTGGGGCGAAAAGATGCGCCAGAGAATTTCCAATGAGCTTGGCATTGAGCTTTATGATATTTATGGATTGACAGAAATTTATGGACCGGGTATTGGAATCAGCTGCAAATGTGACTGCGGAATGCATTATTGGGATGACTATATTTATATTGAAATTATTGATCCTGTTACCGGGAAAAATGTTCCGGATGGAGAAATGGGAGAAATTGTAATTACCACGCTTGTCAAAGAGGGTGCTCCCTTGATTCGCTACAGAACCCATGATCTGTCCAGAATTATTCCCGGAGAATGCGAATGTGGCAGCAAATTCCCGAGACTGGATGTGATTGCAGGCAGAACCGATGATATGATGAAGATTAAGGGTGTTAATGTATTCCCAAGTCAGATTGAAGAGGTACTGAAGACCTTCAGCGAAATCTCCAGTGAATATCAGATTCGTATTTCCCATTTAGATGGCAAGGATACCATGAGAATCTATGTGGAGACCAACGGACACGTTGATTTTGAAGAGCTGGGCAGACGTATTGCAGAGGCTGTAAAGAGCAAAATTGGATTTACTCCGCTTGTTAAGGTTGTGGAGGTGGGTGTTCTTCCAAGAAGTGAAAAGAAAACCCAGAGAGTAATTGATGAGAGATATCAATAGGTTAACAGAGAAAGCATTATTGATAAAAATATGCCGATAAGCATTGACAAAGCTCCCTTATTTTTGTAAACTAGCAATACATGTAAGGGAGTAGTCGGCATAAAATATGCGTCAAACCAACATACTGATCATGAGATCTGGTTTGACTTAATTGATGAGACTTGTGTGTAGCTTAATTGCTATACATACGTCTTTTTTTGTGTTTAAAAGATGCTTCGAAAGGAAGAAAAGAATGGACCTGATTACGTTATTACTATTAGCAGTGGGATTGTCTATGGATGCCTTTGCAGTTTCTGTGTGCAAGGGCCTGGCAATGCAAAAAATCACAGTGGGAAAAGCATTGATTGTGGGAGCATGGTTTGGAGGCTTTCAGGCATTGATGCCTTTTATGGGATATGTGCTTGGAGTACAGTTTGAGTCCTATATCAATACAATTGCACCGTGGATTGCCTTTATTTTACTTGCATTGATTGGTGGAAATATGGTGAAGGAAGCACTGTCAAAAAAGGAAGAATGTGAAAATGATTCTCTGAAGGCGAAGGAGATGGCTGTTCTTGCCGTGGCTACCAGTATTGATGCGCTTGCCGTTGGAATAACCTTTGCCTGTGTACCGGTAGCAGTTCTAAAGGGTGCCGGCAGTATGATAAATACGTTAACCGGGTGTGCCATTATTGGAATAACCACCTGTATATTGTCCATGACCGGAGTAAAGATTGGAAATCTTTTTGGAACCAGATATAAGAATAAGGCGGAGCTGGCCGGCGGCATTATATTGATTTTGCTGGGAGTAAAGATTCTGGCTGAACATTTCGTTGCGTAGGAAACCTAGACAAATACCAGCTGAACCAACAGCATATAGATGATTGTCCCGGCAGCGATAGACAGCAGCATATTTCTTTTCCAGACGTGAAGCAGAATAACCGAGGCTATGGAAATCATCTCTGGAAGTGCGTGGGTTGAGGAGAAGATACTGACCTCCTTCAGGCAATAGATGACCAGCATGCCCAGCGCAGCGGCAGGAAGAACCCTTCCGAGGTACTGTATATAGTCAGGCGTCTTTTTGCCAGCCGGAAAAACAATGAACGGAAGGAAACGGGTAATCATTGTGCCAAGAACCAGCATGGCGATTGTAATCAGTATTTGAGGTTGTGTCATAAGATGAGTTGTCATGCGTTTTCACCTGCCTTGGAAAGTGGTTTGCGAATCAGGGTTAATATTCCCAGGATTGCAATCATGGATGGAATAATAAAGCTGCTGCTTCCAAACAGAAGCAGACAGATAAGGGAGAGCACCAGACCAAGGATGGAGCTGGTGTGATTTTTTTCTTTCAGCCAGTTTTCTAAGAAGATTACAACCAGGAGAGCAGTCATAACAAAGTCCAGCCCTTCTGTATTGAAGGTGAGGAAGGAACCGAAAAGACCGCCGATAGCTGTTCCGATTACCCAGTAGCATTGATCTAAAAAGGAGGTCCAAAAGTAGAACCAGTCTTTGTCAACCGTTTCAGGAATCCTGGCAGTACAGTTTACGGAAAAGGTTTCATCACACAGAGCAAAAATCAGGTAGAATCTTCGGTGCTTTACATTCTTATATTTATCCAGCATGGAGAGACCATAGAATAAATGTCTGGCATTTACCATTAGTGTCAAGAGCAGTGCGCCGACAGGGTCGAAGGCACCGATCAACAGATTCACTGCAACGAACTGCATGGAACCGGCAAACACAATCAGGCTGATGAGTATGGAATAAAAGGCGCCAAAACCGGAAACGTTCATAAAAATACCATAGGCAGCACCGAGAAACAGGAAGCCGGTAAGAATCGGAATTGTATAGGGAAAAGCTGATTTCAGGGCAGAAAGCCACGCTCTATCTTGTTTCATTTGTAAATCCTCCAAAGGAGAGTTTATCATTTGAGAACTCTTTTTTCAATGCTGTTGTAAAAGTGCTGAAAATTTATTCAAAAGAGAGAAAAATTTTGTGAACCGTTATTCAGTTTTGTGCACATACACTATTGCAAGCAGAATGGGAAAATGGTACTATAAAGTCAGCTATATTCAATGACCAGGTCTGCAACGAAAGCAGATGAAATGCATATATTGAAAAAAAGAGAAAAAAGATGATACGTTATTATGTGTACCAATACTATCTGAATGCGGAGCACAGTATGGGGAATGACCGAAGCAGTGCACACCCCCATACCTTTTCCATCACACTTTATATCGGGGGAATGGAAAAGAAATCTGACATTCCGTTTTATCAGGTAGATGAAAGAATTAAAAATTTTTTTCGGGAGTATAATGGGCAATATCTGAATGATCTTCCGGTTTTTGCCGCTAAGGAGCCGAATATCGAGACGATAGGAGATGTATTATACGAAGCCCTGAAGGGAACCCTGGAATCGGTTCAGCTGCAGCTGTTCCAGCTGGATATTTCAGAGAATCCACTATGCGTTTATCAGGTGTCAGACCGAATTCTTTTACCGACTACCAGCATGAAACAGAGTGAGGAAATTTTTGATAAAATACTTTTGCGTAAACAGCAATTGATGGCTCTGAGTGGAAAGGAACTGTAATCATGAGAAAGAGTAACAGGCTTACAGAAAAAAGCATAAAAAAACTTTTATCCAGATGTGTTCATTTATGTCTGGCTGTTATTGTGCTCTTTGTTTTTACAGGCTCCAGTGTTAAGGCTGAGACTATGGTAACGCCGGAGGCGTCGATGGAGGTTACCTCGGATGGCAGTTATCTTTATTTTTCTTATCAGGGAGTCTGGTCCAATTACCTTAATACGCAGATTAGTGTTGCAGTAAATGGGGCACCGGCACCGGATGCGCTCGGAAGCATACGCCTCAACAGTGCAAACGAGGGAGAAAGTGGAAGCTTTCCTGTCTATAACAGCTGGAGTCAGGTCATTGAAGGGGCGCAGGGCAGCGTGACCAATTCAACACCGGCACAGAATTATGGATATGAGACTATGAGCTGGACCATGCAGGTACCGGTCAGTATTTATGGAGGCACAAATGTTAACACGATGACTTTCCAATGGAATGGAAGTCAAACCAGTGTTTTGGTTCATGAATCAGAAGGAAGTGACCAGCCGGAGCAGCCTGAAAATCCAGAAACACCAACGCAGCCAACAGAACCGGAAGTGCCAACGCAGCCGACAGAACCGGAAGTGCCAACACAGCCGGAGCAGCCGACAGAACCGGAAACGCCAACACAGCCGGAGCAGCCGACAGATCCGGAAACACCAGCACAGCCTGAAAATCCACCAGTAGTTACAGATTCTCTGGTTATAGATGGCTATTTTGGCGATTGGAATGGATATCCCAGAACGAACATTACATATCTGGGAAATAATACGGAGGCTGTTCACTATGGGCAGATTGCTTCTGATGGAGAGAATCTTTATGTTCATTTTAGTATGAATGATCTGTATATGTCGCAGATGCAGCTTCAGCTGTGGAATATGCAGATTAACGGTCAGAATCTTGTGATAAATGTTATTCCGGTTAACGGGGACGGTTCCATGGACTGGGGAAATATGTACACCCAGTGGGGAGAGGGAATTCACACAAATTTTAAGGCCTATATCGGTTATTACAACGAGTGTGGCAGTCAGGTGGCATTTACTGTTTATGATCCTGCACATACTGATACCGGAAAAGGTGATGAGATCGAGTTTTCTTTAAATTTGTCTAAATTATCAGAAATCACAGGAATTTCCGAGGAAGCACTTTCCACAGCAACCATTACAATTAAAAATCCCAATATTGGAACCGAAGGTGTGACTATTACAGGAACTCCCACGGGGGCATGGCTTGGGGTTCTTATGGCAATGATCATTGCATCGGCAGTGGTCTGGAAGCTTAAGAAGGAAAAGGGGAAATACCAGGGATGAACTGGCTGATTATTATATCTTTAATTATTTGGATTTATATGCTGACAGTATTTCGAAGAGGTAAGCTGGATTTCTGGTTTTACATCACGGGTAGTGTCGGCTTTTTTATATTCATGCTGGTGCTGGTAGAGCCGTTTTTGGTGGAACCTATGCAAAAGGCTGTGGCTGCAGCCGCCGGATTTTTTGGAAAGATAACCGGCATGTATCAGTCCTTCTTCCAAAAGGGCATTATTTTTATCTCTCATGGAGAAACAAATTTATCTTTGTACATTGATTTTGAGTGTTCTGGAATTATTGAAACAATGGCATTTCTTGCGCTTTTGTGGTTCTTTCCGGTTTACCGAATCTATGAACGGGTTGTTATCAGTATTCTTGGAGGGTTCGCAATCTTCGGGTTTAATATTCTGCGTATTTTTGTTATTTGTGCTGCCATTTACTGGGGAGGAATGGATCTCTATTTCTTTGCCCATACCATTCTTGGCAGAATCGTTTTTTACGCATGCACGGTCACCCTGTATTTTCAGGTGTTTACGCGTGCCCAGATCAGCAGACAAAAGGTAGGAGGATTCCGCTATGACAGCAATCAGTGATTTCTTTAGAAGCTCGATTGTATTCTGGGCTGCATGGGTAATTATTCCAATTCTTATGGAAATAATTCCTACTATATTTGATTTTTTACTTTTGTTAAAAAAACGCATTTTTATAAAAAAGGATAATCAGGAAGGGTTTATGCCGGAAATTACGCTGATTATTCCGGTCTATAATTCTGCAGAGAGTCTCTATCGATGTATTCAGTCAGTGTACGATTCAGAGTATGCCCACGAACTGATTTACATTTTGCTTGTAAATAACATGAGCACGGATAACAGCTTTGAGGTGTTTTGCCAGTGCCAGAGAGATTTTCCTGAACTGACAATCAACTGGGTCAATTCAAAGCAGGGCAAATCGAAGGCACTGAATCTGGCGCTTTTTAACAGCTATGGAAAATACATTATTCATATAGACAGTGACGGGACGCTGCAAAAGCAGGCAATCAGGAGAATGGTTTCCCGTTTTGAGGAGCATCCGGAAATTAAATGTATGACAGGGACAATTCTGACCAATCCGGAGATGATTGACGAGACCAAAGGACTTGTAAAACGACTGTTTCGTAAGATTGAGTTTTTTGAATATGCACAGGCTTTTCTGGCTGGAAGAAACTTTCAGTCAGAGTTTAACAGCATTTTTACCCTTTCCGGTGCATTTTCGGGTTTCCGAAAATCCTCAATATTGAAATCTCAGCTGTATAATACAGATACGGTCTGTGAGGACACACATGTTACCTTCCAGATTCGTCAGCTCATGAAGGAAAGAATCTCGCTCTGCGATGACGCGGTCTTTTTTGTGGATCCGATAGAGGATGTGAATCGCTTATATATTCAAAGGCAGCGCTGGCAGCGTGGAGAAATTGAAGTGCTTCATATGTTCAACAGACAGAAAAAAGAAAATTCGGGCAATTTCTTTAATGACTTTATTATTCGTCTGATTACCTTTGATCACACCTTTGCATTTCCAAGAATGATCTGGTATTTTGCGTTGATTTGTCTTGGATTTATCAACTATCCATTTTCCCTGATTATTCAATCTGTTCTGATTATGTATCTGCTGTATGTCCTGGCTACCTTTCTGCTTTATCTCTGTATTGTTATGTTTTTGAAGGAGTTTAAGGAGCTGAGGAGCTATTACGCCAGAAAATGCTATCTGGTCTTTCTTCTCCCAATCTATAATTTTGTTATTTTCTGGTTTCGATTCGCAGGAATTATTAATTCCTGTAAAAATGAGGGAACGTGGAAAATGAAAAACTTTACAGAAGAAAGGGATGTGGCAAAGCAGATAGTAAAAAGGGATTTTGCGGGAGTTATTCATGTGGTTGAAATTATGAAAAAGGAAGTAAACATGAGTCAGGAAGAAATGGAAATCAGAGGATGATTATGAAAGAAAAAAAGAGTGGTTTCAGGGGAAAAAACGGAGTGATTTATGTTATATCGGGAGTGATTCTGATTCTGATATTGGCAGTCATGGGATACAGCTATTTGTTTATGGCTCAGGAGAGGGCCTATTTGAGGCAGTATGAGGTTGTGCAGCAGGAGGAAACTGATTACCTGAGGCAGCTGATTGAGAGCAGTTCCAATTCCGATGAAATGATTTCGCGAATGAAGGATTGCTTTGAGGTGTCCGGCAGCAGATGGGATTATTTGATTGAAGATGATAAAGTTATTTTTGCACAAAATGATACAACGACAGCAGGCCTTGGACAGGAGAGTGCTCATGCTGGATTTGATAAATATCTTGGAACCATGAAATTGATCCGCACGGAGAGCTCCTTTGAAAATCAGGGGCAGACATATATCATTGGAATTGTGACAAATAAGGATTATGCGCTGGATCGGGTGTCGATACCAAAATACAGAGTCTATTTTGTTTTATTCACCTTCGTGCTGGCACTTTTGTTCTCCATGGGGCTGGTGTATTATGCGGGTTCGCTGGATAAGTGCAATCAAAAAATAGAACAGATCAGAGAAGAACTGATTAAGAGAAATGACCTGTTTGCAGAATATGAAGCGGATTCAAACAGGAAGCAGGAAATGGAAGAATCGTTAAATAAACCGGTTCAGGAGATTGGTTACTATGACTGGGGATTTTTAAAAACGCTGTTGGAAAAATCCAATCAAAAACAGCTTTTTCCCATTTCATTTTTGTATATTCAGATTGTAATGGAAGCCCGTTATTATACAAAGGATGAGTTGATGAGTGTAATGGATTATGTAAAGGATGCACTTAATGGGGCTCAGGTAATTGCAGAAATCAGCAAAGGAAAATTTGCTGCAGTGCTGTATAAAACCAGTCTGGAGGAGGCACAGCAGCTGACGGAAAATCTGTATGCCGGATGGGGAGAAAAAGGAGAAAACCTGCCACTGCTCATTAAGCCTGCCTTTGTTTCAGAGGGTGACAGTCCAATGGAAACCTTTCTGAAGCATTTACCTGAATCATTTCAGCAGTTGAAATAAAAAACTGAAAAACATGCTAAAAGTCAAAAAACCGGAGTGTAAAAAATGTCAGTGAGTGTAGTAATGTTAGCCTATGATGAGGCAGAAAATCTTAAGGTTTTACTGCCAAAGGTGCATAAATATATGAGAGAGATAGAAGAAGACTATGAAATCATTGTTATTGATTCAGAAAAGTCCAGAGATGCAACCAGAGAAGTGTGTATGGAAAATAATGCATCCTACTATCAGCAGGAAAAACCCTGTTATGGGGGTGCTTTTGAAACCGGGATCAGGTATGCGTCTATGGATAAGCTTTTGATTCTGGATTCCGACGGCTCACATGATCCGAAGGATATTCCGGCAATTTATCATCTTTACATGCAGGGATATGATATGGTGATTGGTTCAAGATATACCAGGGGTGGAAGAAACATGGATGCGAGGGCGTCGCTGTGGATGTCAAAGCTTTTGAACGGAGTGATGCGTATCTGTGTGGGTGTAAAGGCAAAGGATATTTCCACCAGCTATCGGATGTATCATACAGCTCAGCTGAAGCAGGTGAAGCTGACACGGAAAAATTATGATGTGTTGCAGGAAGTGATACTGCATTTGAAAATTAATAAAAAGAAGCAGGGTGGGAAATTTCTGATTGGTGAAACCCCCATTGTTTTTCACAAAAGATTATTCGGAACATCCAAAAGACAATTGATTCGGTTTATTTTGGGATATATGAAATCTGCGGTGCTTTTATTAGGTGAGAGGTTGAAATATGAGGTATAAACAGTACAAATTCAAATTTTACTTGAATGCGCGTCATGCTATTTATATGGATGGAAAGCTGGGGCAAAGTCATCCCCATACATGGGAAATCGTTTTAAATGTATTGAAGGGAAGCAATCAGTTTGTCCAGTTTCATACACTGGAGGAAAAGGTTGAACAGTTCATGGAACGATATCAGGATCAGTATCTGAATGAGGTGGAGCCTTTCGACAGACTGAATCCAACACTGGAAAACTGCTGTGAGTATTTTAAGGAGCAGCTGGTAGAGATTTTGAACAAAGAGGGATGGATCTTTTTGATGATGGAGATGAGTGAAACACCCTCCAGGTCCTATGTAATCAGTCTTATTGATGAGGGTGAAACTGAGGAAATGCAGACAATAAATTCCCTTACAGATTTGCTTTTAGAGGAGATTAAGAGTTTTGGAAATGAAGACGAAGGTAATTCATAAAAACCTCATATTGTTAGGTAGCATTCTGCTTCTTTTTGCAGCGGCAGCGGCCTATGTTGTTTTCCTGAATTTCAGCAGACTGACTCCGTCAGGGAATGATATCTGGGGGCATTTATATAAGGTGCAGGTTCTGTATGACAACCTGAGAGAGGGCAATTTCTATCCCCTGTTTGGTCAGACCTGGTACAATGGAAGCCAGCTCTACCGCTATTGGGCACCGGTTACCTATTATCTGATGGCTTTACTGACGGGCATTTGCCGGGGCAATCTGATGCAGGCCTACCGCCTGCTGGCCGGAGTATCCATTTTTCTGGGAGGAATTCCGTGGATTATTCTGGGAAGAAAACAGCGAAGGTATGGATTGGGACTGGCAATGGCGTTGCTGTGGTTCTTTTTGCCGGAGAGCTGCAGAGTCTTTTTTTGTGAGGGAAATCTTCCCCGTATTGGGACGGCTATGATTATCCCCTATGTCATTCTGGCAGTTTGGAGTTATATCAGGGAAGGAAAAAAGCGATATCTGGCGGCGATTGCATTTTCCACAATGCTCCTCAGTCTTACCCATGTGATGATTACAGCAATGATGGGAGTTTCCAGCTTTTTGTTCCTTTTATTTGACAGTATAAAAAATAAAAATTATATGAGAAATTTCTGGACACTGTGCAGTATGGTCCTGGGTATTATGTGTGCAGGGCTCTGGCTGGTTCCGGCTCTGTCCGGTGGAATGATTTCCATGGAATCAGATGCCAGTGCCAATGTTATGGCGATGATGATGTCCTCACTGAGCGTTTCTCTCAATCCCTTTAACCGCATCAATGGGATTACAGATACCTTCTATTTTGGTATTTCTATCGTAGTTTTGTCCCTTTTGGGAATCCTGTTATCCCAGGGAAGAAAAAAATCAGGCTATTTTCTTGCTTTGCTTATCTTACTGTGTACGGCTCCCGAGATGCTGCCGTTTTTGAAAAAACTCCCAATGAATCAGCTGTTTTGGATGATGAGGTTTGCAACAATTGTCTATGGATATTTTTTCCTTTCCCTGATAGAATGGAGAAGCTTGAGGAAGAAATATGAAGTTATTTTTATGATTATCCTGATCATTGACTGTATACCATCTCTGGCACTGGGACGATACCGTACGGAGGCGTCGGAAATAGCTGTGGAAAATACGGAAGCTCTCAGAAACCAGACAACACAGAGAGCGGCTCTTTTAGATTTGAGTACACTTGGCTCCTATCCCTCCTACGGACTTTGTATTGACCAGGGGGTCGATTATACCTATGGCTGGGCCTGGCAGGGAGCCACAACCTCTCACAATATCGTGATGCTGAATACGGCACTGGAGGAAGAGGCTTATGTGTATTTGTTTGATCGGGCGCTGGAGCTTGGAAATGACGCAGTCAGCGTTGTGAAGGATCATATTGGTGATAAGGGCGGAAGCAGTGAAATGCTGTTTGCTGCCGCAGAGGAAAGCGGTTACCGGCTGGTGGATGAAACGGGACTCGCATATGTTTTCAAAAAGAGTACACCGGACCAGTTTGGTGTGGTTACCAGATATGAGGGGCTTGCTATTGGAAAATATGCTGATAATATGACCCTGTATTATCCAAAGTTTACAGTTGGTGCATCCAGATATGTGGATGATTATTCTGTTGAGAAGCTTTGTGAATACAAAAGTCTGTTCTTAAGTGGATTTTTGTATCATGACAGAAAAGCAGCCGAAGAGCTCCTTGAGAAAGCAGCTGATCAGGGCGTCAGGGTTATTGTTGATATGACGCATGTACCTTCGGACGCCACAACAAAGCAGCAGCAGTTTCTGAATGCAGCTTCCAGCAGTGTAACCTTTACGGAACGTTTCCCTTTATTGAATTTTGGGGGAGAAACCCTGATTTCAAGTGATTTTTCAGAAGAAAATAAAGATTGGAATACAGGCTATTTGTCTGGAAATATGAAAATTCTCGGTACCGCAGAGTATGAGGACGAGGAGCTGGTGTTTGCAGGGGCAGATGAAGAGCATGACAACATCATCTATTTGGGATTTAATTTGATGTATCAGGCAGTGGAACAAAGAGATGCCTCTCTTTTGAAAATTTTGGACCAGATGATAAATATCCCATCAGAACAGGTGCCTGTCAGAACACTGGTTCCAATTCAAATTCACTATCAGACAAGAGGTATGGAGATAGAAGCAGAGGGCAGCTATACGGATACGGTAATCAATACAACCCTTGCACAGCAGGATATTTTTGATTCCGACAGAGCGATTTGCTTTGAGAATAATCTCACACTTGTCTCTTCCGGAAAAACGGTCATTACCTATCATTATCCCCTGTTTGGTGTCGGACTTATGGTTTCCGGAATGGGAATTGTTTTTCTGGGTATTCTTTTAGTAGTTGTATATCGATGGGAAAAAGCGGGAAAGGAGTAAGCGATGTCAGATTTATACAGAGAAGAACCGGAAATGATTTTAGATCTGGTGGAAGAAGAAAATAAGAAGAAAATGGAAAAGCAGACTGCAGAGGAAGAGGTCAGTGAGGAGGACATTGAAAATGTCCTGGCTATACTGGAAAAATTTGGGCAGTCTGATACAGGGAGACTGAATGTGCATGTTTCCGATGAAGTTGCCGGGGGAGCGGCAAGAAAGGTTTCCCATCACGGCAGATGTGATGTGGGAAGTGCGTGGGCAAAGGGAGAAGCCTTTGACGTGCTGGAAGAATCAAAAAATCCAAGATGCTAGAAAGAGGAAGAAATGGAATTAACCTGGGAAAGAATTACAGAAGAAGACGAAACATTATTTAAAGAATTTTATCAAAAAGAACAATCGAGAAGCTGTGAGCATACTTTTACAAACAACCTGCTTTGGGCTCCGTTTTATGAAGTGAAATACACTGTATTTGATGATTGTCTCCTGTTTGGGTTTGGAAAAAACCAGGAGGCAGTGGGATTTCCACTGGGAAGGGGAAAGGTCAAGGAAGCAGTTGATTATTTCCTGGAGGATTTTGCCAGACGGGGACTGCCGTTTCAGATGAACATGGTGACACCGGAGCAGTTTGAACGTTTAGAGCATATGTATCCCGGAAAATTTGAAATTACCTATGACAGAGATGCTGCAGATTATGTGTATGAAAGTGAAAAGCTGATTTCCCTGGCGGGGAAAAAGCTTCATGGCAAGCGTAACCATATCAACAATTTTTTGAAGGAGTATCCGGACTATTCCTATGAATCTATTGGAAAAGAAAATATAGAAGAGTGCATGGAGATGGCTCAAAACTGGCGAAAAGAAAATGGATGCGAAGAAAATGATGAGAAGCACCAGGAATTCTGTGTGACCATGAGAGCATTACAGCGTCTGGACGAGCTTCAGCTCACAGGGGGCCTTATAAGAGCCGATGGCAGAGTGGTGGCTTTTTCCATTGGAGAACCGGTTTGTGAGGATACCTTTGTGGTGCATATAGAAAAAGCCTATGCAGATATTCAGGGCGCTTACCCTGTGATTAACCAGCAGTTTGTAAAACATGAGGCCAGTCAGTACAAATATATCAACCGTGAGGAGGATACAGGTGCCGAGGGTCTTCGGAAGGCAAAGCTGTCCTACTATCCGGCATTCCTACAGGAAAAGGGTGTTGTAAGGCTGAAGGCTTAATTGTGCTTTAGCTGAGAACCAAAAACATCATGGAGATGCTCCTGCGTAGAGGTAAGGCTCACACGGTATTGTGTTGGAGTACAGTTTAAATATTTACGAAACAGCTTATTAAAATAGCTGCTGCTGTTAAAGCCTACGCTTGATGCAAGTGTGGCAATGGAGCCGATGTCATAGTCTTCCTGACAGATGCGGCCGGCAGCAACAAAAATCCGGTACTTCATCAGATATTCGAATGGAGTCATCTTCAAACAGCGGCGAATACAGCGGCAGCACTCACTTTTACTTACATGAATGGAGGCTGCAATGTCATCCAGTGTAATGGGTTCCGCAAAATGTTCTTCGATAAAACGGATTGCAGACTTTGCACGGGATTCATCCAGCCCAATCTGCTGGGTGCGAATCACATGCTGGCCGTCGGGAACAGCGGTGCAGTGTTCCAGCAACAGTATCCACATATGGAGCAGATATTCCTTGGTATAGAGTTCAAAACAGTATTTTAACTGCAGGTTGACAGAGACAACATTCTGAGTCAATGTTCGAAGCTCTCTGTGAAAATCGTCATCGCCGGTAAAGGAAACACTGCTTAGGGAGCGATTGCCTGTAATGGGGTGCAGATAAAGTGAGGACAGCCCGGCGTGTCCATATCCAAACAGAAAGGCCGGGTGAAATACGATAGAGTAATAAAGGCAGTCTTCACCCTCGTAAGGATGCACGGAGTGCATGACACTTTGATTAATGAAGATTCCCTGTCCCTCAGAGAGAACATAGGTTTCCTCACTGACGCAGAATTCGGCGCATCCTTTTTCTACATAAATAATTTCTATCTCATCATGCCAATGCCAACGAACCATTCCCATATACATTTTTTGCAAGTCTACTTCATATATTGCAACGGGATACTCCAGGTTCCCGTGTTCTTTGATTTCATGAAGATCTTTTGTAACCTTTATTGTTTCCACGTTTTGGTCAGTCCATCGCTGCTCAGTCATGATATCGCCTCTTTTTATAGTGAATCCACATATTTTTATTTGAATTATATTACAAATTATAACATTATATTAGCTAAAAGTAAATGGACATGTAAGTTGTCACAGAAAAAGAATTGATTTATAATAAATCTAAATGGTAAAGGATAGGAGCATTTGTATGAAAACATATCAGTCTTTACGAAATACCTATAAACAGTTTATCTATCATGGATTTGAAATAGAGGAGGAGCCGGGAGTTGTGGGTATCACCTATGATTTTGAGATTCCGGGGCTTGCGAGATTTACCCCATTCTGGGAGATTCCCTGTGAAAAGGAATCCCTTTGCGAGGATGAGGATTTTTTAAATATGGTTTTTTCTCTGGGTATGGTGGAGCTGATCAGCTATTGGAAAATTGCCTGTCCAGGGGAGGTCGTTATTGAGCCCTTTGGATTAAGCAAAGAGCAGATTGCCTGGTGGAAATCCCTTTATTTTAATGGATTGGGAGAATTTTACTATACCAATGGGATTGAGGAAAATGAAGAGGATTTTATGACTATTCTGGCAGAGGATACTCCTTATGTGCCGGCTAAAAGGCATGTGGTAAAGCAGGAGGGGGCGTGTCTGATTCCGGTAGGTGGTGGAAAGGACTCCTCTGTTTCCATGGAGCTCTTAAGGGAGCGGAGTCTGTCGAATTATTGTTACATTATCAATCCGCGGGGAGCAACTACACAATCCGTTGAGGCAGCGGGCTACAGTGAGGAACAGATCATTGCTGTAAAGCGTACACTGGACTCGGAAATGCTTCGCTTAAATAAAGAAGGCTTTCTGAATGGACATACTCCATTTTCGGCTATCGTTGCTTTTTCGGCAACATTGACGGCTTATCTGCATGACCTGACTTATATTGTGCTGTCCAATGAGTCCAGCGCCAACGAGAGTACGGTGGAGGGAAGCTATGTGAATCACCAGTATTCCAAGAGCTTTCAGTTTGAATCGGACTTCCACTCCTATGAATCGGAATATATCGCCAGCGGCACCTACTATTTCAGTCTGCTCCGCCCATTGAGCGAGTTCCAGATAGCGGCATTTTTTGCACATTGTACGGCTTACCATGATGTGTTTAAAAGCTGTAATGCAGGCAGTAAGGAAAATATCTGGTGCGGTAATTGCCCAAAGTGCCTTTTTGTGTGGCTGATTCTTTCGCCCTTTTTATCCCAGGAGCGTCTGACGGAAATTTTTGGAACCAATATGGCTGAGAAGGAAGATATGAAGCTTTATTTTACGCAGTTGATCGGTCTTGAAAAGGAGAAGCCCTTTGAATGTGTGGGAAGCAGAGATGAAATTAACGCGGCAATTACGCTGACCATCAGAGACCGTCTGCCAGAGACAGAGCTTCCGTTTCTGTTTGCATTTTATAAGTCCACGGGACTGTATGAAAAGAATTTAGCGACCTGTGAGCAGTATTACAGCTATTATGACCATGAGAATCTTTTACCGGAGTCTTTTGAGAAGGACTTTTGTGCAAAGCTTCAGGAGAAAGGGATTTATCGCCATGAATAAGATTATTAATCAGTGGATGGATGGGAAAAAGGTTCTGATTCTCGGATTTGGCAGAGAGGGAAAAGCAACACTCAGGGTTCTCCTTTCTGTTTTAGATGAGAGGGCAGACATTGCCATCGCAGATAAGAATCCCGTCTCCCTTACAGACGAGGATAGAAGGATAGCTGGTAACCGCAACATAGTATTGCATTGTGGCGAGGATTATCAGTCCTGCATTGACGCATATGATGTGGTTATGAAAAGCCCGGGGATAGTACTTGAACGGGATATTTCCAGCTACAGAGCAAGAATTGTTTCTGAGATGGAAATCTTTTTTCAGGCATATCGGGACCGGATTATCGGTATAACAGGAACCAAGGGAAAGAGTACCACCACTACGCTTTTGTATCATGAGCTGAAGGAGGCAGGGCTTCCGGTGATGCTTGCGGGAAATATTGGTATTCCTGTTTTCGATTTGTATGAGCAGATGAAGGAGGACACCATTTTTGTGCTGGAGCTTTCCTGTCATCAGCTGGAGTATATGAATGTTTCTCCCAAATGGGGGATTCTTCTGAATATTTATGAGGAACATCTGGATCATTATGGTACCCTGGAAAAATATGTGGCTTCGAAGCGTAAAATATACGAAAATCAAAGAGAGGGAGACATTCTCTTTGTTGGAAAGGGGTTTGAGCCTGAGGGCGAATATCCCGGAACAGAAATCGTTGTATCAGCCGGTATGGAAGGCGAGAATGACTCAGATGATGCAGCTGCAAAGCAATTCGGTAAAACCATCTCTCTTGGAAATCATACTATTTGGTATCAGGGAAAAGCATTTAGAATTCCAACAGAGGAAATCAGCCTGCTGGGAGAACACAATTATCTGGACATTGCCTTTGCCTATGGAGTATGCAGAGAGTTTCATATTTCGGATGAGCAGTTTGCACGTGGTCTGAGGTCCTACCAGCCGCTGCCTCACCGGCTGCAGTATATTGGAACCGTGGATGGCATAAAATATTATGATGATTCCATCTCAACCATTGATGAAACCACCATTCAGGCATTGAATACCATCACAGATGCAGGCTCCGTTTTAATTGGTGGAATGGATCGTCATATCAGCTATGAGGAGCTGGAAAAATTTCTGGCACACTGTGCAGTTCCACATATTATTTTGATGGAAGAGACAGGACGCAGAATCTTTGAAGAAATTGAGGCTCATTTCCCTGAGTTTGAACAGAGGGAGAGGCTGCATGTGGTGAAGCATCTGGAGGATGCAGTTGCCCTTGCCAAAGAGGTGACAGAGAAGGGCAGAAGCTGTATCTTATCACCGGCAGCAGCAAGCTATGGTATTTTTAAAAATTTTGAAGAACGTGGAGATAAATTCAAAGAGCTGGTGCTTGAAAATGAAAAGAGAAAATTGTAATTCACAGGGAAGCTTTCATGTAATTGGCATGGAAGCTTCTGCTGTATCATAGGATATAAAAAGATTGGATGAAAAAGCGAGTCTGCCATGCAAAACAGTCAGAAGGCTGAAAATTTAGTAAATTTATCGTTGGATGCAACAAGGGAGGAGCGTGAGGCTTCACCGGTTCTTTTGGCAGGAACGGACAGCTCCGGGGAGTCTGGTTCCACCATATCGGAAAATCTGTGGGAAATTATTGTCAAGTATCATGGAAATCTGGCTCAGTATGAATCAGAGGAACAGAATATTTTTATAGAGGAGCTTTTGGCTGGATATGCAATCGTGACCCTGCCGGAGAGCAGAGTGGAGTGGCTTGCGTCCCTGGAGGAAACAGAATATCTGGAAAAGCCCAAAAATCTCTATACACAGGATGCAAATGGAAATTTTCAAAGCTGTCTCTACAGTAGAGGCAGTCTCGGAATAGAAAATTTTGGTGCGGGCGTGCTTGTGGCGGTAATCGACAGTGGATTATCCTACCAGCTGCCTGCGTTTCGCAATGAGGACGGGACCACGAGGGTCCTTTTTTATTATGATCAGGTGCAGGAGAGAGAATATTCTGCCTCGGATTTAAATGATATTTTACTGGGAGAGGGCGGAATGAATGAAGATACCGCACAGGGACCAACCCCGGATATTTCAGGACATGGGACGGCAGTTGCCAGTATAGCGGCAGGGAATGGGCGGCAGGAGGATGGCAGCATCAATACCTTACAGATTGGAGTGGCAATGGAGGCAGAGCTTATCATCGTGAAGCTGGATACCTCCAATCAGACCAGCTTTCCACTGACAACAGCATTGATGAGAGGAATTGATTATGTAATCAGGAAGGGGGTGGAGCTGGCAAAGCCGGTGGCAGTAAATCTGAGCTTCGGAAATACCTATGGTGCACATGATGGAACCTCTTTGTTGGAGAGATTTATCAATAATATGGCGGAAATTGGGCGTACTGTGATTTGTGTGGGAAGCGGAAATGAGGGCGCTGCACAGGGACATACAGCGGGGATTGTAACGCTGGATGAGGGAGAGCGGATTATTGAATTTACAATCGGAGCCTATGAAACGTCCTTCAGCCTGCAGCTGTGGATTAATTTCACAGACAGCTATGAAATTATCATGGAATCTCCCTCAGGAGAGCAGTTTCAATTTGCCAGTGCTGCAACGAATGGAGGTTCCTTCAGACGCTCTCTGGAGCAGACCAATTTCCTTTTTTATGTTGGAAGCCCAAAGCCATACAGTGTAAATGAGGAGATTTTTTTCAGCTTTATTCCACAAAACAGTTATATTAATGAGGGAGTATGGAAATTGCATCTTGTGCCTGTTCGGTTAGCAATTGGTAACTACAGTATTTATATGCCCTCCACCCAGGTTAAGGGAAGAAATACACGTTTTTTGAATCCCTCTACAGCACAGACACTGACAATTCCTTCCACAGCAGAGCGTGTGATTACAGTGGGAGCCTACAATGGGCTGTATAATGCCTATGCAGATTTTTCCGGACGTGGTTTTGTTACCAGATTGTCGGAGGGTTTTATCCATGAAGTAAAACCGGAGATTGTTGCACCCGGAGTTGGTATTTATGCAGAGAATGGATATGGAATCCAGGTGTTTGACGGCACCTCCTATGCAACACCATTTGTGACAGG
>CAZUCI010000058.1:0-20559 GCA_964619485.1 uncultured Lachnospiraceae bacterium
TCCACCGTGTCCACTATCTAATACTACAGTAGCCATGTTGTACCTGCTTTTTCTTTTAGTTTATGAGGGAAAAGCCAGAAAGTTACAGGGGACAATTTCAACCTTTCTCATGCTTTCTGAAACTTTCATTTGCGAAAGTACTGCTAAAAGTGTTATTCTAATAATATAACCAGACACCAAACAGAAAGGCAGGGAAGATGGAATTGTTTAAAGTAGGAACATGTGTAGTATATGAAAATCGAGGTATTTGCAGAATTGAGGCTATCGCTGAACTGAATTTATCTGGAGCACAAAGTGGACAAAAGTATTATGAACTGAAGCCAATCTATGAGAATGTGAGCAAAATCTATTCCAAGGTTGATAATGATAAAGTATTGATGCGTCCAGTTATGACGAAGGAGGAAGCAGAAAAGCTTCTTGATGAAATTCCGGATATCCCGGAGATTTGGATCGGAGATGAAAAGCAGCGCGAGATGCAATATCGTGAGGCAATGAGCTCTGGCGATGCAAGACAGTGGGTCAGTATCATTAAAACTTTATTTTTAAGAAAACAGAGCCGTTTACAGCAGGGAAAGAAAACAACCAATACAGATGACCGCTATTTTAAAAGAGCAGAGAGCAGTCTTTATGGAGAACTGGCACTGGCACTGGGCATGAATCCTGATGAAATGGAAGCATATATTGCAAAACGAATGGATGTAGCTGAGGATACAGAGGCAGAGGAAATAATAGAAGAAAAATGAGACAATACACATCATCAGATATGGCAAAATTGGGATGTAAGGACTGCGAGGGGTGCTCAAAATGCTGTCACAGCATGGGAGATTCCATTCTGTTAGATCCTTACGATTGCTTTTGCCTGGAGAAGGAATTAAATCAAAGCTTTGAAGCATTGATGCAGGGAAAAATTCAACTTACAGTCAGTGACGGGTTGATTCTTCCGGCTTTGTCCATGCAGGAAAGCACAGGGGCATGTGGCTTTTTAAATGGCGAAGGGCGATGCAGCATCCATGGTTTCAGACCTGGACTATGCAGATTGTTTCCGCTTGGAAGGAATTACGAAGAGGGCAGGATGAAATATTTTCTTCTGGAACATGCCTGTGAAAAAGAGAACCGTACCAAAATCAAGATTGATAAATGGCTTGGCATTGAAAGCCTTTCGGAGAATGAGAGGTTTGTTACGGACTGGCATTATTATTTAAAGAGCGTTAGTCAAAAGGTGGCAGCTTTACCGGAAGATGAAAAAGAAGCTGCCAGAAAGACAGCTTCCATGAATATTCTTCAAAATTTCTATTTAACACCATTTCAGTTTAATCAGTCGTTTTATCCTCAGTACCAGTCTCGGAGAGGTCTGTAGCCTCAGAATTTCTCTCCACCGGCTCAGGCATTGGAAGTACCATTTTTACACGCATGATTCGATTTTTATTCATCAGGGCAGCTGTGAGAATGGTTCCGTCAGGCAATGTAACAGATTCGCCTTTCTTGGGAAGTCGGTCCAGCTGTTCAATCATGATGCCGCCAATGGAATCATAATCCTCAGAATCAAGCTCTGTATCCAGGGCATCATTAATATCATCCAGCTTCATGGAGCCGGCAATATCGTAAGTTCGGTCTCCTGTCTCACGAATCAGTTCCTCTTCCTCTGCGTCGTACTCGTCACGAATCTCACCTACAATCTCCTCAAGCAAATCCTCCAGAGTAATCAAACCAACAGCAGCACCATATTCATTTAAGACAATGGCCATATTGTTGGCACTTTCACGCATTTCAATAAGCAGATCGTCAGTTTTCTTGGTCTCATAGGTATAATAGGTTTCCCTCATGATACTGCGAATGGAGAAATCAATCGATTTTCTTACCAGGAAAAAGTCTTTCAAATTTACAGTTCCAATGATGTGGTCCTTGTCCTCTTCATAAACGGGAATGCGGGAGTAGAGGGTATTTCGAAAAAGATTCTGCAGCTTGTTATAGCTGGCGTCCACGTCAACCATGGTCATATCGATTCTTGGAACCATGATATCTCTTGCAAGAGAATCACCCAAATCAAACACGTTTAAAATCATTTCACGTTCTTCGGATTCAATGGCACCATCTTCATGACTTACCTCCACGTAGGTTTTCAGCTCATTTTCAGTCATGGGATTGTAGGAGCTGTCTGCATCAATACCCATGAGCTTGAAGAAAAAACCGGAAAGCTTGTCGACGATAAAAATGACCGGTGTGAGAATAAACATCAGAACAGCGATGGTCGGAGCAACACGGAGAGCAAGATTTTCGGAGTTGATGTTAGCCGCAGTCTTTGGAACAATCTCACCAAAAAGAAGAATAAGGATGGTCAAAAGTCCGGTGGCAAGTCCCACAAAAACACTTCCGAATATTCGAATTGTCAGAGTGGTTGCCAGAGAGGTGGTAGAGATATTCACCACATTATTTCCAATTAAAATAGTGCTGAGCATTTTTCCAGGATTTTCCAGTATTTTTAAAAGCTTCTCAGCCCGGCGGTTTCCTTCGTCGGCAAGGGTTTTCATTTTTACCTTATTTACACAGGTTAATGCCGTCTCCGAGGAGGAAAAAAAGGCAGAGAGCAAAAGTAAAATTACAAGAATCAGTAACTGTATGGCCGCGGGTGTGTCCAAAATTGAATTCAACTCCATTTCTTTTCATAAAAAATTGTTTACTTCATATGTTATAAGGAAAGATACAATAAAACCGCTGTGATTGTCAAGTAAAAGGCGGGTAAAGGAGGATTCATGAGGCAGCAGTTACTGGATAGGGAAAAAACAGGCGGAAAATGCCTGTATTATTTGATTTTTATGGTTTTAGCATACATAGTTACTGCAGCGCTGCTTTTGGGGCTTGCATTTCTGCTCTACAAATTTCATTTAAATGAAAAGGTAATTAATATTTCCGTGATAGTGATTTACGTTCTGGTTACCTTCCTTGACGGGTTTGTGGCAGGCAAAAAGATGAAGGTGAGAAAATTTTTGTGGGGATTTTTGCTTGGAAGTGGATATTTTCTAATTCTTGCGGTGATTTCACACTTCGCAGGTACCGCAAAAACAGTGGTGGGCCCCAACCTTTTTACCACATTTGCATTATGTGCAGGTGGCGGAATGCTGGGCGGAATGTTAAGCTGAAAAAAAGACTTTCAATAGATGAAAATCTATGCTATAATAACCGCGTACATTTGGTATGTACTTAAAGTGAATAAAGGAGGCTATGTTATGAAACACATCAAAACATTAAGCACAAGAGATTTAAAGAAATCCATGAAAAAAGGCGGATGTGGTGAATGCCAGACATCTTGTCAGTCAGCTTGCAAGACATCCTGTACAGTTGGCAATCAGAGTTGCGAACAGGTAAAATAATAAGATGTTTTCTTAAGCAGCGATTAGTATCGCTGCTTATTATACGTTTAGAATAAAATGGAGAAAAAAACCGTGATACATTGTTTTAAAAATAACGGCTATAACATCGTTATGGATGTCAACAGTGGCGCTGTACATGTTGTAGATGACGTAGTTTATGACCTGGTTCCCGTTTTAGAGGAAGCAGTCAAGGAGAAAGCATCAAAGGAAGCACTTGTAAACAAGGCAAAGGAGGCTGGTCTCTCTTACAAAGCAGATGTTTTGGAAGAGGCAGTCGATGAAATCTGTGAGCTGACAGAAGCAGAAATGCTTTACACAGAAGATATCTACGAACCTTATATTAAAGATTTCAAGAGTCGTGAGACTGTTGTAAAAGCACTTTGCTTACATATTGCACATGATTGTAATCTGGCATGTAAGTATTGCTTTGCAGAAGAGGGTGAATACCACGGACGCAGAGCGCTTATGAGCTTTGAGGTTGGTAAGAAAGCACTGGATTTTCTGATTGCAAATTCCGGAAATCGTGTGAACCTGGAGGTTGATTTCTTCGGTGGGGAACCGCTGATGAACTGGCAGGTTGTCAAGGATCTGGTCATTTATGGCCGCTCTCTTGAGAAACCCAATAATAAAAAATTCCGTTTTACGCTGACAACCAACGGTGTTTTGCTGAATGACGATATTTTGGAATTCGCCAATAAGGAAATGTCCAATATCGTTTTGAGTATTGATGGAAGAAAAAAAGTGCATGACTTTATGAGACCGCACCGTGGCGGTCAGGGAAGCTATGATGAGATTGTTCCAAAATATATCAAGGTTGCAGAGAGCCGCAATCAGATGAATTATTATGTGAGGGGAACCTTTACCCATCACAATCTGGATTTTTCAGAGGATGTGCTTCATCTGGCTGATCTGGGATTCAAGCAGATTTCCGTGGAACCGGTTGTTGCCGATGAAAAAGAGGAATATGCAATCCGCGAGGAGGATATTCCAACAATCCTGGAGCAGTATGATATTCTTGCCAAAAAGATGCTTGAGAGAAGAAAAGAGGGAAAAGCCTTTAATTTCTTCCATTTTATGATTGATTTAGAGGGTGGTCCCTGTGTGGCAAAACGTTTGTCAGGCTGTGGGTCAGGAACCGAATATCTGGCAGTCACTCCATGGGGAGATTTTTATCCCTGCCATCAGTTTGTTGGAATGGAACAGTTTTTGATGGGAAATGTGGATGAAGGAATCAAGCGGACAGATATCCGTGATGAGTTCAAATGCTGTAATGTCTATGCCAAGGAGAAGTGCAAAAACTGTTTTGCCAAATTTTACTGCAGTGGTGGTTGTGCTGCTAATTCCTATAATTTCCATGGCAGCATCTTAGATGCATATGATGTTGGCTGTGAACTGCAGAGAAAGCGTATTGAATGCGCAATTATGATGAAAGCAGCTTTGGCTGATGGAGAGGAGAACTAAATAAAATGAAAAAGAGAAATGCAATTCTTTCTTTGGTCATTTTTCTGATTGCCTTAGTGGGCCTGGGATATGTATCCTTAATCGGAATTGGCGCAGGAAAGACAGGATCTGCCGGAAACATCAAGCAGGGACTTGATTTGGCAGGAGGTGTCAGCATTACCTATCAGGTAGTTGGAGAGGAAGATCCTTCCGACGCTGATATGAGCGACACAATCTACAAGTTACAGAAGCGTGTGGAAAATTACTCCACAGAAGCTCAGGTTTATCAGGAGGGAAGCAATCGTATTAATATCGAAATCCCTGGTGTATCTGATGCAAATGAGATTTTACAGCAGTTAGGCCGTCCCGGAAGCTTATATTTCATTTCTGAGACAGGTGCTGATGGAACAGCAAACTATCAGGCTGTTGGAATTGACGAGAATGGGAAATTGATTTACCAGTTGCTGAAACCAATTGAAGATTTGATTGCAGATGGTTCCATTACTTTAGATGGTACTATGGTTGCCAGTGCAGATGCTGCTCAGTCAACAAGCAATTCCGCTTTAAAAGAGAGCGAATATGTAGTTGAGCTGGCCTTCACAAAGGAAGGAACAGAAGCTTTTGCAAAAGCGACAGAGAAAGCGTATAACAATAATGAAACACTGGGTATTTATTATGATGGAAACTTTGTTTCAGTACCAAGTGTTTCCAATGTTATTACCGGTGGACAGGCTCAGATTTCCGGAATGGCTGATATTGATGAAGCGAAAAATCTGGCATCCACAATCCGTATTGGTGGATTAAAGCTTGAATTAGAGGAGATGCGTTCCAACGTTGTCGGCGCTCAGCTGGGTTCTGATGCGATTAATACAAGCTTAAAAGCAGCAATCATTGGTTTTGCACTTGTATGTATTTTCATGATTGTAATTTATTATATCCCTGGTCTTGCAGCATCCCTGGCATTGGCTATTTATGTTATTATGACCATGCTGGTTCTGAATGGATTTAACCTGACACTTACCTTACCTGGTATTGCAGGTATTATTCTTTCCATTGGTATGGCGGTAGATGCAAACGTCGTTATCTTTGCCCGTATCCGCGAGGAAATTGCAACAGGAAAAACGGTTAACTCTGCAATTAAGATTGGTTTCAACAAGGCACTTTCTGCGATTGTGGATGGTAACGTGACAACCCTGCTTGCAGCTTTCGTTCTTGCAATCAAAGGCTCTGGAACCGTAAAAGGCTTTGCACAGACACTTGCAATTGGTATTGTTTTATCCATGTTCACAGCACTTGTTATTACAAGACTGTTATTAAATGCTTTCTATGGTCTTGGAATCAAGAGCGAGAAGTGGTATGGCATGGCTAAAGAACGTAAGGCAATCAACTTCCTGGGAAAGAAGGGAGTATTCTTTACCGTTTCAGCTGTGTTAATCATCGGTGGCTTTGTAATGCTTGGTGTGAACAAGGGTACAACTGGAAATATTCTGAATTACTCTATGGAATTCAGAGGTGGTACATCCACAACAGTAACCTTTAATGAGGATATGAGTATTGAAGAGCTGGATTCTGAAGTGGTTCCAATGATTACAGACATCATCGGTGCTGAGAGTGTTCAGACACAGAAGGTTTCCGGTACCAATGAGGTTATTATCAAAACAAGGACTCTGACTGTTGAAGAAAGAGAAAAAGTTGATAACATGTTAGAGGAGAGCTTCGGTGTAACCGAGGATAATATCCAGGCGGAGACTATCAGTGCTACCATCAGTAATGAGATGAAGTCCGATGCCATTATCGCAGTTGTTATTGCAACAATCTGTATGCTGCTTTATATCTGGGCAAGATTTAAAGATATCCGTTTTGCTTCCAGTGCAGTTCTTGCATTAGTGCATGATGTTCTGGTTGTACTTGCCTTCTATGCAGTTTCCAAGACAAGCGTAGGTAACACCTTTATCGCATGTATGCTGACTATCGTTGGTTATTCTATCAATGCGACCATCGTTATCTTCGACCGTATCCGTGAGAATGTAAAAGACATGGGTAAATCTACAGATTTGAAGGATATTGTTAATACAAGTATTACACAGACCCTTTCCCGTAGTATTAACTCTTCCTTTACAACATTTATCATGGTAGCTGTTCTGTATGTACTTGGTGTAACAAGTATCCGTGAATTTGCATTACCTCTTATGGTTGGTATTGTCTGCGGTGCTTATTCTTCAGTATGTATCACAGGTGCATTGTGGTATCTGATGAAAACAAAATTTGTTAAAAAGACTGGTAAAGCCAGAAAATAAACATAACAGTAAACAAAAAGAGCTTTTGCAATACCGTCCCTTATGTGGATGGTGGAGCAAAGGCTCTTTTTTATGTGAAGGATTTCGGAAGTATCCAAAATAATTGTAAGAAAAGAAAAAACAATTTCCTATTGACTTACTATGAAATGCATGGTATAGTCATATCAATTCCTACAAAACATACTGAAACGGTAGGAAATGATGAGAAGAATATAAAAATAAAAATTATCTATGAGGAGGAAATGTATCATGGCAAACATCAAAAGAAATGTAACAGAATTAATTGGAAGGACACCTATTTTGGAGGCAACAGGCTTTGCCCGGTGGGCAGATGTAAAGGACGCAGCGATTCTGGCAAAGCTGGAATATCTGAATCCATCAGGCTCGGTTAAAGATCGTGTGGCGGCCGCTATGATTGAAACAGCAGAAAAGGAAGGAAAGCTGAAACCCGGAGCAACTATCATTGAACCTACCAGTGGAAATACCGGAATCGGGATTGCCGCTGTTGCAGCTGCAAAGGGGTATCGTGCAATACTGACCTTGCCGGAAACCATGAGTGTGGAGCGCAGAAAGCTGTTAAAGGCTTACGGCGCAGAGCTCGTTCTGACAGATGGAACCAGGGGAATGAAGGGTGCCATTGCAAAGGCAGAAGAATTAAATAAAGAGATTGAAGGCTCTTTGATACTCGGACAGTTTGCAAATCAGGCAAATCCAAAGGCACACAGAGAAACCACAGGACCGGAAATCTGGGAAGATACAGATGGTACAGTTGACATTTTTGTGGCAGGCGTTGGAACCGGAGGAACTGTAACGGGTGTTGGGGAATATTTAAAGGAAAAGAATCCGAACGTAAAGGTTGTTGCTGTGGAGCCTGCATCCAGTCCTGTTTTATCTGAGGGAAGAAGCGGCGGACACAAGATTCAGGGAATTGGAGCCGGATTTGTTCCGGATACACTGAATACCGGAATATATGATGAAATTATTACCGTAGAAAATGAAGCAGCCTTTGAGTATGCAAGAGAATTTGGCAAAACGGAAGGAATTCTGGTTGGCATTTCTTCCGGAGCAGCTTTATATGCAGGCGTTACACTGGCAAAGAGACCTGAAAATAAAGGCAAAAGGATTGTTGTACTCTTACCGGATTCCGGAGACAGATATCTGTCAACCGCACTTTTTTCAGAATAACTTCTTGACGGTATTTTGCCCATGAATATATAATAGAGAAGAATAAAGATTATTTGGCTAATTAAGAGGCAGCAGATGCCAAATCAGAGGTGAGATTGATGAAGGTTTCTACAAAAGGAAGATATGCATTGCGATTGATGTTAGAGCTTGCTAAGGGCTCCGAGGATGAGATGATCCGTGTAAAGGACATCGCAGAGCGACAGGAGATTTCGGAGAAGTATCTGGAACAGATTATTGCGGCATTAAAGAAGGCGGGCTTTGTGAAAAGCCTGAGAGGTGCACAGGGGGGCTATTGTCTGGCAAGAGAGCCGAAAAGCTACACAGTCGGGATGATCTTGCGATTGACTGAGGGAAGTATGGCACCGGTGGCCTGTATGGAGGATGAGGAAAATCACTGCGACAGGGCAGCCACCTGCTCCACACTCAGACTTTGGAGGATGGTTGATGACGCCATGCGTGGAGTTATAGACAAGGTTACTTTGCAGGATTTGTTAGATTGGGATAATGAGACAGCAGATAATTATGTGATTTAAGTATGAGATTCATGATGCAATAATGATGTGATAAAAAATAAACAGTTGACTTTGAAATGGTGCATTGCTATACTCAATTTAATAAGAGGGAGTAGTTGGCACCATTCGGTGTCTGTCTAATCGTCAGTACGATTTTCCAGCAGGAAAGTCCGGTTATTCAGTTAAGCAGCGAGACTTTTATTGTACTTTTTGTGTACAATAAAGGGCTCGCTTTTTTGAATCTAAGGTGCCGACGCAGGGCGGCGTAAACAGCTGAAATCCTTTTGTATGCATAAAAGTTTTTATCCAATAAATAATAAGAGAAGAAAAGAGAAGAGGAAAAGAAGATGGAAAATGTAATTCCTGTTTTAATCCAGGTCGCACTTTTGGTAGTGGGATTTGCGATGCTGGTAAAGGGAGCAGACTGGTTTGTGGAAGGTGTGGCAGGTATTGCCGAGAAGTTTGGAATTCCTCAGCTTGTCATTGGTCTTACCATTGTGGCCATGGGGACAAGTGCACCTGAGGCTGCAGTCAGTATCACATCGGCATTGAAGGGAAATGCGGGTATTACCATAGGAAACGTGGTAGGAAGTAATATTATGAATGTGCTGCTGATTCTTGGACTGACGGCAATTATCAGTGCACTTGCAGTTCAACGGTCAACCATTCGGTATGAGATTCCCTTTATGCTTGTAGTAACGCTTTTGATTTTGGTTCTGGGTATGACGGATGGAACAATTGTGCTCTGGGAAGGTGTCGTTTTATGGATTTTCTTTCTTATGTATCTTGTCTATTTGTTTATGATGGCAAAGAAGCAGAGGGAGGAATCGGTGGAGACAAAGAGCCATCCAATGTGGATGCTGATTTTATTGGGAATCATTGGCGCAGCATTAGTTGTCTGGGGATCAGATGTCACAGTTGATGCGGCAACTAAGCTTGCTCAGTCCTTTGGAATGACGGAGCGTCTCATTGGATTAACCATTGTTGCCTTTGGAACCTCGCTGCCCGAGCTTGTTACCAGTATTACGGCTGCAAGAAAAGGAAAGGCAGATATTGCGATTGGAAATATTGTGGGAAGCAACATATTTAACATTCTTTTTGTTGCTGGAACAACAGCATTGGTTGCACCGGTCATTTTTGAATCAAAGTTCCTGATTGATACCTTTGTTGCTTTTGCGGCAGGAGCGATTCTCTGGCTTTGTGTGTTTAAAAAGAAGAAGCTTACCAGACCGGCGGGAATCTTTATGCTGGCATGTTATGCAGGGTACTTTGTTTATCTTCTTGTATAATTAATGAAAATTTACTAGAATGGGAATAGGATATGGAGAAAAAAGATGGAAAAATGGTTTGTTGAAACAAAACGGGCTGATTTCAACCAGATTGCAGCCAAATTCCAGATCAGTCCCATTGTAGCGCGTCTGTTGCGAAATCGGGAGATTCTGGATGAAAAGGGAATCTCCCTTTTTTTATATGGAAACCGAGATAACCTGTATGATCCTTTTTTGATGAAGGACATGCAAAAGGGTGTCACGCTGATGGACAGTCTGATCCGTGAAAAGAAGAAAATAAGGATTATTGGAGATTATGATATCGATGGTGTCTGCTCCAGCTACATATTAGAGCAGGGTCTTCGCGCGGCCGGTGCTGATGTGGATGTTGTAATTCCCCACCGCATGAAGGATGGATATGGATTAAACGACCATCTGATTGAGCAGGCGGCTGAGAGTGGCAGAGAGGCAATTATAACCTGCGATAATGGAATTGCAGCACTTCCACAGATTATGCATGCCAAAGAGCTTGGAATGGTGGTGATTGTGACAGACCATCACGAGGTCCCATATGATGAGGAGGATGGAAAGCGTATTTACAGACTGCCTCCGGCTGATGCAGTTATTGATCCCAAGCAGGAGGACTGTGCATATCCTTTTTCCGGGATTTGTGGAGCTGTTGTGGCATATAAGTTTATTAAGGCACTTTTTTTACATAAAAAAATGAAGGATTCCGCACTTTTGGAGGAATGCTTTGGCTTTGCCGCATTTGCAACGGTTGGTGACGTTATGGAGCTTTTGGATGAGAATCATATTCTTGTCAAATATGGTCTTCACAGCATTGAAAACAGCAGAAATCCAGGACTGCAGGCTTTGATAGAGCAGTGTGGGCTAAAGGATAAGCCTTTGTCTCCTTATCATATTGGTTTTGTGTTAGGTCCCTGCTTTAATGCATCGGGCAGACTGGATACGGCAGACAGAGTGCTGGAGCTTCTTAATTGCCAAACGAAAAGAGAAGCCATGGTGATTGCAGCAGAGCTTCGAAACCTGAATGAAGAACGTCAGGAGCTGACAGTTCAGGGGCTTGAGGAGGCAATTGCGCTTGTGGAGAAAAAGCAGGAGCTGCCAAAGGTTTTGGTCATTTATCAGCCGATGCTTCATGAATCCCTGGCGGGTATCATTGCAGGGAGACTTCGTGAAAAATATCATCGGCCGGTGTTTGTTCTGACCGATGGAGAGGATGGAATCAAGGGTTCTGGACGTTCTATTGATGCCTATCATATGTATGATGAGATGACAAAAATCAAAGATATTTTTGTCAAGTATGGTGGGCATAAGCTCGCAGCAGGATTGTCACTGCCTCCGGGGAAGGCTGATGAATTTGAGCAGCGCATCAACGAGGTGTGCGAGCTTGGGGAAGAGGATTTTCATGAGCGGATTATGATTGATGTTGCCATGCCGCTTAGCCACGTATCCAGGGAGCTGATGGAGCAGCTGAAAATGCTTGAGCCCTATGGAACCGGAAACAGAAGACCTCTCTTTGCACAAAAAAAAGTGGAGCTCGTTGGGGCGAAGGTCCTTGGAAAGAACAGAAATGTAGTGAAGGGAACGGTAAAGAGTCCGGATGGAGCTTCATTTGATGCAATTTATTTTGGAGATGGAGATGCTTTTTGCAGACAGCTGAAGGAAAGTGGAAACCTGCTGGATATTACATACACACCAGCAGAGAATACCTTTCGAGGGATTACCACACTTCAGATAGAGATTAAGAATGTGAAATTCGCTTACACCAAAGAATAGGAGGACGGATATGATATTGACAATAACATGTAATCCGGCGATTGATAAAACTTATAATACAACAGGTATCATGGTGGGACAGGTTAACACAATGAGAGATCTGATTGCCCTTCCTGGTGGAAAGGGTATCAATGTGACAAAGGTGCTGAACCAATTCGGCGCACCGGTTACAGCCAGTGGTTTTCTGGGTGGATATACCGGTGAATTTATTGAGGAAGCCATGAAAAAGATGGAGGTGGTGACGGAATTTATTCCAATCCGCAATACAACCAGGTCCAATATGAATATTATTGGCGACGATGGCTATGTGACAGAAATTCTGGAACCGGGTCCCCATGTGACAAAATGGGAGAGGGATCTTCTGCTGGAAAAGTGCAGAAAGCTTGCGCCATCCTGCGAAGCAGTTGTGCTGTCCGGTAGTCTGACAGATGGACTGGAGGATGATTTTTACGGAGTACTGATTGACATCTGCAGGGAAGCGGGAAGTAAGGTGTTTCTGGATACCAGTGGAGAGCCTCTGAAAAAGGGAATTGCACATAAGCCATACTACATCAAACCAAACAGAAAAGAACTGGAGTATGC
Organism: uncultured Lachnospiraceae bacterium; assembly: GCA_964619485.1. Taxonomy (GTDB): domain Bacteria; phylum Bacillota; class Clostridia; order Lachnospirales; family Lachnospiraceae; genus UBA2882. The sequence continues at coordinate 12,453 of CAZUCI010000058.1, forward strand.
GGTGGGCAGAAGGCTTGCAACAGAGGCAGAGGTGATTCAGGCAGCGTATTCCTTTGTGAAGGACGGTGTCTCCAGGGTGGTTGTTTCGCTGGGCGCAAAGGGACTTTTGCAGATTACCAAGACGAGAGTAATCAAAGCGGTTCCGCCCAAAATTCATGCAGTCAATACGGTGGGCAGTGGAGACAGTGTCGTTGCAGCCATGGTACTGGGGCTGATTCAGAAAATGAGTGATGAGGATACCATGCAGCTGGCAGCCGGCATTTCTGCAGCAAATGCCACTACTTTGGAAAGTGGTATGATTCCCAGAGATACCATGGAAGAAATCATTCGTGACGTTGCCATTGTCACTATGTAAAATGTCAGTATTTGCTCGAACACGCGGCAAATTGTATTTATGCGGGAACAATTCATGATTTTTTTCTTTTCTGTTCATGAAATTCGGAATTATTTTATAATTTAATCACACTTTAGACACAATTCCCAAGTATTATAATAATCAGATAGTTGAACCACAACTCACTATCTCCCCCCTCATAAGAATTCAAACGAGAACCCGGCTGACTGCCGGGTTTTTCGTTGTATAAAATTGCACTTCAGATTTTGGAACCGGTTGTTTGTGCTGTTCGGCAGGACATGGCAGGTGTATCGCCCTGTTCGTTGAAAAAAGGCATAAAATGTGCTATTCTAGAATAGAAAGATTTTGTAGAGAGGGCTGAAAAGAGCCGGAAAGCGTGAAAAATGATAGCATGTACAGATTTGCTGAAGAAAATAGAGTACAGGGTAATAAAGGGAAATGAGCAATGCCAGGTGACAGAGGTAGTATATGACTCCAGAAAGGTCACAGAGGGATGCATGTTTGTCTGTATCGCTGGAGCTAATTTTGATGGCCATGATAAGGCAGCCGAGGCTGTGGAGCATGGCGCAGGAATTCTGGTGGTAAGCCATGAGGTTTCCATTCCTGATGATTTGGATGTGACGATTATTTCAGTGGAGGACACAAGATATGCGATGGCCTTTATCAGCGCGGCTTTCTTTGGAAATCCCGCAGACCGTCTGAAGGTGATTGGTATCACTGGAACGAAGGGAAAGACCACAACAACCTATCTGGTTAAATCCATTTTGGAGCAGACAGGACATAAGGTAGGATTGGTGGGAACAATTGAGGCCATTATTGGAGAAGAACATATTCCGGCCAATAATACGACACCGGAGTCCTATACCCTGCAGAGCTATTTTGCCAAGATGGAAAAGGCGGGCTGTGACATTGTGGTGATGGAGGTCTCTTCCCAGGGACTGATGCAGCACAGAACACAGGGCTTTACCTTTGAGCTTGGTATTTTTACCAACATTGAGCCGGATCATATCGGACCGAATGAACATAAGGATTTTGAGGAATATATGCATTGCAAGGGACTTTTGTTCAAACAGTGCAAAAAGGGCATCGTTAACATGGATGATCCACACTGGGAAAGGGTTCTGCTTGGTCATACCTGTGATGTGGACACCTATGGCTTTTCAAAAGAAGCTGCTCTTTATGCTGAGAATGTAAAGCTGATTCAGGGACCGGGATATCTGGGTGTTGATTTTGCAGTGAAGGGACTTCTTGATTTTGAGGTTGAGTTTCATTCTCCTGGAAGGTTCAGTGTATACAATGCTTTGACAGCCATTGCAATCTGCAGACATTTTGATGTGCCTGTGGAAAAAATGCAGGAGGCGTTAAAGCATGCTTCTGTAAAAGGACGTATTGAACTGGTTAAGGTTTCCGACAGGTTTTCACTGATGATTGATTATGCACATAATGCCATGGCACTTGAGAGCCTTTTGACAACCCTGAAGGAGTATCAGCCGAAACGTCTGGTCTGCCTGTTTGGCTGTGGTGGAAACCGTTCCAGGCTTCGCCGCTATGAGATGGGTGAGGTGAGTGGCAAACTTGCGGATCTGACTATTATCACTTCGGATAATCCGAGATTTGAGGAGCCGCAGGACATTATAGATGATATCAAACAGGGCATTGGTAAGACAGACGGAAAGTATATGGAAATCATAGACAGGCGGGAGGCTATCGCCTATGTGATTGAGCATGGAGAGCCGGGAGACGTCATTGTTCTTGCCGGAAAGGGCCATGAGGATTATCAGGAAATCAAAGGGAAGAAATATCCTATGGATGAGCGGGACATCATTGCGGATGTTTTAGCAAAAGGCACTGCTAAGAGATAGGAAAAGGGTAAAGGATTTGAAGGAAAGATTTGTAAATGTCTGTATAGACATTTCTCATGAGAAGGTTGACAGACCCTTTCAATATATTATTCCGGATGAACTTGAGGGAAAGCTTTTTCCCGGAATGCAGGTTGAAGTTCCCTTTGGTGCGGGAAATCACATCCGAAAAGCGTTTGTCCTTGGGCTGACGGAGCATTCCGAATATCCGGTGGAACGGTGCAAGAAAATTGCAGGCATTGTCCCGGGGGGAATCCCGTTGGAGGGTGAGCGTATTGCACTGGCTGCATGGATGAAGCACCGGTATGGTTCCACGTTGATTGCGGCTCTGAAAACCGTGCTGCCGGTGAAGAAAACAGTCCGCGAGGTGTTGAGACGGGAAGTGCGGCTTGCCATTGACAGGGAACAGCTTACAGAAGCCATTGCCCTGATGGAGCAGAAGCATTTTAAGGCAAGAGCGAGGCTTTTGAAGGCTTTTTTGGAGGTAGACCGGATTCCCTATGGCTTTGTGACAGATAAGCTCAGTGTGAATGCACAGACATTGCGTGCCATGGCGGATAAAGGTTACATTGTTATTGAGAGTGAACAGGAATATAGAAATCCCTTTTCCCGGAAGCAGAAGGAAATCAAGCTGAATCATCTGACGGAAAATCAGCAGTGTATTGTAGATGATTTTACCAGGGATTACGCCAGCGGAGTACGGGGAAGCTACCTGCTGTTTGGAATTACCGGAAGTGGCAAGACAGAATGCTATATGGAGATGATAGAGGAGGTGCTTTCACAGAAAAAGCAGGTGATTATGCTGATTCCTGAGATCGCCCTGACCTATCAGACTGTGCTTCGTTTTTATCATCGATTCGGTGACCGTGTTTCGGTCATCCATTCCAAGCTCTCTGCCGGAGAAAAATTTGATCAGTTTGAGAGAGCAAAAAAGGGAGATATAGATATTATGATTGGCCCGAGGAGTGCACTTTTTACTCCATTTCCAAATCTGGGCTTGATTCTAATAGATGAAGAGCATGAGAGCAGCTATAAAAGTGATGGAATGCCCAAATTTCATGCCAAGGATACCGCACAAAAAATAGCAGCAGATTTTCATGCATCTGTGGTGCTGGGGTCTGCAACTCCCAGCGTTTCCAGCTATTATGAAGCAAAAAGCGGGCAGATGAAGCTTTATGAGCTGAAGGAGCGGTATGCGGGGGCAAAGCTTCCTGCGGTTGAAATCGTTGATTTGAGAGAGGAACTCAGACGTGGAAACCGTTCTATTTTCTCCAGAAAGCTTCAGGATAAAATGAGACAGACAATAGAGAAAAAAGAGCAGATTATGCTGTTTTTAAACCGCCGTGGCTTTGCGGGCTTTATTTCCTGCAGAAGCTGTGGTACAGTTTTGAAATGTCCACATTGTGATGTGGCGTTGACGCAGCATAGAGGAAAAAGAATGGTTTGTCATTATTGTGGCTATGAAACCAGTCTTCCACCGACCTGTCCAAGCTGTGGTTCCAAATATATTGGAGGCTTCAGGATTGGTACAGAGCAGGTGGAGCAGAAAATCCTGGAATTATTTCCACAGGCTGCAGTGCTTCGCATGGATGCTGATACGACCAAAAAGAAGGATGACTACGAAAAGATTCTGACTTCCTTTTCGGAGGGTGATGCTGATATTCTGGTGGGAACGCAGATGATTGTGAAGGGGCATGATTTCCCCAATGTTACCGTGGTGGGAGTTCTGGCGGCAGATCTTTCTCTGGCAGCAGGGGATTACAGGGCGGCAGAGCGAACCTTTCAGCTTCTGACACAGGCTGTTGGAAGAGCAGGAAGAGGCAAAAAGGAGGGCTGTGCGGTTATTCAGACCTACCAGCCGGAGCATTATGCCATTACCTGTGCAGCAAAGCAGGATTACGAGGCCTTCTATGAAGAGGAAATTGCCTACCGAAGGATTATGGGGTATCCCCCTGTTATGCATATGCTGGCTGTTTTACTTGGCTCAGAAAGAGAGCAGGAGGTAAAACAGACTGCAGAGCGTCTGAAAGAACTGATTACGCCAATGATTACACAGGAGAGGCTGAGGGTCATCGGACCGGCGGAGGCGTCCATCGGAAAAATCCAGGATATATACAGACAGGTGATTTATATCAGACATACAGAGTATGAAAAGCTGGTAATGGTAAAAGATAACATAGAACAGTTTATGGAACATATAGGAGAAAAAAATACAGTCCGGGTGATTTTTGACTTTGATCCCGTGAACGGATATTAGAATAACGAGAAAAGAGGAAACAGCTATGGCAATCAGGAATATCAGAGAAATTGGAGACGAAGTACTTAATAAAAAGTGCAAGGAAGTTAAAACTATGAATGAGCGCACCAGAGTGCTCATTGATGATATGTTTGACACCATGTATGAGGCGGATGGCGTAGGTCTTGCAGCTCCACAGGTTGGTATTTTAAAGCGTATCGTCGTGATTGATACAGGAGATGACCCCATTGTCTTAATTAATCCGGTTGTTGTTGCAACGGAAGGAGAGCAGACCGGGCATGAGGGCTGTCTGTCGGTTCCGGGCAAGAGCGGCATTGTGACCAGACCAAATTATGCGAAGGTTGAGGCATTGAATGAAGAGCTGGAGCCCATTGTCGTTGAGGGAACGGAACTGCTTGCAAGAGCACTTTTACATGAAATAGATCATTTGGAAGGGCATCTTTATACAGAGCTTGTCGAGGGACCATTATATGATGTTTCACCGGATGATGAGGAAGAAATCGAGTACGAGGACTGAAAGAGAAAGAGTACTGAAAGAGAAAGAGTACTCTCAGTAATTAGGAGGTCTTTTAACGAGGATTAGGAGCGTGAAGGAATGAAAGTTTTATATATGGGAACACCGGATTTTGCAGTAGGACCCCTCGAGGAGCTTCTGGCAGCCGGACACCAGGTAGTCTGTGTGGTAACACAGCCTGACAAACCAAAGGGGCGAGGAAAAGAGATGGCGCAATCACCGGTAAAGCAGTGTGCACTTCGCCATGGAATTCCGGTTTTAACCCCTGTAAAAATTAAGACAGCAGAGTCTGTGGAGGAATTAAAAAAATATCCCGCAGACATTTTTGTGGTAGCAGCCTTTGGGCAGCTGTTATCAGAGGAAATTCTGAATATGCCAAGGTATGGCAGTGTGAATATACATGCGTCTTTACTTCCAAAATATCGTGGAGCTGCACCGATTCAGTGGAGCATCCTTGACGGGGAGAAGGAAACGGGAATCACCATAATGCAGATGGATAAAGGGCTGGATACAGGAGATATTCTCCTGCAGCAAAGAGTTGCGATTACGGATGAGGACACTGGAGAGAGTCTTTTTGATAAGCTGGCTCTGGCTGGCAGCAGACTGATTGTGGAGGCTTTGGAGAAGCTTGAAAAGGGAGAAATACAGCCGCAGAAGCAGGATGATTCCCAAAGCTGCTATGCCAAAATGCTCTCCAAGGAGCTTGGAAATATGGATTGGAGACGGCCGGCAGTAGAGCTGGAGCGTCTTGTGCGGGGACTGAATTCCTGGCCTAGTGCATACACCAGGTTCCAGGGGAAAACCCTGAAAATCTGGAGAACAGAGCTGTCTGATAAAAGCGGGAAGCCGGGAGAGGTTCTTTCTGTTGAAAGGGATCGTGTCATTATTGGAACAGGAGAAAAAGCACTTGCGCTTCTGGAGCTTCAGCTTGAGGGAAAGAAACGTATGACCACGGAAGAGTTTTTGCGGGGCAGAAATTTGCAGGTGGGAGAATTTTTAGGATAAACAGGCTTTATTAGTGGAGGAAAACTTCGTGACAAATACGAGAGAAATCGTGCTGGATGCACTGATGGAAATATTGGAAAAGAAACAGTACAGTCATTACGTGCTGAAGCAGATTCTGGATAAATACAGCTATCTGGACAAGACGGAGCGGTCTTTCATTAAGAGAATTACGGAGGGAACCGTGGAACGCTGTCTGGAGCTTGACTATATTCTGGATGCCTTCTCCAGGACACCTGTTCGCAAAATGAAGCCCATGATCAGGACGATTCTCAGAATGGGTGTCTATCAGCTTATTTATATGGACAGTGTCCCGGATTCAGCGGTTTGTAATGAAGCAGTGAAGCTGGCTGTAAATCACAGCTTTTCTTCCTTGAGAGGCTTTGTGAATGGAATCCTGCGTAATATAGCAAGAAATAAGGCTTCTATCACTTATCCTGATGCAAAAGAGAATCCGGAGGCATACTTATCCGTCACGTATTCCATGCCGGAATGGATTGTTCATATGTGGTATGAACGCTTTGGAGCAGAAAAGACGGAAGAAATACTGAAGGGACTTTTATCCAACAGACCTGTCACGGTTCGGTTAGAGGAAGCCCTGAGTGAAAAAGAGCGGGTGGCGCTTTTAGAGCAAATGGCAGCAGCCGGAATTACTGCGGAACAGGACAAAGAGTTAGCATATGCTTACCGACTTTCCGGTGTTGACCGTGTGGATGCAGTACCGGGCTTTGCAGATGGAAAAATTATGATTCAGGACGCAGGTTCCATGTATATCACACAGATGGCCGGGATTACACCGGGGGATTATGTGATTGATGTGTGTGGAGCACCCGGCGGAAAAGCTCTTCATGCAGCCAGCAAGCTGAAGGGGCAGGGCTTTGTGGATGTCAGGGATCTGTCCAATCGCAAGGTCTCCATGATGGAAGAAAATATACAGAGAAGCAGTTTTACCAATATACATGCAAAGGTATTTGATGCAACAGTACTGGATGAAGAATGCATCGAAAGGGCGGACGTCGTCATTGCAGACCTTCCCTGCTCTGGCCTTGGTGTGATTGCCAGAAAGAGCGATATTAAATATCGCCTCACGGAGGGAGACATCAAAGATATTGCCGCCTTACAGAAAAAGATCCTTTCCACGGTGTGGCAGTATGTTAAACCCGGGGGAAAGCTGATGTACAGCACCTGCACCTTAACAAAAGAAGAAAATGAAGATAATATGAAATGGTTTCTGGAGAATTTTCCTTTTCAAAGGGTGGAGGAGAGAACACTGTTCCCGGGCGTTGATGATACAGATGGCTTTTATATGATGCTTCTTTGCAGGGAGGAAAATTAGTGGAACAAAAGACAGATATCAAATCTCTGAACAAAGAAGAGGTCAGGGAAGCACTTCTTGCCATGGGTGAGAAAAAGTTCCATGCAGACCAGCTCTACGACTGGATGCATGTGAAGCTGGCAAAGAGCTTTGAACAGATGAGCAATCTTTCCAAAGCGCTGCGGGAAAAATGCAGTGAACATTTTGAATATGTATGTCTGGAGGCAGTACAGATTCAGGAATCGAAGCTGGATGGGACAAAGAAATTCCTCTTTGCACTTTCCGATGGAAATGTGGTAGAAAGCGTTTTTATGAGGTATAAGCACGGAAACAGCGTGTGTATTTCCTCCCAGGTTGGCTGCCGTATGGGGTGCCGCTTCTGTGCATCCACGTTAGACGGCTTAACCAGAAATCTGACACCTTCAGAAATGCTGGATCAGATTTATTCCATCACAAGAATTGTGGGCGAGAGAATTTCCAATGTGGTTGTCATGGGAACGGGAGAGCCCATGGATAACTATGACAATCTCATGAAATTTATCAGGCTGTTGACCGATGAGAATGGACTGAATATCAGTCAGCGGAATGTGACGGTTTCCACCTGCGGAATTGTACCGGGGATTCGCAAAATGGCAGAGGAAAAGCTTCAGATTACCCTTGCGTTGTCCCTGCATGGAGCCACGGATGCAAAAAGGCAGGAATTAATGCCCATTGCCAGGGTCTATTCCATTCGGGAATTAATGGAGGCTGTGGACTATTATTATGAAGAAACCGGCAGGAGAATCACTTTTGAATACAGTCTTGT
>CAZUCI010000059.1:0-19814 GCA_964619485.1 uncultured Lachnospiraceae bacterium
CAGGTGGTGGATCTGCATATATTCATGCAGCTAAGGATGTTGCCAAACTTGCTGATACATTGGAGGGAGACGAGAAGACAGGTGCTCAGATTATTCTGAAGGCTCTGGAGGCTCCATTATTCCATATCGCAAATAATGCCGGTCTGGAAGGTAGTGTTATTATCAACAAGGTGCGTGAATCCAAACCTGGAACAGGATTTGATGCATTAAAGGAAGAGTATGTTGATATGGTTGAAGATGGAATTCTGGATCCAGCCAAGGTTACCAGAAGTGCACTTCAGAATGCAACCAGTGTTGCATCTACCCTTCTTACAACAGAGTCTGTTGTTGCAACAATCAAGGAACCGGCTCCGGCAATGCCAGCAGGACCTGGAATGGATGGAATGATGTAAGTTAGATGAACGTATGACCGCATAAGGAAATACAGTTGTTTGACAGGAAACTTATATAGATTTAGATTACATGAAAAGAGTTGTGGAACAGCAGGGGAAGCGTCAGCTGTTTTACGACTCTTTTTGAATTATAGTTTTACATTTTTTGCAGAATCAAAGGAACCGTATAATGAAAAAAGAATGAGGTAAAAATATGGACTTAGTGAAGGGAAGACCGGAAAGTACAGAGGGCAGACTGGAAAGAGAAACTGCAGTATATGATTTGTTAGATCAGCTTGGAATCGAGTATGAAAGAACGGATCATGAGCCAGCCAACACCATGGAAGCATGTAATGAAATTGATAAGATACTGGGAACTATTATCTGTAAAAACCTGTTTTTGTGTAACAGGCAAAAGACACAATTTTATCTCTTGATGATGCCAGGGGAGAAACCCTTTAAAACAAAAGATATTACATCACAAATTGGTTGTGCAAGGCTTTCTTTTGCCGACCCGGAACAGATGGAGGAGTATCTGCATATTAAGCCAGGAGCAGTTTCTATTATGGGGCTTATGAATGATGTGGACAACCATGTGCAGCTTCTTTTAGACAGACCGGTAGTAGAGAGTGAGACTCTGGGGTGCCATCCCTGTGTCAGCACATCGAGCTTAAAAATAAATACAAAGGATATTCTTGATAAGTTTCTGAAAGCAGTACACCATGAACCAATTGTGGTAGATCTGCCAGAATATGAGAATTGATATTTAGAGATATTTAGGGATATTTAGGGATGTTTAGGGATATTTAGAGATATTTAAAGATGTTTGCAGATTTTTGTAAAAATTCATTATAAAACATGCAAAAAATACATTATGAAATCCGGTTTGGACGTCAGGAGTGTAAATGTCTGTTGTATGTCCAAAATGATTGACATAAATAGTTTACATAATTGAAATCAGATGATTTGTTCACTGTTATTGGACGCCGGGAGATATTGCATGCTTCTGACGTCCAATATTTCTCTTATTTTTTTCTGTAGGAATAGAATTGAAGCACTCTACGCCCAAATGGTTTACATAACACAAATTTGTACTTGCAAATTGACGGAGGATGGTTAAGGATTTGGTTTTGACCATTAGAAAAATTGCTTCCGGTTCTGGAGATTGATTAAATTTTGGATAAAAAATAAATTCGATGAAATTTGACAGGAAGTGAATTGGTTAATTGAGATTTTGCTGGGAGGAGAAGTGATAATAGCGGTTTGGCGGGGAGCCTTTTCAATTTTATGCAGCTATTTATCATGAAGTGAATTTTCATGAAGTTATTTTTTATGTAATGAATTTTCATGCAGTTATTTTTCATGTAATGAATTTTCACTTAGCTAATTTTCGATATAGACATCAAGAATTCCTATATCGAAAGAGAATCATGCAAATCGGTTAACATAAATAAATTATGTTAACTGATTTTCGATATATGTAACCACTTTTTCTATATCGAGGAAAATTACGAAAAAAGCTTCGATATAGAGTTTTAGATTTTGCATATCGAAACAATTGCATTATGTAAACCGCTAATGCAATTTTGCAACAAGAAATCTTTCGATATAGGAAAACACTTCTGCTATATCGAAAATCATGAAAAACTCAGCTAAACTATTTCTGCATCTTTATTCCTGCAAGCACGGCCGAGAGTGGTTTGAACAGGATAAGGCACAAAGTGAAATTCCCAATACAGTGAGCGATGTCGTAAGGGATTCCTGCAATCCACCAGGTGAAAGCCATATGTGGACCTCCGATGAACAGATAGGGGATGGAGCACAGTGCACCGAAGCACAGACCAAAGGCCCCTGATAGAAGGGAGCAGGTCAGTGATGATGCATATTTGCGAAACACCCATGTAAGCAGAGAAAGAAGCGGCCAGGCATAAAGATACATAATCCACCAGACTCCGAATCCATAGAGGCATCCTTCTATTAATATAAAAGTTATGATTGCATATATGGTCCTTTTCCCGAAACATAAAGTATAAAGAATAATAAACAGCGATACTACTTCAATGTTTGGGAGAAACGACAGTGCAAGTTTTCCGGCCTCCAGGGTCGCAGTCATCATACCAATCAGTGCTATATCCAAAATGGAGAGAGTGCCCCTTGTCAGAGCGGATTTGTTCGTTCTAAATTTCATGTTTACTGTGCCTGATATACTTCGTAGGCAAGCTTAAAGGAGTCTCCATCGGCAACTGGCTGAGTGTCAGCACCGTACTGACCATATTCATCATTCACATAGATACTCCAGTAAGCACCGTCTTTTTCATAATCAGCAGTTACACCGTTGACTGTATTAATATACAGACCATAATCGCCAGCTGTTCCTTCAACAGTCAGTCCGTCAATTTCATCAAAGACTTCCGCAAGATATTCAGCATCTGTGTGGACATCATAATCGGTCTGTGCACCCTTGTCATCGATGACAGAGATTGTAACCTCTTTTGCACCGGCAACAGCTTTTGGACCAAAGACTGCATAGATGATGGCAAATGCAGCAATTAGAACTGCAAGAACAGCTGCGATGATAAGGATTTGCTTTTTGTTGCTTTTTTTGTTTTGATTTTCTTTCATTTTTTCCTCCTTGATAGAAAAATTGCAATAATGTACCACGTAATTTTGCGAACAGCACATTATAGACAATAAAAATATCCTTCTGAAATTCAGAAGGACTGGCGAGTAAAATAGGAGTAATAATTTTATCCTGTACTCAACCAAAGCCTCGTGGTTATTGGGTACTGAAATGCAGGCAGGTCTTCTGGCTCGATGATCAACACCCTTATCGTCTTCCCGTTTCCAGTGACATAATGATAAGGATTCCCAACTTACAGCGACGAGTTCGCACAGGAATTGCACCTGTTTCCCTTTTCACCAGACCAAACATAAATATTGCTATTCAGCTTGTCTGACACCTGTATTCTTGACACGTCTGCAAGTATAGCATAAAATATGCCCTGAATCAATGAAATTTAGGAGTATGGTAAAAGAAATGGAATTATATGATTTTTTAAGAAAAAGAGTTCAAACTGATCAGGGATATATTCGCTTTCAGCATATTACATTTACAGAACTGTCCAAGGGACATGTCAGGGCAGAAATCACAGTGGATGAGGATCTGTTAAATCCCATGGGTGGAGTTCATGGAGGCTGCCTCTTTTCTATTTGTGATACAGTAGGGGGAACAGCTGCAATGACCAGGGGATATGTAGTGACAACGACGTCCGGTTACATCAGTTATCTTCGTCCGGCTGTTGGGACAGGAACACTTTTTGTGGAGGCGGTGGAGCTCAAAAGTGGAAGAACCATCTCCAATTATGACGTTTTTGTGAAAGACGAGACGGGAGTATTGATTTGTAAAACGACTCTGGAGTATTATAGATTACATAAAATTGAATGTTAATACCACATATAAAAGAGGTAGAGTTTCTATGAAAGACATAGAGAAAAAAATGCAGCATTTTATTTCCATGGAAGAGGACAACATCAGAGAGATGGAATCGGGGCTGATTTCCAGAGAAGAATATCAGGAGAAGAGCAGAAAATACAGAGAACAGATAGAGGAACTGGAAAAACAGATGGAAGAAACTGAAAAGTAGTTTTCAAATTCTGTTTTTTTAGGTATAATGTTCTTTAGTGCAAAAATTTGAAGGACGAAAACTGCATAAGTATTCTTGTGCCAGGGTAGGAGAAAAAAATGGAAAAAATCAGAATCATTACCGATTCCGCAAGTGACATTTCAGTTTCAGATGAAAAAGAATATGATATTCGTGTATTACCATTTCATGTTGCGTTAGGAGAACAGTCCTATGTAAGCCGCGTGGATTTTGATAATGAAGGTTTTTATAAATTGATGGCTGAGCATGATGAAATCCCAAAAACTTCACAGATTACACCGTTTCAGTTTGAAGAGATTTATTTAGAGGAGGCAAAGGCCGGATACACAGATATTATCCTGGTGCTGATTAATTCTAAGGGAAGTTCTACCTTTGGAAATTCTATTATGGCCAGAGAAAATTTCTTTGATGAGCATCCGGAATATCAGGGGAAGGTGAACATTTATAACTTTGATGGAAAGGGATATTGTTCCCTCTATGGAGCACCTGTCGTCGAAGCTGCCAAAATGATCAAAGCAGGTAATACAGTGGAACAGGTTAATGCCTATTTGACTGATTCACTTGATAATAGAAGAATTTATTTCGGAATGTATACGTTGAAATATGCTGGAAAGTCTGGTCGTATTCCAAGTGCGGCAGCATTTGTTGGAGACCGTTTAAATTTAAAGCCTATTATGAAGATTTATGATAAAGAGATTACAACAGGAGCCAAGGTCAGAGGTGAAGGAAAATTGATATCCAGGATTGCTGACTTGTCTGTAGCTGATATGGAGGAAGGAAGCTCCTATGAGGTGATTTACGGATGTGACAGAACCTGTGCGGATGAAATGGCAGCACTTATGGAGGAGAAGGTTGGTTATCCACCTGTTGCGTTTTATCAGATTGGAGCAGCGGTTGCTGCCAATGCCGGTCCAAAGGTAGCGGGTGTTGGATTTCGTGTGAAAAAGGAAGCAAAATAAGAACAATTATCTCTGTTATTTTATATTATGACTGTTAAGGGACTTCACACAGCTGATTGAATCAGGTTGTGTGAAGTCCCTTTTTTGAATTGCTCTTTGAATCGTTCTTTGATTGCTCTTTGATTGCTCTTTGATTGCTCTTTAAATTGCTCTTTGAATCGTTTTTTGAATAGTTTCATTATTGTTTTCTATTGTTCTGATTATTGCTTTTCTTATTCTGAAGTTTTGGCAGACAATTTGAATACATCCGTTGCTTTTCCAATGACGACGATGTGATTGCCGGCCTGAAAAATGTAATTTCCTCCGGGGACAGGATTGACGCTGTTTCCCATTTTGACAGCGATGATGTTAATATTATATTTTTGGCGAACATTGATTTCCATGATGGTTTTGCCAATCCATTCAGGTAAAATTGGAATTTCAAAAATGGAATATTCGCCGGTCAATTCAACGTAGTCAAAGATGTTGGTTGCATTGTAGCGGACCGCAAGCTTTTCAGCAATCTCACGTTCCGGATAGAAGACTTCATCTGCACCTATTTTCTTTAAGAAGTCAGCCTGACGCTGCCGTTTTGCCTTGGAGATTACATATTTGGCACCCAGCTCTTTTAAAATAGAAGTGATTTCAAGAGAAGCATAAAAATCCTCGCCGATTGCTACAAAACAGTAATCAAAGTTATTGACCCCGATGGACTTTAAGACACCATCGTTGGTGCAGTCTCCAACAATGGAATCAGGAAAGGTAGGGGCAAGCTCCTGGATGATATCTTCATTTTTATCAATGATCATAACATCGTTTCCCATTTCTTTCATCTTTGTGGCAAGATGTCTTCCTAAAATTCCCATTCCAATTACTAATATTGATTTCATATTGTGTTCCTTCCTGTATTTAAAGTTTGAAGCTGTGTTTTTACATTTAATAAAGGGCTTTTATCCAATAATAATCGGCTCGGTTGGTCTCTTAATTGGTGCGGGAGGCTTGCGCTCGCCAAAAACCAACATCATGGACAGACCACCGATTCTGCCGGTATACATCAGAATAATCAAAATGATGTGTGATGCCATGGAAAGCCCTGGAGTAATTCCCCGGGTAAGACCAACAGTTCCGGCAGCTGATACAGTTTCAAATAATGCGTCAGTCAGATCCAGTGCGTCTATATGGCATAAGAGCATGGCAGAGAAGAGAACTGCGCAGAGATAAATCATGATAATAACACAGGCCTGTTTAATGGACTGCGGATTCAGAGTTCGTTTGAAAACAACCACATCGTTTTTTCCTCTGGACATACATAAAACCGAAATGAAAACAACAGCCAGCGTTGTGGTTTTGATTCCACCTGCCGTTGAACCCGGGCTGCCGCCAATCAGCATAAGAAACATGGAAAGCAGACTGCCTGACTCAGAGAGCGTGGAGAGGTCCATGGTATTAAAACCGGCAGTTCTTGTGGTTACAGACATGAAGGCTGAGGAAAGAAGCCTGTCTCCAAAGGAGTAGCCAGCGAGATTGCCATTGTATTCGAAAACAAAAAATCCCAGTGTGCCAATCAGAATAAGAACAGCTGTGGTAGTAAGAACGAGTTTTGAATGAAGCGAATAAAGTTCAAAATGAAGTTTATGCTTTAACATGTCATCCCATACCAGAAAACCAATTCCACCAATAATGATGAGGAGCATAATAATCAGGTTCACGTAGGGATCTTTTTCAAAAGAGGTAAGTGAGGAAAACGCTTTATCTCGTCCCATCAAATCAAAACCTGCATTACAGAAGGCGGAGATGGCATGGAAAAAAGCGTAATAGAGACCTCTGGCAGGACCAAGTCTGGGGACAAAGCGAAAGGCAAGTAAAATGGCGCCAATCAGCTCAAAGAAAAAGGTGCCATGAATCAGACGACGAACCAGCTTGACAGTACCACTCATTTGAACACTTCCGGCGGAGTGGACAATCAAAATTCTTTCGTGCATATTGATTTTTTTCTTCAGGAAAATAAAAAACATGGTAATAATGGACATCAGTCCAATACCACCAATTTGTATCATCGCTAAGATAACCAGCTGGCCAAAAACAGTCCAGTGAGTAAAGGTGTCATATACAATCAAGCCAGTAACACAGGTGGCACTTGTGGCTGTAAACAAACAATCTACAAAGGGAGTCCAAAGCCCCTCTCTGGAAGCAACAGGGAGACAAAGCAGCGTGCTGCCAATCAGGATAACAATCAAAAAGCTTAAAGCTATAATCCTTGTATAGCTTAGGTGCTTGAATAAAGAGCCCATAATAAAAAAACCTCCGTGAATTTCTTTATTTTAACACACTTTATATAGAAAGAAAACCCAACAAAGCGTTCCAATCTTGTCTTTCATATGGAAGTGTGATAATCTTGGAATGATGTAATTTTATAAAAGAAATGAAAGAAACAAAAAGTAACAAAAAGAAACACAGAGTGGAGGAATTTACAGTACCTTTACCCTGACGGTTTGTGCTGCAGGCGCATAAACATTGAGACACCACGCCTGCGTATGGTATAGAGAATGAAAATTATTATTGTTGGATGTGGCAAGGTTGGAACAGCGTTGGCTTCCCAGCTTTGTCAGGAAAAGAATGATATTTGTGTAGTAGACCGTGACAAAGAACGTATTACCAGAGTAACCGGTATGTATGATGTCATGGGGATTTGTGGAAACGGAAGCAACTATACAACACTTTTGGAGGCTGGAATTGGCGATGCAGATCTTTTGATTGCTGTTACTGAGTCTGATGAACTGAATCTTTTATGCTGCGTTATCGCACAGAAAGCTGGAGAGTGTAAGGCAATTGCAAGAGTTCGTAATCCGGTTTACGAGGGGGAAACGGATTTTCTACAAAAAGAGCTTGGACTTTCCATGATTATCAATCCTGAGCTTTTGGCGGCAACTGAGATGTTTCATGTTCTCTGCTTTCCAAATGCAAGTGAAATCAGTTTTTTCTCTAAAGGACAGGCGGAAATTATCCGTTACCGTATTCCGGACGGTTCCGTTCTCAATGATATGAAGCTGAAGGATATTTCAGCCAGAATCAATGATAATCTGTTGATTGTCGCTGTTGAGCGCGAGAATCAGGTCATAATACCAACCGGTGATTTTATTCTTCACAGTGGAGATATGATTTCTATTATTGCCTCGAGAAAGACAGCCATTGATCTTTTTCACGCAATCAAGGCAAGTACAAATCCAGTACAGAATACCATGATAATAGGCGGTGGTAAAATTGCAGTTTATCTTGCAAGAATGCTGATTAAGAGTGGAATTGGTGTAAAAATCATTGAGAGCAATATGGCACGCTGCGAGGAACTGAGTGATATGCTTCCCCATGCAACTATCATTCATGGAGATGGAAGCGACAGGGAGCTTTTGAAAGAAGAACGTATTGGAAGCATGGATTCTTTTGTGGCACTGACCAATTTTGACGAAGAGAATATTCTGCTTTCTCTGTTTGCACAGAAGCTTGTCAAGAAAAAAGTTGTTACCAAAATCAACCGTTTTCAGTTGAATGAGGTGATTTACAATCTGAATTTAGATAGTGCGGTTTTCCCTAAAAACCTGACGACAGAGCGAATTATTCAGTATGTCAGGGCAACGCAGAATTCCATCGGAAGCAATATTCAAACCCTGTACCGTCTTTATGAGGACAAGGTAGAAGCACTGGAGTTTAGAATTACAGAAAATTCCGCCCTGATCAATAAGCCACTCTGTGAATTGAATATCAAAAAGGGCGTTATTATTGGATGTATAACAAGAAACGGACAGAGCATTATCCCAAATGGACAGGATCAGATTCTGCCGGGGGATTCAGTCATTATTGTTACCTCCAGACTTGGATTAAGAGATGCTAAAGATATTCTTGCACATTGATAAAGGAGAGTAAAGAAAAATGAACCATGAAATGATCCGATATATAATTGGGATGGTTTTGAAAGTAGAAGGTGTTCTTTTGCTGCTGCCTGTGTTCGTTGGTATCCTTTATCGGGAGCAGAGCGCATGGGCGTTTGTGATTTCTGCATTGGTCTGTTTGGCACTTGGATTTCTGTGCAGCTTCAGCAAGCCCAAGGAAAATGTATTTTATGCAACTGAGGGCTATGTATCTGTTGCGCTCAGCTGGATTGTGCTCAGTGTGTTTGGAGCCTTTCCCTTTGTGTTAAGTGGAGAGATTCCCTCTATTGTCAATGCACTTTTTGAAACGATATCCGGTTTTACAACAACGGGAGCAAGTATATTAAGTGATGTAGAAGCTCTTTCACATTGTATGCTTTTCTGGAGAAGCTTTACTCACTGGATTGGCGGCATGGGTGTTCTTGTATTTATCCTGGCAGTTTTGCCACTGAGCGGCGGATCGAATATGTATCTGATGAAGGCGGAAAGCCCAGGCCCATCAGTAGAAAAACTGGTGCCAAGAGTCAAAGAGACAGCAATGATTCTTTATGGAATCTATATAGTTATTACATTGATTGAAATTGTACTGCTTTTGGTCAGTGGGATGCCACTGTTTGATGCAGTTGCAACCAGCTTTGGAACAGCAGGAACTGGTGGATTTGGTATTAAGAATGACAGTATTGGAGGATATTCCTCTGTAATTCAGATCATAATTACTGTATTTATGATATTATTTGGTGTCAATTTCAATATCTATTATCTGATGCTTCGCAAAAAATGGAAGCAGGTGCTTTATTCAGAAGAATTGCGTGCGTATCTTGGAGTGATTCTTGTTACAATCATAATCATTGCTTTATATATTAGAAGTGCTTATGGCTCTATGGGAGAGGCAGTGAAGCATTCTGCGTTCCAGGTTGCTTCTATTATTACTACGACAGGATTCTGTACCACGGATTTTAATCTTTGGCCGCAGGTTCCCAAAACCATATTGATTATGCTGATGTTTATGGGTGCCTGTGCTGGAAGTACCGGCGGCGGAATGAAGGTCTCCCGTTTCCTGATTATGATGAAGACAGTTAAAAAGGAAATTTTTACATTTTTACATCCACATGGAGTAAAGAAGGTAAAGATGGATGGACATTTAATTGAGCATGAGACAGTTCGTGCAGTTAACATTTATCTGATTGCATACTTTTTGATTCTGACATTCTCAGTGCTTTTGATTGGAGTAGACGACCTGGATTTCACCACGAACTTTACAGCTGTGGCGGCAACCTTTAATAACATTGGACCTGGACTGGAGCTTGTTGGACCAACACAGAACTTCGGTGTGTTTTCCTCCTTTTCCAAGCTGGTTTTAATGTTCGATATGTTAGCCGGCCGGTTGGAAATCTTCCCAATGCTGGTGTTGTTCACCCCTTATGCATGGAGAAAAAAAGAAGATTGATTGGAATTTAAAAATCGTTTAAGAAAATGAAAGGCTGTGAAGCTTACACCGTTTTCACGAGGGCACGTTTGCACTGCATGTCACTCACAGCGGTACGTAATGCGCGACAAAACCGCGCATAAGTACCGGTGGTGACATAAGCACCCTCATGAAAAGATGTAAGCTTCACAGCCTTTAAATTGTACCCTTGTCAAGGACATTATAAAATCTGTCTTGGACGTCAGAATGTGAATGCCCGATGTACGTCCAAACGGTTTACATGACGCTGATTTTGACAGGAAGTAAATTGGTTAATTGAAATTTTGCCAGGAGGAGAAGTGATAATAGCGGTTGGACGGTGAGTCTTTCAATTTTTATGTAGTTGCTTTTCATGTAGTGAATTTCACGTAGTTATTTTTCGAGTAGTTTTCGATATAGACATCAAAAATTTCTATATTGAAAGATAATCAGGCAAAATGGTTGACATAATTGAATTATGTGAACTAATTTTCAATATACGCAACCACTTTTTCTATATTGAGGAAAATAAAGGAAAAAGTTTCGATATAGAATTTTATTTTTTGCATATCGAAACAATTACATTATGTAAACCACGAATGCGATTTCACAACAAGAAATCTTTCGATATAAAAAGAGACTTCTGCTATATCGAAAATTTTGCCCCCCACTGGAAGTGAATGCTATTTTAAATGCTTCACTTAAAGTGTTTTCATATGAAATCCTTCTAAATTAGAACATTTTATACAAAATAAACAGGCTGTGAAGCTTACATCGTTTCATGAGGGTGCTTGTATCCTTGCCGGTACTTATGCGCGGTTCTTTCGCGCATTATGTACCGCTGCATAGGATACGCAGCGAGAGCGTGCCCTGGTGAAAACGGTGTAAGCTTCACAGCCTTACTTATTCGCCTGTCAAGTTATTTGCCTGTTAAGCCTCTTTTTGTTTATTCAGCTTCTCAATAACCTCAGTCAATTGCGACAGAGAATCCTTAATTGTTCCATTGATGCGGGTGGAGTTGGTAGCAAGATCGGCAACATTGGAAGCAACGATGGCAAATCCACGTCCGGCATCCCCGGCTCTGGCTGCTTCGATGGAAGCATTTAATGCGAGAATCTTCTGTTTATTACCAAGCTTGTCCAGTTCCTTGGATTTCTCATTTATTTCGTTGATGATGGAAGTAGCAACAGTAATCTGCTGGGCAATAGAATGCAAAAGGTTTTCGTCTTCAAGGGCGGAGAGTGCATTTCCGATAACTGGAATCATGATAAATTTCAGAAAATCAAAGCCTGCAGCTTCCTGATCAGGATTGATGCCAGGCCCCTTCATGACAATTTTACCAAAATATTGTGAACCAATTTCCAAATCAAAGGAAACATCATTTAGAGTAAACTGGTCTGCAGTGTAGGAGCCAACACAATCACCAATCTGCTCACCGTCTTCGTCATATACGATAGCGGAGAGACCAGTTGCCAGGGACCAGTCACGCATCGTTCCGGTTAACATTCTTTCATCTAAAAATTCTAATAACTTCATTTTAAAACCCCCTATTTGGGCATGAACTGCCGCTTTAGCGACGGAGTCTGGATGCCTTTCTTTTTTTTACGACCTTAATTGCCTTTATTTTATCATATTTGCACAGCTTTGCGTAGTAGGAAATTGACGAAAACCTAAAATAATACTATAATCTTTTTATATTTCTGTTTGAATAACAGTGGGCAGGCGGTCATTATGGAAAATAATACAAATTTGGAATCGAAAAAAACTGAATTGGTACTGGACGATGGGCGCATTGAATCCATGGAAGAATTCAAAAGTCCGGAGGAGCTCTATAACGATCTGATAGAGCGAGTTCGTAAGTACCACCCCAGTGACGATATCTCTCTAATTGAGAAAGCGTATCGTCTTGCTTCTGATGCCCATAAGGATCAGGCGAGAAAATCCGGAGAGCCTTACATTATTCATCCACTCTGTGTTGCAATTATTTTAGCAGACCTGGAGATGGATAAGGAAACCATTGCGGCAGGCCTGTTACATGATGTGGTGGAGGATACTATTTTTACCACAGAGGAGATTGAAAAAGAGTTCGGAAGCGATGTCGCACTGCTGGTAGACGGTGTCACCAAGCTGGGAAGACTGCAGTATGAGGGTGATAAATTAGAGCTGCAGGCAGAGAATCTGCGTAAAATGTTTTTGGCTATGGCCAAGGATATTCGCGTAATTATTATCAAGCTGGCCGACAGACTCCATAATATGCGTACGCTGAAGCATATGATTCCTGAAAAACAGCAGGAGAAGGCGAGAGAAACGCTTGATATTTATTCGCCGATTGCACAGAGACTTGGTATTTCCAAATTAAAAGTAGAATTAGATGATTTATCTTTAAAATATCTGGAGCCAGAGGTTTACTATGATCTGGTAGACAAAATTGCGGTTCGAAAAAGTGAGCGTGAACGCTACGTTCAGACCATTGTAGATGAGGTCAGCAAGCATATCAAAAACGCGGGGATTGATGCCAAGATTGACGGCCGTGTTAAGCATTTTTTCAGCATTTACAAAAAAATGAAAAATCAAAATAAGACCATCGATCAGATTTATGATCTGTTTGCAGTGCGAATTATTGTGGACAGTGTCAAGGACTGTTATGCGGCACTCGGTGTTATTCATGAAATGTATAAGCCAATTCCTGGAAGATTTAAAGACTATATTGCCATGCCGAAGGCAAATATGTACCAGTCTCTTCATACCACGCTGATCGGTTCCACAGGGCAGCCCTTTGAAATTCAGATTCGAACCTATGAAATGCACAGAACTGCTGAGTATGGTATTGCGGCACACTGGAAGTACAAGGAAGCCTCAGACGGAAAGAAAATTACCGGTGGCGAGGAAGAAAAGCTTTCCTGGCTGCGGCAGATTCTGGAATGGCAGAGAGATACCTCTGATAATAAAGAATTTATGAAACTGCTAAAGAGTGACTTAGATCTTTTTGCAGATAACGTGTATTGCTTTACCCCGACGGGCGATGTCAAGAATCTTCCAGCAGGGTCAACACCGATTGATTTTGCCTACAGTATTCACTCTGCAGTGGGAAACAAAATGGTAGGAGCAAGGGTGAATGGCAAGCTGGTGACCATTGATTATGTGATTAATAATGGTGATAAGGTTGAGATTTTGACCAGCCAAAATTCAAAGGGACCAAGCCGCGACTGGCTTAATGTTGTAAAGTCAACCCAGGCAAAAAACAAAATCAATCAGTGGTTTAAAAATGAATTCAAGGACGACAACATTGTCAAGGGTAAGGATTTGATGCAGGGCTACTGCAAATCAAGGAGTATTAATCCTGTGGATGTGTTCCGCCCGGAATATATGGAAGCCATTATGAAAAAGTATGGCTTCAAGGATTGGGAATCTGTTCTGGCAGCAGTTGGTCATGGAGCCTTAAAAGAAGGTCAGATTGTCAATAAGATGAAAGAATTCTTTGACAAGGATCACGCCAGGGAAATCAGCGATGATGATGTTCTCAAAGCAGTGGAGGAGAATCAGGCCGCAAGGGCAATGCTTCCCAAGGGCAGGAGTCAGAGTGGAATTGTGGTGAAGGGCATACATGATGTCGCAGTTCGTTTCTCAAAATGTTGTTCCCCTGTTCCGGGAGATGAGATTGTAGGTTTTGTCACCAGAGGACGAGGCGTATCGATTCACAGAACTGACTGTGTCAACGTCATTAACCTGCAGGAGATTGAAAGAGCCAGACTGATTGATGCCGAGTGGCAGGAAGACAGCCAGGGAGGCGAAGAAAAATATGCTGCAGAGATTGTAATTTATGCCAATAACAGAAGTGGCCTTTTGGCAGATGTCTCCAGAGCCATGACGGAAAAGAATATTGATATTCTGAGTATGAATACCAAAACCAGCAAACAGGGTGTTGCGACCATGTCCATGAGCTTTGAAATCCGTAGTCGTGAGGAATTAAACAGAATCATTGACAAGCTGCGAAATGTGGATAGTGTAATTGATATTGAGAGAACAACGGGGTGATGTAAACGCACCCCGTTTTCACACGAAAGGAAGTATTATGTTAAAGATTGGAAAATTAGTATTAAGTGTATGTGCGACAAATTGTTACTTTGTATATGAGGAAGGAAAAAAGGAGGTTATCTTTTTTGATCCAGGAGATCAGGGAGAGATGATCTATGAAAAATTAAAAAATGCCGGATTTTCAGTGGCTGCCATTTATCTGACCCACGGACATTTTGACCATATATGGGGAGTCAATGAGCTGCGCAGATTAAGCGGTGCTAAGGTTTATGCGCTGGATGTCGAGGAGAAGCTGCTAAAGAGTGTGGAACTGAATCTTTCCGAACAGTTTGGGAGAGCCTATACCGTTACACCGGATGTTTTGTTAAAGGATGGCGAGGTTATTGAGAATGCGGGTATTTCCTGTAGGGTAATCGCTACACCAGGACATACGAAGGGCGGCTGCGCCTACTATTTTGAAGAAGCAGGATTTTTAATCAGTGGAGATACTCTTTTTGAAGAATCCATTGGAAGAACGGATTTCCCAACATCCTCTTACAGTGAGCTGATTCATGCGGTAAAGGAAAAAATCTTTGTGCTTCCGGATGAGGTAAAGATTTTCCCGGGACATGGAGACTCAACTACAGTGGGCCATGAGAAACAGTACAATCCATTTTGCCAGTAAGTCGGCAGACAGTCAGAACAAATAGGAGTAAACAGATGTTAGTAGTATATATAGATACAGCCAGACTGGATTATGATATTCATTCTCTGACCAAATCTTTTTTTTCGGAGGACAGTGTGAGAATTTTATCGCCGGAATCCAAGGAAGAAACCATGGCGGAATTAAGAGAACAGGCTAAAATCAGCCTTTTTTTACAGGATGAAAAACCTCATATTCTGGTGGGAGAAAAGAGATTTGAATTTGGAGAAAAACTTCCGAAGGCAGTAGTAAATGAGGGAGCGCATATCGATGGCACCTACAAAAATAAGCTGAAGTCTTTTTATTATCAGGTGATGACAGAGGTGACGGGAAAAGAGCTTCCGTGGGGAAATCTCATTGGTATTCGTCCGACAAAGCTGCCTATGAATATGCTTGGAGAGGGAAAGAGTGAGGAAGAAATCGCATCTTTTCTGAAAACAGAGCATTTTGTCAGCGAGGAAAAAGTAAAGCTTTCTATTGAAATTGCAAAGAGAGAAAAAGCATTGCTGTCGCCTTTGCATATAGAGGATGGTTACAGCCTGTATATAGGAATTCCCTTCTGTCCGACCACCTGTCTGTACTGCTCCTTCACATCCTATCCAATCTGTGTATACAAAAATCAGGTGGAGCGTTACATTGACTGCGTTATGAAAGAAATGGATTTTGTAGCAGAAGCGTATCGGGATAAGTATCTGGACAGCGTTTATATTGGTGGTGGAACACCGACCACGCTGGAGGCAGAGCAATTGGACCGGTTAATCAGTGCCATTGAGGAACATTTTGATTTATCCCATATTCTGGAATTTACGGTGGAGGCTGGCAGAGCAGACAGTATTACAGAGGCGAAGCTTCGTGTTTTGAAAAAGCATAGTGTTTCCCGCATATCGGTTAACCCGCAGACGATGAAGGATGAAACCCTGCGGCTTATTGGGAGACAGCATACGGTGGAACAGGTCAGAAAAGCATTTGCGCTGGCAAGAGAGGTTGGATTTGACAATATCAATATGGATATTATCCTTGGCTTACCTGGGGAGGATGCAGAGGATGTAAGGGAAACAATCTCTGAGATTACAAAGCTGTACCCGGATAGTCTGACGGTTCATTCACTGGCAATCAAGAGAGCATCCAGACTGAATCGATGGATTGAAGAGAATGGTATTTCTCATCTGAATAATACGGATGAGACCATGGATATCGCGGCAGCAGGAGCAAGAAACATGGACTTGTTACCATATTATCTTTATCGTCAAAAGAATATGTCCGGCAATTTTGAAAATGTTGGATATGCAAGGGAAGGCAAATTTGGTATATATAACATTTTAATTATGGAGGAAATGCAGACAATTATGGCGCTTGGAGCCGGAAGTATCTCCAAAAGAGTGTTTCCCGATGGCAGAATCGAGCGTGCGGATAATGTGAAGGATGTTGGTATCTATATGGATAAAATTGATGAGATGATTGAGAGAAAGCGAAAACTGATTGAAGAATAGAGGAAAAATTTTTATGACTATAGCGGAGATTATGGGAGGTCGTCTTTGGACGACCTTTTTGATAGATATACAACATGAAAAAACAACATGAAAAACATTAAACCGTTGCAAACCATAGCAATATATGGTACTCTAAATCCGTAGTTTTCTTAAGACTACAATTTCCGGCAAATCCTGCCACAAAACAAGTCATTCAGACTTGTAGAAATTCCACATTCTATTTATAATCAAAGGAGAAAACGTGTATGAAAAAACAATTGAAGAACGTTATCAAGAGCTGATTGAGCTTGTGCCACAGAATATCCGCAAGGAGTTTGAGCGGATAGAAAGTGGAGAAATTGTACCACAGATGTTTGGTGACGTGGGAGCGAAAAAAACTTTGGACCCTGATGTTCACCCAGAACGGTTGTCCCGGATTCTTGAGCTGATTTTCCAGGAGGATATGTCTATACTTGGGTCTTTAAAGGGCGAATCGGCGAAAGCGTCTATTTATTGCAAAAAAACCATTGTGGATATTCTTGCCAGATTAAAAAACCGTGGTATCGTAAATGCAGAAATGCAGGCTGCTGCACAGGAGTTTATTGTAAATAGAATGAATGTTTATACCTCGGATATCATTATGCTTCAGTATTCGGTTATGGAGGGGGAAAAGAAATCTGAGATGGATTTTTCTGAGATACCTATGACTTATGGGGTCGTATTTATGAAAGAAAGTCCCTCGATTTTTAAGGAGAACAGCAGTTTTATTCACTACAAGCAGGATTACACAGATACAGGGATAGAGTTACCAATGATAGCAAGGATTGTTTATATTGAGTTGAACAAGTGCTTGAAAATGGTATCGGAAAATAAATGTCCCAAAGAGAAAAGTGAATTGGGCTGTTGGCTGGCGTTTATGGCGGATGTAAACAGT
This sequence comes from uncultured Lachnospiraceae bacterium, assembly GCA_964619485.1. GTDB lineage: Bacteria > Bacillota > Clostridia > Lachnospirales > Lachnospiraceae > UBA2882. The sequence goes on from CAZUCI010000059.1 coordinate 17,459, forward strand.
GAGTTTGCTGTTAATTTGGCAAAATCCAGGAAAGAATTTGGTGACATCAGACAGGAACTTTCTAATATGTCGAAGAACAAGGAGGAGATGTTAGCAATGTTAGCGGAAAAATATGAAGAAGCGATCCGATACTCTGAATTGCAGGAAGCAAGAAGAAAGGGGCTTGCACAGGGGATTGAGGAAGGACGAGACATAGGGCTGGAAGAAGGAAGAGAAGAAGGAAGAGAAGAAGGAAGAGAAGAAGGAAGAGAAGAAGGAAGAGAAGTTGTCCGCATCGAATTGATACAGCGTAAGCTTCAAAAGGGAAAATCAGTGGAAAAAATTGCAGATGAACTGGAAGCTGATATATCAGAAATTCAACCAATAGTTGAAGCAATACAAAGCTGCCCGGTTGGATGCGACGGAACCACAATTTACAGGAGGCTGTCAGGGGAAAGCCAATAGAAGAAAGCAAAGGTAGAAAAAAGCAATAGCAGAAGACGAAAGGTATAATCAAAAGAAATATGACTGGCATATTTTTACTATTAGTACTATAATTACAATAGTTATGTAGACATTTATATGGACGTTTAATAATCGCAAAGGAATAAATTATAATATGAAGGTAAGCGAATCTTTAAAAATCTTTCGCAAAGAGCTTGGGTTTACGCAGGCCGAACTGGCCAGCAAACTGAATATCAGTACGAAATCTGTGAGCAGATGGGAATCAGATAATTCTATCCCAAGGACAAAGACGTTGAAGAAGCTTTGTGAACTGGCAGAGGACAAAGGGGTGTCCAGACAGTGCAGGAGAAGCCTGAAGGCATTGCTGACGCAGGGGCATAAGGAGGGGCTTCGCGTACCGAAAAGCAATCTTTATTCTGTTGAACGGGATTCTATTTGCCAGCTGGTGGATGATTCCAACAATGCAGTATATGTTGCGGATATGGAAAGACATGAGCTGCTTTATGCAAATCATAAGGCGGAGGAATATTTTGGAAGAAAATTTAAGACAGGGATGAATACAACCTGCTATGAATTTTTGTTTGGAACAAAACACCCATGTGAGGCATGTCCGAAAATAGGTGTGGTGGAAGCTGAATTCAGTGATGCACACGTGAATATCGGAGATAAATACTTTCATATTCGGGGAAGAAAGATAAAATGGAATGACAGAGAGGCTATTGTTCAGTATCTTTCGGATGAGACAGGGGCACTGGAAGCACAGAATGGAATGAAACAGCTGCTTGACAGTACAAAGATTGGTATTTGCGTTGGTAATATTTATGATGATGGACGTTTTGAGCTGTCTTATCTCAATGAGGGGTATTATCTTATGCTCGGGATACGTGGAGAGGAACGAATCAAGTTTCGCGGCTTTTCCGTGTTAAAGGGAATCGTAGATGAAGACCGCACAAGGGTGAAAGAAGAAATTTTCGGGGCGAAGAAACAAAATCTGGAATTTGAGGTTATTTTTCGAACCAGACTTCCAGCTGGCCAGATTAAATGGCTGAATGTTAAGGGACAATTTGTCTCCAAAGAAAGTGACCGCTCTGTTTATTACTGTGTTATTTCAGACTTTGATAAATATAAAGCATTTATATCAGGGATATAGTTGTCAGAGAATGTAATGGGATAAGGGAATCAAATTTGCGTTGAAAAAGGAGAAGTAAAAATTATGGAAAAGAAAATTTTAATTATCGAGGATGCAAAATTCGCAAGAAGGGTTCTGGTGAATGCTCTTGCCTCTGGAAATTTTAACAATATTCTGGAAGCAGGAACAGCCAAAGAGGGAACAGAGCTCTTTATTGCTGAGAAGCCTGACCTGTATTTAACGTTCATAAGGGAAAATATAGGACAAAAAAAAGCCGCATAACCGGCTCATCTGTAAAAAATCAACTGTTTAATTAGAAAATATAACTAGTTTACATTAGTTCATCATGTTATAATTATGTCGTCTGTATTGTCGTATTATTTATTCGTATACTTTATTTACAATATCTATTCAAGATTAAAATAGAATTGAGAAGGTAGTAAATTGAAAATTATTGGGAAATTAAGTTTTATTTGTACAATATTATTGGCGGTAATAACAATATTGTTCATGGTGCTTAGAATATCTGAGTTTTTTAAATGGTATTATATTCCAAAAAGTGCAAATATCATATCTAGCCTTTTATGTATCTGTTGGATATGTGAAATAATAGTTGTATCATGGAAATTATCATCATACATGAAAATTCATCATGAAAGAAAACTAGAAAAAGCGATTGTTTCAATTGTTACAGTTGTATTTGGAATAATATTGACAGTTGTAATTATAGGGATAACTTTTTCATATAACTTAAGACTTGCTACTAAAGTTGAACAATATGAT
>CAZUCI010000060.1:0-6482 GCA_964619485.1 uncultured Lachnospiraceae bacterium
TCGAATCCTCTAACGCACGCTTATATTTTTAATCAGGAATCCTTTTATTTAGAGGATTCCTTTTTTAGTGGAATTTCATTCGCTTTATTGACATTAAAATACTATTTTGGTAGACTGAAATTACATATCTGGGAAACTTCTAAACCGTTCGGTTACAAATCCCCTGTATGAAAAACTAAACAGAGGAGAGACCGATAAAGAGCAGTTCTTTTATAGTGTTGTTCTCCTCAATATAAAAAGGAGAATTGCCTATGCAAAAGACGAAAGAGGTACGGATACTGGAAAACAAGGGATTCTTACGTAGAATTACAGAAAGAATCTTTCCCAAGCGGAATGTGAAGGACCGTTTGTTCAGAGCAGCATTCAACGAGAAGAAATATCAGTTGGAGCTTTATAATGCGTTGAATGGAAGTAATTACACAGATGAGGATGAAATTATTTGCTATACTATGGATGATGTTCTTTATTTGTCAATGAAAAATGATTTGTCATTTTTGATTGATGATGTTTTGAATTTATATGAGCATCAAAGTACTGTGAATCCAAATATGCCGCTTAGAGGGCTAATGTATTTGGCAAGACAATACGAAAACTACGTTAATCAACAAAGTGCCAGTATATATGGAAAAACTCTGGTAAAAATTCCGACCCCACAGTTTGTGGTTTTTTACAACGGAAGTAAAGAAATTCCGGAAGAACAGATATTGAAATTGTCAGATGCATATGCAAGAACTGATGTGGAGCCATGCCTGGAATGTACAGCAAGGATGATTAATATTAACTTTGGACACAATCAGGCATTACTTGATAAGAGTTCTCGCTTGTATCAATATTCTAGATTTGTTGCAATCTTAAATGAATGTAAGAAAGAAATTCCGGATTTGAGAGAAGCAATTCATGAGGCAATAAAACAGGCAGGAAAAGAAAATCTGCTTCAGGATTTATTGCTTCGTGAAGAAGGCGAGGTGTATTCTATGTTACTTACAGAATTTGATGAAAAGAAGTATACAAATTGGATTAGAGAAGAAGGACGTATGGAAGGTCGAATGGAAGGACGTATGGAAGGTCGAATGGAAGAGCAGGCAAATACACTTCGCGAGAAACAACGGGCTGATGATGCAGAAGCAGAGCTATTAAGATTGCGAGCTGAACTTGAGGAAAGCAGGAAATAGAAAAGGCAGTAATATCATGTGGTAAATCAGCACATAGAAATCGTGGGGAGGCAATCCAATGAACATAGAAGGAATCAGCATTTTATTTCCTCCAATAGAGGGTGTGAAATATAAAGAACTATCTGAGACAACCTGTCACGACCTGGGACTGGATGCAATCTGTCAGAAGCTGACGCCAAAGGAAAACGAACAGAGAATGATTCTGTCTGTTATTTCCAAAATGACCGGCAATGCTGAGGTCGCAAAATTCAGACAGGAAGTGTTTGCAGATATATTGAAGATGCCGAAGATGCGTAATCGCATGATGGAACTCCTTGATCAGGTTCGTTTTTTGAAGGATTATGGAAGCTTCAAGAGAGATTATGATAAAAAAGCAAGCTTGTGGGATTTGCTACACAGATTAGAGGAAATCAATGACTATATTAAGTGCGTCGAAGCAATCAGGGAATGCTTAAGTGCAGAAGAAATTCATTCAGACGGATTGAAGGAATTGCATAGATATGTAGAAAAAATATATGAGGATGCCCTATTTGCACAGATGAAAAAGGATATAGAGGGATTAAAGGCAACAACCTCTGATATCAGAAGCGTGACGGTGGGAATCAATGTGAATGAGCGCTTTGAAGCAGGTTCAATTGGTCTGATTTCGGTAAATAACAAACCCTTCAAAAATTCTAATATTGTTTCCAATTTTGCACAGGCACTGGCAGTAAAAGATGGTTTACATGAGGGAACAGAGTGGAATGGAGATATGCATTTTCACCCAATTGAAAAAGAAGGCATAATTCCATTTGAAAAGCTGGAGAAGCAGGCCGGTTTTGCAGCAATGCAGAGTACGCCTTTTATGGATAATCGTGTGAGGGCTTCCATTGTCAATATTCCTGAAAACGAAGGAACGGAAGAATCAACACATTATATGTCAAAAGTAGTGGATCAGATGTTGAGTTTAACGGTTCGTAAGCTGAGAGAAGTGTTGTCTAAATATGTTACGGTTACGATTACCAGGATGACGGATTTGATTCCTGAGTTTATGTACTATATTAAGTTTGCGGAGTATATTGAAAAAATGTCCGGGCAGGGCTTCCTGGTTTCAAAGGCTAATGTGTTGGACAATGAAATTGGAGAAATCTTAACAGAGAAAGAAAGCAACGCATCATTACTGTCTATGCAGGCAAAGGAAATTTACAACTTAAAATTAACCTTTGCGGGTGAAACCGAAGCAAAATCCATTGTATATAACGATTTGGATTTCAGCAGAGAACATTTAGTATATATTCTGACAGGGGCAAATCGTGGTGGAAAAACGACGATTACCCAGGCGATTGGTCAGTTGTTTGTCTTGGCACAGGGAGGAATTTTTGTTCCGGGAAAAGAATTTTCCTATGTTCCGGTAGATTGCATCTACACCCATTTTCCGGCGGATGAAGATAAAACCATGGATCTTGGAAGACTGGGAGAGGAATGTACCAGATTTAAAGATATGTATGAAAACTGCACCAAAGAAAGTCTGCTGCTGTTGAACGAGACCTTTTCGACCACTTCCTTTGAGGAAGGTTATTATATTGCAAAGGATTCCATTAAAGCGATTTTACAAAAGGGCGTACGAACGATTTACAACACACATATGCATAAGCTGGCTTTCGAATTGGACGAAGTGAATGCACAGAGCGAGAAGGGAAAGGCAGCATCGCTGGTTGTAAAGACAGATGGAAAAAATCGTTCCTTTAAGATTGAACTTGCACCACCGGAGGGAATGTCTTATGCAAGAGATATTGCGGTCAAATATGGGGTTACCTATGAGATGCTGACAGGAAAATAATGTCAGGGGCAGAAGCCTCTGGCAAGTATTTATGCTAAAATTTGCAGCTCAAAGGTCATATCTGTTTTTTCTGTCTCTTCTTTTAATAAATCAGTTTCAATAAAAGTGACATTTTTGAGCTCCTTCGCACTGAGGGCGAAGATGTCGGCGGCACCCTCAATGGTGTGGCCTTTGGACTGATGGCAGATGTAGTTTCCGGATGGAAGTGTGCGGAGTCCTTCAATTTGACGGCCCCAGTCACCAGCAGCATTTTCTGCCAGGGGTGCAACATGCAGGAAGACGTATTTAGTTACTTTTCCATTATGATAATCATAAATCAGCCCCGAGGGATAGGAAGCGGCCAGTCCCATGCGCTGCGCGGAAACAAAGAGCGACAGAAGCTTGGGGTTGTAATGCTCCATATCCGTATATTCATCAAAAGGAATGGTAAGAACTGTACGTGACAGAAGCATTCGGTGATGACATCCTGTCGGAAGCGCCAGCGGCTGTTTATTTTCTACAGCATGAATAACAGACTGCAGCTGCTCCAGCTTTTGATACATGGAACGGATACGGTTCTCTGCTATAACCTTACTGTCGCCCAACAGACGCAGCAAATCAGGACTACCGGAGACATCCTTATATTGATTCATGTCTTTCAATGGAATCCCCAGTTCAACGCAGAGAGAAATTGCGTCAAGAAGATAAAGCTGGTTTTCCCTGTAATAGCGGTAGCCGGTGGTGTGATCTGTTAAAGCCGGTTTGAAAATGCCTATTTCGTCATAATATCGTAAGGATTTTATGCTTACATGTTTTAGCTTTGATACTTTTCCGATGGAAAGATAACCCTTCATGTTCCATGTTCTCCCAAAGTGAATTTCTTATATGTTTTTTATACATGTCTGTAATATAAATCTATTATTACATAAAAAGAAAAAGCTTTCCATATACAAGAAGGCAGAAAAAGCATAATTTAACATTTTTTGAAAATTATGTTAAGATAGGATAGTCATTAAAAGATAAAGTGGAACAGGTAAAAATAATAATTTCGCTATAAGGGGAAAATAATGGGTGAGAAATTCGAGAGAGGAAAAGTAAGAATACGAAGTCGGGCAGTAAAGATTCGACATGGAAGTTTGCAGGCACTGATTAAGCTGGTATTCAGCCGCGTTATGCTCACGGCGCTGTTGGTGATGATTCAGGCACTTTTTCTGTTTGGCGTTTTCAGCTGGATGGGAAACTATTCCAAGATTGTGATGTACTCATTGAATATTCTTGCAGCAATTCTGGTGATAGGTATTATTAACAGCAATGATAATCCGGCATTTAAGATGACCTGGATGATATTTTTGTGTGCGTTTCCGCTGTTTGGTATATTTTTGTATATTATTATTCAGATTAATCCTGCCAGATATGGAACAAAGAAGGCACTTCATCAGAGAATTGGAGAGACTGCACCATTTCTTCAACCAAATCTGGACACGCTGGAGCGTATTGTGGAAGAAAAAGAGCCAGTAGCAGATATTGCTTATTATATTCAGAATATCAATGGCTTTCCAATCTATGATAAGACTAAGGTAAAGTATTTCAGTTGTGGAGAAGAGAAGCTTCGAGATCTTCTGCCGGAACTGGAAAAAGCAGAAAAATTTATTTTTCTGGAGTACTTTATTATTGCTCCTGGAAAAGTGTGGGATCAGATTCTTGAGGTTCTGGAGAGAAAAGCGGCAGCAGGAGTGGAAGTTCGTGTTATGTATGACGGATTTTGTGCAATGCTGAATCTTCCAATACATTATTCAAGAAAGCTGCGGGAAAAAGGGATTCTTGCAAAATCCTTTTCGCCGGTAATTCCACTTTTATCTTCTCATCAGAATTACCGTGACCACAGGAAAATCCTTGTAATCGACGGAAAGGTTGCCTACAATGGTGGAATCAATCTGGCGGACGAATATATGAATCTGATTGTGCGCTTTGGTCATTGGAAGGATACTGCTGTCAAACTGGAAGGAGACGCAGTGAAAAGCTTTACCGCAATGTTCCTTCAAATATGGAATATGACGGAGCGTGGAAGCGAAGATTACGGAAAGTATCTGAATGTGGATGCTGCACCTGATTTATCCGGAGAAGTTGGTTATGTTATGCCCTATGATGACGACCCGTGTAATGGGGAAGATGTTGCAGAGGAAATCTATATTGATATCCTGAGCAAGGCACAGAATTATGTATATATTATGACGCCCTACCTGGTGCCGGAAAATGAGATTATCACAGCACTTAGATTTGCGGCTCAGAGAGGTGTGGATGTCCGTATTATTATGCCTCATATCCCGGATAAAAAGATTACCTTCAGTATAGGACATACCTATTATATGCAGCTTCTGGAAGCCGGTGTTAAAATATATGAGTACACGCCTGGATTTGTTCATGCCAAAATGTTTTTATCAGATGATGTGAGAGGTGTGGTTGGTACCATTAATCTGGATTTCAGAAGTCTGTATGAGCATTATGAATGTGCAACCTTTATGTATAAAAGTCCTGCACTGTCACAGATGAAGGCCGATTTCAGAAAAACCTTTGAAAAATGCCAGAGATTTTATCCGGAGGATTACAAAAAGCTTCCACTGTATATGCGTATGATTGGAAGAGTATTCCGTCTTTTGGCACCACTTATGTAGAAAGCGTATATTTAACCTCAATTGAAAAGAGAAAAATAAGAAAAGGGAGCCGCACACATTGTGCAGCTCCCTTTTATGTGGTTTAAATCAAATGAAGTCAGCCCATTGTAACAACAACGTCGTAAGAGGTCTTTCCAGCAACATAAGGAACGATGCAGCCATCAACAGGTGTTCCGTCAACGGTCATGGAAGCAACTCCCTTTTCTACATTATCAGGATTTACAACCTTGATGTTGTATGTACCCTCGCGGAATTTACGAGTGATTTCAAAATCGCCAAAATTCTTTGGAACGCAAGGATTAATGGAGAGACCCTTGTGTGTAGCACTTACACCCAGAATGTACTGGGAGATATTAACAAATGTCCAGGCAGCTGTACCTGTTAACCAGGAGTTCTTTGCCTCACCATGGAATTTTGCATCACGTCCGGCAACCATCTGTGCATATACATAAGGCTCTGTTCTGTGAATTTCACTGATTTCCTCTACGTAAGCAGGGCAGGTCTTCTGATAGATCTCAAAAGCTCTGTCTCCACGGCCAATCACTGTTTCAGCGATGGATACCCATGGATTGTTGTGGCAGAAGATACCGGCATTCTCTTTATATCCTGGTGGATAAGAGGATACTTCACCAAGCTCGAGATGATATTTGGTGTAAGCAGGCTGTAAAATCATAACACCATATTTGGTATCAAGTCTTTCTTTTACGGAATCTAAAGCTTTTTTAGCTTCGCCGGTTTCAACACCGACACCGGCAAGAACACAGAAGCCCTGTGGCTCGATGAAAATCTGTCCTTCTTCACATTCTTTGGAACCAACCTTATGGCTGTATGCGTCATAAG
>CAZUCI010000060.1:6492-6978 GCA_964619485.1 uncultured Lachnospiraceae bacterium
CGAACCATTCGCCATCCCAACCGTCGGTAAGAAGAGCTTTGTTCATCTTTTCTACTTCAGCGCGGGCATAATCAGCTTCCGCTTTATCGCCAACAAGATCACACAGATCAGCATATTCCTGACCATATTTCACAAACATACCACCGATAAATACGGATTCAGCGACTGGTCCTTCACTAGGTCCAAAGGTCTGGAAGGATTCACCTGGATGCTCGGAAAAGCAGTTTAAGTTCAAGCAGTCATTCCAGTCAGCACGACCGATTAATGGAAGGTTATGAGGTCCTTTGTGATTAACAATGTAATCAAAGGAACGTTTTAAGTGATTTAATAATGGAGTAGCCTTGCTCTCATCATTATCAAATGGAACCATAATATCCAGAATGGACATATCTCCACTTTCTTTGATGTAAGCAGAGGTTCCGGCAATGAGCCATAATGGATCATCATTGAAACCGGATCCAATATCGGCATTTCCCTTTTTGGTAA
>CAZUCI010000060.1:6988-19079 GCA_964619485.1 uncultured Lachnospiraceae bacterium
GGCTGATACTGATGATAAGCGCTGCCATCTTCAAACTGAGTAGAAGCAATATCGATAATTCTGTCTTTTGCACGTTCTGGAATCAGATGAACAAAACCGAGTAAATCCTGGCAGGAATCACGGAATCCCATTCCACGGCCGATTCCCGATTCATAATAGGAAGCGGAACGTGACATATTAAAGGTTACCATGCACTGGTACTGGTTCCAGATGTTAACCATACGGTCAACCTTATCATTGGAAGATTTCACAGTGTATTTGGAAAGAAGACCATCCCAGTATGTCTGAAGCTCTTCAAAAGCTTTTGCTACATCAGCATCTGTCTGGTATTTTGCAAGCATTTTGTTGGCCGGATCTTTTTTGATCACGCCGGGAGCTTCCCATTTGTCTGTATCCGGGTTCTCACAGTAACCAAGAACAAACACAAAAGTTTTGGATTCACCAGGAGCAAGAGTAACATTGATCTGATGGGAAGCGATTGGAGACCATCCGCTGGCCATGGAGTTGGTAGCCTGTCCGTTGGCAACAACCTCAGGATCATTGGCTCCACGGTAGGAACCGAGGAAAGCATCACGGCTTGTATCAAAACCGTCTACTTTCGTATTAACAGAGTAAACAGCATAGTGATTACGACGCTCTCTGTATTCTGTTTTGTGATAAATTGTTGAACCAATAACTTCAACCTCGCCAGTGCTTAAGTTTCTCTGGAAGTTTCGAAGGTCTTCGTCTGCATTCCACAGACACCATTCTACATAGGAGAATAATTTAATTTCTTTCACACTGTCAGATTTGTTGGTCAGTGTTACCTGGCTTACTTCACAGGTATCGTTCATTGGAACGAAGGTGAGAACAGATGCTTCTACATTATTCTTGGAGCCTGTAAAACGGGAATAACCAATACCGTGACGGCATTCATAGCTGTCAAGCTCTGTCTGGGTAGGTTTCCAGCCTGGATTCCAAACGGTATCGCCATCTTTTATATAGAAGTATTTGCCGTTGATATCACCAGGAACATCGTTGTAGCGGTAACGGGTAATGCGGAGCAGCTTTGCATCTTTATAGAAAGAATAGCCACCGCAGGTGTTGGAAATCAGAGAGAAGAACTCATTACATCCAAGGTAGTTGATCCAGGGAAGTGGAGTCTTCGGAGTGGTGATGACATACTCGCGGTTGTCATCGTCAAAGTAACCAAATTTCATAATTCAATGTCCTTTCAATATGTGATTGTTTGATATTGTTAGGATAGGCCCCAAACCAAAAGGCAATCCATAGGGAAATTATAGCGAAAGTACTATATAAAATCAAGAGAAAACAGGACATATTTACGTGCTTTCTTTGCTGAAAAATACAGTGCACGCACACGTAAAAATGGATGGCACGAATATGAATAAAATATGAACGAAATGTGTACAAAAGTGCACAAAAGAGCACGCCAAAACTGTGAAATAGTAACAAAAAGGGTTAAAGTGTACAAAAAATACAAGAAAACCCTTGCCAATTTGGATAAAATGTTATAAAGTTAAAAGCGTCGAAGGAAACAGGTTGTGAACAAAATGTACATAATTTGTAACCGAAAGCACATTGACAAATGTGGCATTTAGCCATTGAGCGTGGCTTTTTATAAATGCAAACTATTAACACACTTATTTTCAAACAATCTTTAGAGGAGGAACAAAGAGAATGAAAAAGAAATTATTAAGTGTATTACTTTCTACCGCTTTAGTAGCATCCCTGTTAGCTGGATGCGGAAGCACACCTGCAGCTGAAGAACCAGCAGCTACAGAAGAGACAGCTGAGGAGCCAGCTGCTGAAGAAGAGACAGAAACAGAGGAGCCAGCAGTAGAAGATACTAACGAAGTAGCTGAAGCTGCAACAATGGAAGCACCTAGCACAGATGGCTGGGATGATTCCATGAAGATTTACGCTTACTCCTGGAACGATGAGTTCGGTAGCCGTTTACAGTATGTTTTAGATGCACATCCAGAATATGCTGATTACGTTGAGAACGTAAACCTTGGTGTATCCGGAACAGATGGTACATACCAGACAGCTGTTGATACAGCAATGGAAGCTGGAGACAAATATCCTTCTTTGATCGCAGCTGATAATGATGTAGCAAAATACTACACAGAGGATGACAGCAAGACAATCGCTTTAGCTGACATCGGTATCACTGATGAAATGTATGCAAATGCATATCAGTATACAAAAGATTACGCTACATACAACGGACAGTTAAAAGCTTTAACATGGCAGGCAACACCTGGATGTTTCGCTTATCGTTCAGACATCGCTGAAGAAGTTCTTGGCGTTTCTGAGCCAGACGATGTTCAGGCATATGTAAGTGATTGGGATACATTCTTTACAACAGCTGATACAATGAAAGCAGCAGGATACAGCATGGTTTCCGGACCAGATGATGTTAAATATGCTATCTATGATCAGCAGACACAGCCTTGGGTAACAATCGCTGCAGATGGTTCTGAGACATTATCTCTTGACAGCTCTGTAACAGATTACTTCGAGACAGCTAAAAAACTTTACGACGGAGAGTACACAGCAAAAACTTCTATGTGGTCTGACGGATGGTCAGCAAACTTCGAAGGTGATGTATTTGGATACTTCGGATGTACATGGTTCGTTTACTGGTGTATGGCTACAACAGAAGACAGCGCTACAAGCACATATGGTGATTGGAGAGTCTGCGCTGGTCCTGTTTCCTATCATTGGGGCGGAACTTATGTAGCAGTTGGTAAAGACACACCAAACCCAGAATTATGTGCATTCTTAATCTACTCACTTTGCTGTGATTCCGATATCATGTACACAATCGAAGATGAGACTATGGACTTTGTAAACAACAAAGAAGCTGTAGCTAAGATCATCGCTGACGGTAAAGGTGCTGCTGATATCCTTGGTGGACAGAACCCAGTTGAGACTTGGGCAGAAGCTGCTACAAAGATCGACTTAAGCAATGCTACATACTTAGATTCTGCATTAAAGACAATCATGGACAAAGCATCTGAAGCTTACAACAGTGGTACATATACATCCGCTGAAGAAGCAATTCAGTATGTAAAAGATGAAGTAGCATCTCAGTATGACTACATCACTGTAGAATAATTTGATTTATAATTATCTGATTAAGTGATTATGCTATGCATCGATATGTTAATGCATATCGGTGCATAGTTTTTTTGAAAAGAATTACATAGGATATTTACTTGGTGTTTGGTGCTGACAATTACTGATTGGGAGTGATGGCGTGAAAAATAAAAAAAATAAAACAGTAGAGTACGGAAAATATGGAATGATCTTCCTGGTTCCGTTCTTTGTTACTTTCTTAGTATTTCAATTTTATCCACTGTTATATACAATATTTAAATCTTTTGTCTATGACCAGAAATTTGGAAGAAATAAGGTTGTTCAGGTTATTGGTTTAGGCAACTATATGAATTATGCTTTTGGTGGCGGTGTCGAGGTTTGGAAAGCAATCCTTGTTACATTAGTCATCTGGATTTTGAATTTTATCCCTCAGATTCTTTTATCGCTTCTTTTGGCAGCCTGGTTTACAGACAGCCGAAACAAGTTAAAGGGCCAGGGTGCATATAAAGTTATTATGTATATGCCAAATATTATTACGGCTGCAACAATCGCCGTTTTGTTCTACAGCTTATTTGACGTACAGGGTTCCATTACCTCTATCCTTGTTAAATTGGGATGGGCTAAGGATGGAAACATTATGAGTAGAGGATTCTCAGCTCTGTTTGTTATCTCGTTTATTTTGTTCTGGATGTGGTATGGAAATACAATGGTTGTTTTGATTGCAGGTATTTTGGGAATCAACCCTGCTTTATATGAAGCCGCCATGGTAGATGGTGCTAATTCAAGACAGCAGTTCTTCAGTATTACAATACCTCTGTTAAAACCAATTCTTCAGTTCACATTGGTAACTTCGGCTATTGGTGGTCTGCAGATGTATGATATTCCGCAGCTGTTTAATAACAACAAGCCTGGTGCTCCACTTGTAACCATTGGAACACAGAGCGTTGAATCAACAAAGACTATCGTTATGCTGATTAAGCAGTACGTTAGTGCCGGTGCATCTCAGAACTACGGAAGAGCAGCAACCTACTCCGTAATCCTGTTCATCTTAACATTAGCTGTAAGTTTAGTATTCTATAAGCTTACATCAGAAAAGAATTAAGGGAGGGATGCAAAAATGAAAAAAGTGAGTGGTACTAAAATTTTCAGGTATGTAATCTGCATTTTATTGTGTGCATTAAGTATTTTCCCTTTTTATATTTTGATTATTAACTCAACATTGGAATCAAATATTATCAAACAGGGAATTCACATGCTTCCAGGAACACATTTCCTTGAGAACTATGTGAACCTGATTGCAAAATCAAATGCAACATCTTCTGTTTCTCTTTGGAGAGCATTGTTAAACAGTTTAATTGTTACTGTTCCTACAACATTGTTACAGATTTATTTTGCTTCATTAACAGCTTATGCATTAACCGTTTATAATTTCAAATTAAAGAATGTTGCCTGGGGATTTATTTATGCAATTATGATGATCCCTACTCAGGTTTCCATCGTAGGTTTAATTAAGGTTTGTTCCATTACACATATGTATGGAACCTATTTACCATTGATTTTACCGGCAATGGCAGCACCTACGACTGTTTACTTTATGAAACAGTATATGCAGGGCGGACTTTCCGTTGAGATTATTGAAGCAGCAAGAATTGATGGTGGCAGCGAGTTTGGTATCTTCAATAAGATTGCACTTCCATTATTAAAACCAGCGATGGCAACTCAGGCAATTTTTGCATTCGTTGCATCCTGGAACAACCTGTATACACCTTCTATTCTGTTAGCAACTGAGCAGCAGAAGGGAACCATGCCAATGTTCGTTGAAAGCTTGAAATCCAATGATAAAAAGCGTGACTTTGGTGAGATTTATGCAGGTCTGTTAATTACAGTTATTCCAATTTTTGTGGCATACTTATTCTTATCAAAATACATTGTTGCCGGTGTTTCACTTGGTGGTGTAAAAGAGTAATATACTTAGAATGTCTGTTGTTAAATGTGAAATTTTTATGAAAAGATAAAATAAAAGTGTAATTGTATGGGGAAAATGCCTGTATGATTGCACTTTTATTTCTTAAGAAAGTGTTCTATAATTAGAGGGCGTTCTAAAATCAGAAAGGGTTAGAGTATTATTATGGAAAAAAAGTTTCGGAAACGAAAATGCAGTTTGAGGAGAAAGGGATTGACACTGCTTTTGTGTGTGTCTCTTCTGGGAACCTGTCTTCTGACTGGATGTGGTAAAACGGATGGTACAGAAGCTGTAGAAAGTGAATCTGAAGGTACGGAAAAGAAAACAGATGGTTCAAATCAAAGCGTAATCCTGTCAATTGAAGATTATGATATAACAATGACAGACTACTATTTGTATTTGATTCAATACTGTTTTAACAATAAATCGGCAGCTGCGTCTGTAGATGAGAATATGACTAAAACGATTCAGGATGCAACGTTGAAACAGCTGGAGCTTGAGACGGTGGAATATCTGCTTGCACAAAAGACAGAGGGACTGGAAGTTGCCGACTCGGATATGGAGAAGGCACAGACAATGGCGGACTCCTTTTACAGTCACTTTGGAGAAGAGTTCTTCAAAAATTATGGAATTGAAAAGCAGGATGTTATTAATTTGTTTGAAAGACAGACATATATTAATGCTTTATGTAATAAATCCATTTCTGACCTGACAGCTGATTATAAAACACAGTATGCGGACCAGTATGGTGATTTGAAATTTCATTCTGTCTACTACGCATTGTTCCCAAGTATCCAATATGATGCAGATGGGAATGCAGTGCAGGACGCAGATGGAAAAAATGTCGCTTTAACAGAGGATGAGATGACCAGCCAGAAGGCTCTTGCACAAGAATTTCAGGCAAAGGCTGCCGCGGGAGAAAAGACCATGGAAGAGCTGGTGGATGAGTACAATATTGCATATTGCTCTGGTATAGAGAGAAATTATGATGGTGCTTATGAACAGAGCCTGAACGATGTGGTGTCTGCCATGGCTGAGGGAGATATTTCCGATGTAATTACCACTGAAGCGGGATATATGATTGTGCGTATGGACAAGCTGGATGATCAGGAGTACAAGGCTTATGCAATTGATTATATGGCAGCACAAAACGCAGAGAAGCTTTTACCAACGATGCAGGAAAACTGGGTTTCACAGTCTGGAATCAGCCAGCTGACACCTAAAGCAGGAACTGTGGAGACTGTGGATATCAAGGGCTTATGTGAAGAGATGGAAAGCAAGAGCTTATATTGATAAAGAAGGATTTTGTTACAGTAGAATTTTATTACAGTAGAAAAAGGAGGAACATATATGGAGGAGGAACAGCGCTCAGGTCTTTGGAAGGCATTGGATGTTTTTGGAAATCTGTTTGCATTGAATGTTTTATTTGTGCTTACTAGTATTCCGATTGTTACAATCGGTGCATCTCTCACAGCACTGTATTCCATGACCTTGAAAATGTTGGAGAATCATGAGAGCTCCATTATGAAGGGGTATTTTCGTGCCTTTAAAGAAAATTTTAAGAAAGCAACCGGTGCTTGGCTGATTATTCTGGCTATGCTGGCTGCAATCGGGGCAGAATACATTTATATAGGAAATTTTGAAGGTGGAGCGACTACATTTTATATGATTTTTATGGTTCTTGAATGTGCGTTTTTGGTTTTGGCAGTTCCATTTCTGTTTCCACTGATTGCAAAATTCGAAAATTCCTTATGGAATACCTTTAAAAATGCGTTTTTGCTCTCGCTGAGTAATTTGGGCGGATGGATTAAAATCGTTTTAATCTGGGGCGCACCACTTTACTTTTCTCTGCGCTATTCGGTGATAATTTTAAGCACCTGGTATTTGTGGCTGATTATTATATTTGCTCTTCTGGCATATTGTTCCTCTTTTTCGGTGAGAAAAGTGTTCAAGCGGGTTGATCAGTCAAAGGATGAAAAGACTCAAAAGCAGCAGAAGGATGAGGAGATGCTTCGTAAACATGCGAATGTACGAAACAGAGCTGATTACAATAATCCAATAGAAGAGGATGAAGAGAGTAAGAATCATCAGACAGAGAAATAAACATGCAGAAGACTTATTAATAAGAAGGATTAAAGGGGAAAGATCTGGCAAAGGCTCTTTTCTTTTTGACATGAAAGGCTTTCAGCGATAAACTGGTAAAAAATAAAATGGGATGTGATAGTTTGGCAATTATTTTAGATGGCAGCAAAATGAAGGCATACGAGTACTTGCAGATGCTTGGAGAGTATGCTCATTGGGAACAGGAAAAAAGAGACAGTTTATGGGAATACTTTTTAAAGAAACAGAAGCTTTATGAGGAATTTGTTTTTTACCTTGAGAATCATGAGCTTCAGGGGACGGTAAATGTCTGTGGTATCACATTACTGGATGTGTATGTTTGGCAGATGGAGCAATACAATCTGTATCATGATATTGGGAAGAATACTGGTACCTGTAATAAAGAGAGACTGGTATTGGAAAGCTTTTATGTGATGGCGGATCTGATGGAACGACCGGATTACTATAAAAAGAAAATGAGCCAGGGATCTGGGATGGATCTTTTGGGTTAGTAGTTGGAGAGCAGGGTGAATGATTGGAAATGAGTAAATATGAATTTGTGGAAGGCTTACAGAGAGCACTGACAGGAAAGGTAACAGCAGAAAAATTACAGGAGGTTTCACTGTATTATTCTGATTATATTGATGGGCAGATAAACAGTGGAAAAAGCGAGGAACAGGTGCTTGCAGAATTGGGAGATCCCAGACTGCTTGCGAAGACAATTGTGGAGGCCGAGAAACAGAAAACGGCAGGCACGATAAATGGTGAAAAGGTCGAATGGGAAGAAGCGGGAACGAGCACGGAAAAGCACGGTGAAGGCGTTAAATTTCAAGTGAATAGCTTTTTGTTCTGGCTGGCAGTTATTTTGATTGTTCTTGTTGTTGCTTCCTTATTTATGGGACTGCTGGGTCTGTTTATTAGATTTGTACTTCCAATTTTGCTCCCTGTAGCACTGATTTATATGATTATTCGGCATTTTCAGAACAAGTGAAAAAAAGGACAGTAAAATAGCCTATCAGGGGTGATAGGCTATTTACGGGGAGTATAAATAAATACATCAGATCTCGACAGAAAAATTGGGGATTTGCTCTGCCGTAATTAGATTATATTGCATCGGGCACATTTTTTCAAGAGGCAGGTTGAGAAAAACAGAGAAAAAACACTGTAGTTTTTTGGTAAAATTTAACAAAAGTAAAAAGAATATATTTTCTGCGGGTGGAAATACTAGAGATGTAACTAAAAAGCATCTATAGGAGGAATGAATCATGACAAGAAATGATTACAATGAGCAGAATAAGTCCCAGAACGGTTACAATGATAGTTCTAAAGACAGCAGCAACAGCCAGAACAATCAGAATAACCAGAATAAGCAGAACAACCAGAACAATCAGAACAGACAGAACAACCAGAACAGACAGAACAACGAAAAGGATTCCATGGACAACGAAGACTAATGGAACCTGGGGAGCTGTATTCCACAGCTCCCCGCTACATAAAGAAAAAGTTGATTGACAGTATTTGTGTCAGAACTTAATATAAGACTATGAGAAAAATGGAGATTATAGTTCCATGCCATTTTGGCCTGGAGGCTGTATTAAAAAAAGAAATAATTGAATTGGGATACGATATCAGTCAGGTAGAGGATGGAAGAGTCACCTTTGTCGGGGATGAGGATGCTGTATGCCGTGCAAATATTTTTCTGCGTACTGCGGAGAGAGTGCTGATTAAAATTGGCAGTTTTCATGCAGAATCTTTTGATGATTTGTTTGAGGGAACAAAGGCATTACCGTGGGAAGAATATATTCCGGCAGATGGAAAGTTCTGGGTTACAAAGGCTGCGAGTGTTAAGAGTAAATTGTTTAGCTCATCAGATATTCAGTCTATTATGAAAAAAGCCATGGTAGAACGTATGAAGCAGAAGTATCATAAGAGCTGGTTTGAGGAGAGTGGAGAGTATTTTCCTGTCCGTGCATTTTTATATAAAGATGAAGTGACGGTCGGTCTTGATACCACGGGAGATTCACTTCATAAGCGTGGCTACCGAAAACTGTCTGCAAAGGCACCAATTGCGGAAAATCTTGCTGCGGCATTGATTATGCTGACACCATGGAATGGAAGCAGAATTCTGGTGGACCCTTTTTGTGGAAGTGGAACCTTTCCTATTGAAGCAGCAATGATGGCTGCAAATATGGCACCGGGAATGAGCCGCGATTTTCGTGCATTTAAATGGAAGCATATGATTCCTTCTAAACTGTGGTATGAATGTCTGGATGAAGCGCAGGAAATGGTAGATTTGAATGTGGAAACGGACATACAGGGATACGATCTTGATCCGGAGATGGTTAAAATAGCCAGAGAAAATGCAACGCTTGCAGGAGTGGAGAAGCTGATTCACTTTCAGACGCGAGGAGTAGCGGATTTAAGTCATAGTAAAAAGTATGGTTTTATTATAACGAATCCTCCTTATGGAGAGCGTCTGGAGGATAAGAAGGATCTTCCAAAGCTTTACAGAACCATTGGAGAACGGTACCGCGCTCTGGATTCCTGGTCGATGTATCTGATTACTTCCTATGAGGATGCACAAAAGGACATCGGAAAGCAGGCTGACAAAAACAGAAAGCTGTATAATGGTATGCTTAAGACCTATTATTATCAGTATATGGGACCAAAGCCGCCAAAGATGTCAAATAGAAAATAAGCAATGGGAGGCATCAGGACTCTGTGTGCATTGCAGACACCTCATGCCAAAGAGAGACAATAAATGACGAAGTTGGGCGAAAAAATAGTAATTGCAGTGTCTTTGACATGCCTGTGCATTTTTTTTGGAATCATCTGGTTTACCAACAAATGGGTAGAGGATGAGCTTCCAATAGAGGATGTGGCTTCAATTGATACTGCACAGGAAGAACCGGAAGAAAGCGAATTCAGGGAAGCTGGTTTTGTGACAGAGGGCGCCAGAGAAGGCGAATTGTCTGTCACACTGGGAAAGCATTGCAAAAAGGATGATATCTACAGCCAGGATGATTTGGAAAAAAAAGAAATCATTCTTTATTTGCCTGGAATGAGTCAGGATGAAGTGGTAAAGGACAGCGTTGTGGCAGATACCAATGCAGTGGCAGGAATTAAAACCATGCAGCAGGGTGATGTGTTAAAACTGGAAATTCAAATGAAAAATGTCTGTGAGTACTCCTTTAAAACGGAAGGAAATCAGCTGAAGGTCAAAACGGAGAATGTTTCACAAAAATATAGTGAAATTATTGTTATTTCGGGATTCACGGAGGAAGAGCAGACTGCTTTGACTAAAATGGATACTGCAAAGGTGTTTTACTCGGATGATGTGGCATTTGCCAACGAAGTCAGAGCAGATGCTTTTTTGATTTTTGATCAGGATTTGTATGAAAAGCAGCAGGAAATTATTATGTATAATGATGAGTATTTCCTTCCTGATTATGACAGCAGGGATTTAAGCCGAAGCATGGAGCAGGCCTATCAGAAAAATGGAATCACGGATGTTACCACAGTTTATGTTGAAGATCAGCTGTTAGAGGAGGCCATGGTTCCGGCAATACGGATATCCGGGTTTTCCCTGGAGAATGCTGAGGTGGTAAGGGAACTGATGGAAGAACTGAAAAAGGACATGACAAACAGTGAGGAAGAATAGATGAACGAAATTGTTTTTGCAACAGGAAATGTGGGAAAGGCAAGAGAAGTGGCAATGATGTTTCAGAGTATGGATGTGCGGGTACTGACATTGAAGGAAGCCGGGCTGGAAACTGAAATTGTCGAGAATGGCACCACTTTTATGGAAAATGCAATCATCAAGGCCAAAACGATTGCAAAGGAAACCGGGAAAATAGTACTTGCGGACGATTCCGGTCTTGTGATAGATTATTTGAATGGGGAACCGGGAATTTATTCTGCCCGTTTTATGGGGGAGGATACTTCCTATGATATAAAAAACAAGGCGATATTGGAAAAGATGAATGGCGTTCCAAAAGAAGAGAGAACAGCACGGTTTGTGTGCGCTATGGCGGCTGTAATGCCGGATGGAGAAGTAATCGAAACAGAAGGAGTCATGGAGGGTATAATCGGAACCGAAATTGCAGGTAAAAATGGATTTGGGTATGATCCTATTTTCTATTTGCCGGAATTTGGTATGAGCAGCGCGGAAATTACGCCTGAACAGAAGAACATGGTGAGCCACAGGGGAAAGGCACTACGAAAAATGCAGAAGGAACTTTCGAAACGAATCCAGGGATGATTGTATGAGAATTTTGATCGTCAGCGACACTCATCGCCATAATGATAATTACGCGAGAGTGTTGGAAAGAGTTGGACAGGTTGATATGGTAATCCACTGCGGTGATGCAGAAGGAAGCGAATATCTGTTGCAGGAGTCAGCAGGTTGTCCGCTTCATATTGTGATGGGCAATAATGACTTTTTTTCGGATTTGCCAAGAGAGCTGGAGCTGGAGATTGCAGGGTATCGCATTCTGGTGACCCACGGACATTACTATTACGTGAGCTCCGGTCATGGGCTTTTAAAAGAAGAGGCAAAGAAGCGTGGATTTGATATTGTTATGTACGGACATACACACAGGCCGGTAATAGATGAAAGTGACGGAATCATAGTTTTGAATCCGGGTAGCCTTACATATCCGAGACAGGAGGGAAAAAGACCTTCCTATATCATTATGGATGTGAACAAAAGAGGTGAATGTGGCTTTGACTTGGAATATTTGTAAAAGGGCAGGAAAAAGAGAAAAAGGCAAAAAAATAAAAAAGATTTAAAAAAGATGTTGACATTTTGAAATCTATATAATATAATTCATCTTGCGTTGTGAAAAACGAGAACAACAAAAAGTACTTACGGGGTGTGGCTCAGCTTGGCTAGAGCGCCTGGTTTGGGACCAGGAGGTCGCA
>CAZUCI010000061.1:0-9540 GCA_964619485.1 uncultured Lachnospiraceae bacterium
AAGTCTTGGAATCAAAGAGGATGAGATGAGACTTCGTGATCATGATCCGGAGGAATTATGCTTCTATTCCAAAGGTACGACAGATATTGAATTTTTATTCCCATTCGGCTGGGGTGAACTCTGGGGAATCGCAGACAGAACGGATTATGATTTAACTCAGCATCAGAACACCTCCGGACAGGATATGACTTACTTTGATGATACCAAGAATGAAAAATATGTTCCTTATGTTATTGAGCCATCACTGGGTGCTGACCGTGTTGTTTTGGCATTCCTGTGTGCAGCCTATGATGAAGAGGAAATTGCTGAGGGAGATGTGCGTACAGTTATGCATTTCCATCCGGCACTTGCACCTGTCAAGATTGGAGTGTTCCCATTATCCAAGAAGTTAAACGAGGGTGCTGAAAAAGTATTTACTCAGCTTTCCAAAAAATATAACTGTGAATTTGATGATCGTGGAAACATCGGAAAACGTTATCGTCGTCAGGATGAGATTGGAACTCCTTTCTGTATCACCTATGACTTTGATTCTGAGACAGATGGCTGTGTTACCGTTCGTGACCGTGACACCATGGAGCAGGAGCGTGTTGCTATCGCTGATCTGGATGCATACTTTGCTGATAAGTTCACATTCTAATAGTGTAAAAGAGAGTAATCCAGTGAAAAATGCTGTATGCTTTGCAGCAGTTTTCACTGAAAAAGGGGCGCAGGCCAATGGTCCGAGCCCTTTTTTGGTTTATATGATACCTGAAAAGAAGGAAAAAGGCTATGATACAAAAATGGAATGATTATTTACAGTCCCTTCCCGATGAAAAAAAGAAAAAGATAGATGCATTGATTCAGTTTATAAAGTTTGGAATGGTAGGTGGAATCAACACGATTCTGTCCTATGTCATTGTCAACGGCATGTACTATTGGATGGGAATCAATGAGCAGATTGGAAATATCACAGGCTTTGTAATTACTGTGTTCATTTCCTATATTTTAAATGGAAAGTTTGTATTTAAAGAGGGAGCGGAAAAACAGCCGTTTTTAAAGGGGCTGGTGAAGGTCTATATTTCCTACTCTTTTACCGGTCTGTTTTTGACAGCAGTTTTACTGTATGTAGAAACTCACATGCTTCATATTCCGCTTTATATCAGTACATTTGCCAATTTGATTATTACGGTTCCGGTAAATTTTCTGTTAAATAAGTTCTGGGCTTACCGTACCGGGAAATAACACTTTGACATCTATAGAAAAAGATTTTATAATTATGCACGTAAAATGATAAACTTGGAGGAACAAATCGTGAAAGCTTACGGAGTAAACGAACTGAGAAAAATGTTTTTGGAGTTTTTCGAGAGCAAGGGACATCTTGCAATGAAGAGCTTCTCTTTAGTGCCACATAACGATAATTCTTTATTATTGATTAATTCTGGTATGGCACCATTGAAGCCATACTTTACAGGACAGGAAATTCCACCCAGAAAAAGAGTGACTACCTGTCAGAAATGTATTCGTACCGGCGATATTGAAAATATCGGAAAGACAGCTCGCCACGGTACCTTCTTTGAGATGCTTGGGAACTTCTCCTTTGGTGATTATTTCAAAGATGAAGCCATTCACTGGACATGGGAATTTTTAACTGAAGTAGTAGGGCTTGATGCAGATCGTTTATATCCATCTGTATATCAGGATGATGATGAGGCTTTTGAAATCTGGAATAAGGAAATTGGTGTTGCACCGGAGAAAATTTTCCGCTTTGGAAAAGAAGATAACTTCTGGGAGCACGGCTCAGGTCCCTGTGGACCTTGTTCTGAGGTTTATTATGACCGCGGAGAGAAATATGGCTGTGGTAAGCCTGGCTGTACTGTAGGCTGCGAGTGTGACCGTTATATTGAAATCTGGAACAACGTATTTACCCAGTTTGATAATGATGGAAAAGGAAATTACACAGAGTTAGAGCAGAAGAACATTGATACAGGTATGGGATTAGAGCGTCTTGCAACGGTTGTTCAGGATGTGGATTCTATCTTTGATGTTGATACCATTCAGGCTCTCCGTAACAGAGTATGTGAGCTTTCCGGAAAAGAATATAAGAAAGAATATAAATGGGATGTATCTATCCGTATTGTAACGGATCATATTCGTTCTGCATCCTTTATGATTTCTGATGGAATCATGCCTTCTAATGAAGGAAGAGGCTACGTACTTCGCCGTATTATCCGTCGTGCAGCCCGCCATGGTAAATTACTTGGTATTGAAGGACAGTTCCTTGCAAAATTGAGTGAGACTGTTATTGAAGGAAGTAAAGACGGTTATCCTGAATTAGAAGAGAAGAAGGATTTCATCTTCAATGTTTTAACACAGGAGGAAAGCAAATTTGCTAAAACCATCGACCAGGGTCTTTCTATCTTAAACGAGATGGAGGAGACCATGGAAAAAGAAGGAAAGAAAGAGTTAGCAGGTGCTGACGCATTCAAATTATATGACACCTACGGCTTCCCTGTTGATTTAACAATGGAGATTTTGGAAGAAAAAGGCTTCCATGTTGATGAAGCCGGCTTCAAGGCAGCGATGGAAGAGCAGAAGGACAAAGCTCGTAAAGCACGTAAAGTTACTAACTATATGGGTGCTGATGTTACTGTTTATGAGTCAATTGATCCAAGCATTACATCCAAATTTGTTGGATATGATTCCCTGGTACATGATTCTAAAATCACTGTACTCACCACAGAAACTGAAATCGTAAGTGCTTTAACTGATGGAGAAGTAGGAACAATCATCGTTGATGAGACACCTTTCTATGCTACCATGGGTGGTCAGAACGCAGATAAAGGTATTATCACTGTTGATGGTGGAGAGTTTGCAGTCAGTGATACTGTAAAACTTCTTGGTGGAAAAGTTGGTCATATTGGTAAAGTGACAAAAGGAATGTTTAAAGTTGGCGATGTGGCAACTTTGAAGGTAGATGAAGCTAACAGAGCAGATACCTGCAAAAATCATAGTGCAACTCATTTATTACAGAAAGCTCTTCGTACCGTACTTGGCTCTCATGTAGAACAGCACGGATCATACGTAGATGGCGAAAGACTTCGTTTTGACTTTAGCCATTTCTCAGCAATGAGTAAAGAAGAATTAGATCAGGTTGAAGCAATTGTAAATGAAAAAATTGCAGAAAACATGATTGTAGATACACAGGTTATGAGCATGGAGGAAGCTAAGAAGAATGGTGCTATGGCATTGTTCGGAGAGAAATATGGCGAGACAGTCCGTGTTGTTATGATGGGCGACTTCTCCAAGGAATTCTGTGGTGGTACCCATGTTAAAAATACCGGCTCCATCGGTGCCTTCAAGATTCTTTCTGAATCAGGTGTTGCTGCAGGTGTAAGACGTATTGAAGCTTTGACAGGCAATGGTGTATTCAACTATTATAAAGAATTAGAAGCAAAACTGAATGAGACTGCAAAGGTATTAAAGACGACAACTTCAGAAGTTGTTGAAAAGGCAGAACATCTTACAGCAGAAAATAAGGCATTACACGCAGAGCTTGAGTCCTTAAAGGCAAAAGCTGCGAAAGAAGCGCTTGGTGATGTTATGGATCAGGTAGTGGAAATCAAAGGCGTTAAATTACTTGCAACAAAAGTAAGCGGCGTTGACATGAACGGCTTAAGAGATCTTGGAGATCAGTTAAAGAATAAGCTTGGTGAAGGCGTTGTTGTTCTGGCATCTGACCTGGATGGAAAAGTAAACCTTATCGCTATGGCAACTGATGCTGCTATGAAGCAGGGTGCACATGCCGGTAATCTGATTAAAGGAATTACGGCTCTTGTTGGCGGTGGCGGCGGTGGACGTCCAAACATGGCTCAGGCCGGTGGAAAGAATCCGGCAGGAATTGATGATGCAGTGAAGGAAGCGTCCAGAGTATTGGAAGGACAGCTCGCATAAAGTTGAATTTAAAATAAAGCAGAATATGCATTAATTTTAAAAAATGGCAAAAAAATCTTACAACTTTTATAAAAATAGTTGACGGATTTCTATTTTATGCTATAATCGTAGTTGTGCATATAATGTGCATAAAAATTACCCACCAGTCGTGTTACTTGAAGGGACTGAAGGGAGGTCAGGTGTGATTTATGTCAAACGTAATCGTAAAAGAGAACGAGACTTTAGATAGCGCTTTACGCCGTTTCAAAAGAAGCTGTGCAAAAGCCGGTATTCAGCAGGAAATTCGTAAAAGAGAACATTACGAAAAACCAAGCGTAAAACGTAAGAAAAAATCTGAAGCAGCAAGAAAACGTAAATATAACTAAAAACTTAAAATCTCCGGCATATTTTGTCGGGGATTTTTCCGTTCATTTATAATGTGCTGCTGGTGTTTGGAGCAGAACATTATTACTGCTAAAAAGACAAGAAAAAGGGGAAAAGATATGTGGTCACAGGAATTATTCGGAACAGAGCTTATCTATCTTGTTGAATGTTTTATTTTGTACAGTTTTCTGGGATGGGTTGTGGAGTCAATTTACATGTCCATCTGCAACCGAAGACTGACAAACCGTGGTTTTGCTTTTGGACCATTCTGTCCTATTTATGGTTGCGGTGGAGTTATTGGCAACATGATTATGCATCCCTTGTCAGGACATCTGATTGGTCTTTACTTATTTGGAGCGGTACTGGCCACAGTGTTTGAATATCTGGTAGGAATTCTTATGCAGAGACTTTTCCATGAAGTCTGGTGGGATTACAACGAAAAACCGTTCAATTATAAAGGAATTATCTGCCTGGAAAGTACACTGGCATGGGGATTTTATGCAATTATCATTGTCAGATTTCTGAATAACCGCATGATGAACCTGGTATACCGCGTTCCGCTTTCCATTGGTGTGATGTTATGCAAGATAGTGATTGCTGTTTATGCATTAGACTTTTTCTATCATATGATTAAAGCATTGGGAGTCCAGGATAAGATTTCAAAAGAGAAAATTGTGAATGTTTATCACAGCCTTCGTGCGAGATTCTGGTAGTGTAGTATTATATTGATTTTGTAAAATATTATTGCAATTGCAGGTTGACAAATGAAAACTCATACATTATTATGCTTTTAAAGCAACAAAAGCGTGGCTTCTATAACAGAAGCCTTTTTTGTTGTAAAGGAGGAGAATGTTATGAAAAAGAAAATGTTAAGCATGTTACTTAGCGTAGCAATGACAGCAGCCCTGTTGGCTGGCTGTGGTTCAAACGCAGAAACAGCAGAAAGCACCGAAACAACAGACAGTACTGAAGCAGCAGACAGCACCGAAGCAGATGCATCCGCAGAAACCGGTTCAACCATTAAAATTGGTGGTATTGGACCTCTGACAGGCGGCGCAGCAGTTTATGGTCTGGCAGAGCAGAAAGCGGCTCAGATTGCAATTGATGAAATCAATGCTGCAGGCGGAGTTAACGGAGCACAGTTAGAGCTTAATTTCCAGGATGATGAGTGTGATGCAGAAAAAGCATTAAATGCATACAATAATTTGAAAGACTGGGATATGCAGATTTTAATGGGAACAACAACCAGTGGATGTTGTATCGCAGTAGAAGATCTTGCTTCTACAGATAATATGTTTTTATTGACACCTTCAGGTTCAGCAGTTGAAGCTATCAGCGGAGACAATGCATTCCGTGTATGCTTCTCTGATCCTAACCAGGGACTTGCTTCTGCCAGATATATTGGCGAGAATGCAGTTGCTACCAAGGTAGCAGTCATTTATGACAGCTCTGATATTTATTCATCAGGTATTTATGAGAAATTCGCAGCAGAAGCAGCTAATCAGCCTTTTGAAATTGTTGCCGCTGAGTCTTTTACAGCAGATAACAAAACTGACTTTAACGTACAGCTGCAGAAAGCTCAGGATGCTGGCGCTGATTTAGTATTTTTACCAATTTACTATACAGAGGCTTCTTTAATCCTTGCTCAGGCTGATAAAATGGGATTTGCTCCTAAATTCTTTGGCTGTGATGGATTAGACGGTATTCTTGATGTTGAGAACTTTGATACCGCTTTAGCAGAAGGTGTTATGTTATTAACACCATTCGCAGCTGATGCAACAGATGAAATGACACAGAGCTTTGTAAAGGCTTACAAGGATGCTTACGGTGAAACTCCAAACCAGTTTGCTGCTGATACCTATGATGCTGTGTACATCATTAAAAAAGCATGTGAAGAGGCAAAGGTTACAGCTGATATGAGTGCTTCTGAAATCTGTGATGCCTTAAAGGCTGTAATGCCTACAATCACTGTTGATGGATTAACAGGAACAGGTATTACCTGGACTGCTGATGGTGAGCCTGATAAAGCGCCTAAGGCTGTTAAAATTGAAAATGGTGCATACGCTTCCATGGAGTAATTCGGAAATATGCATGACCTAAAAGCGGGCCGTCTATGAACGGCTCGCTTTTTTTGGAAATAAAATCAACTCTATAACCTGTAGTTATGTATACAATAAAAATTGTACGCATTTATTTTTGACTGGTTGAGGAATGGCGCATTTTGTGGTATGCTAGGTCACAAATGTATGAAAAATGAAGGGATGGGAGAGAGCATGAGTTTTGTTTCATATTTGGTAAACGGAATCAGCCTGGGCAGCGTTTACGCATTGATTGCGCTGGGATATACCATGGTTTACGGAATAGCTAAAATGCTTAATTTTGCACATGGCGATGTTATTATGATTGGAGGCTATACTGTATTTGTGGCATTCTCACAGCTGGGAATGAATCCGATGGTCAGTATTCTGATTTCTGTAGTTGTATGTACTGTTCTGGGCGTTGTAATTGAGAGACTGGCATACAAACCTTTGAGAGGAGCGTCTCCTCTGGCTGTTTTGATTACAGCAATCGGTGTCAGCTATTTATTACAGAATCTTGCACTTCTTATTTTTGGTGCTGATACCAAAGCATTTACCTCAGTGGTTGAATTACCGTCTTTATCCTTGTTTGGCGGAAAACTGATTATCTCAGATGAGACAATTGTAACGATTCTTGCCTGCATCATTATTATGGTGGTATTGACATCCTTTATTAAATATACCAAGGCCGGAAGAGCAATGTTAGCCGTATCAGAGGATAAGGGTGCTGCACAGCTTATGGGAATTAATGTAAACGGAACCATTGCACTGACATTTGCAATTGGTTCAGCGCTTGCGGCGATTGCAGGTGTCCTTCTTTGCTCCGCATATCCTTCTCTGACACCATACACAGGTTCCATGCCTGGTATCAAGGCCTTTGTCGCTGCGGTATTTGGTGGTATTGGTTCCATTCCGGGAGCATTTATTGGTGGCATTTTGCTGGGTATTATTGAGAGTCTGAGTAAGGCTTATATTTCTTCCCAGCTGTCAGATGCAATTGTTTTTGGCGTGCTCATTATAGTTCTGCTTGTTCGTCCTACTGGTATTTTGGGAAAGAACATCCAGGAGAAAGTGTAGGTGGGCGAGATGAAAAAGATAAATTTGAAAAAAGAGACAAAAAGCAACATGATAACCTACGCGATGGTTATTGCCGTATACATAATCGTAATGATCGCAGTAAGTGCAGGTGCAGTTTCCAATCTGCTTCAGGGACTTTTAGTTCCGATTTGTACCTATGTTATTTTGGCGCTTTCCTTAAATCTTACAGTCGGTATTTTGGGTGAGCTCAGTCTGGGGCATGCAGGATTTATGTGTATTGGTGCGTTTTCTTCTGCACTGTTTTCCATTTGTACCGAGGACATTATCACAGCAGGGCTGCTGCGTTTCATACTGGCAATTCTGGTCGGTGCTGTTTGTGCAGCATTTTTGGGATTCTTAATTGGTATCCCGGTTCTGCGTTTAAAGGGAGATTATCTTGCTATTGTAACGCTTGCTTTTGGTGAGATTATAAAGAATATTATCAACGCGTTATATCTTGGGAAGGATGCCTCCGGCTTTCATATTTCGCTGAAGGATTCCATGTCACTTAATATGGACCCGGACGGAGTGATTTTAATCAAGGGCGCGCAGGGAATCACAGGAACCCCTCACGATTCCAGCTTTACGATGGGTGTTATTATGATTCTGATTACCCTGTTTGTTGTTTTAAACCTGGTTCATTCCAGAGCCGGCCGGGCAATCATGTCCATCCGTGATAATCGTATTGCGGCTGAGAGTATTGGAATTAATATTACAAAATATAAACTGATCGCATTCTCCATTTCAGCTTCCCTGGCAGGAATTGGCGGTGCCCTGTATGCACATAACTTAAATACTCTGACAGCATTACCCAAGAACTTTGGATATAACATGTCAATTCTGATTCTTGTATTTGTAGTTCTTGGTGGCATTGGAAATATGAGAGGATCCATTATTTCGGCAGTGCTTCTTACGCTGCTCCCGGAGCTGCTGCGTGGACTTAACAATTACCGTATGCTGATTTATGCAATTGTCCTGATTGTGATGATGCTCTTCAACTGGAGTCCAAAGGCGAGAGAGTTTAAAGCAAAAATTTCTGCAAAGCTGCATCTGAATAAAAAGAAAGCAGCTGTGGAAGCTGTTACAAAAACAGAAGATGTATCCAAAGAAGGGGAGGCGTAAGACATGGCATTATTAGAAGTAAAGAACCTGGGCATTTCCTTTGGTGGACTTAGAGCTGTAAACTCATTTGATATCTCCATAGAAAAAGGTCAGCTCTATGGCCTCATAGGACCAAATGGAGCAGGAAAGACAACAATTTTCAATCTTCTGACCGGTGTATATAAGCCGGATGAGGGTACGGTTTTACTGGATGGAAACAATATTACCGGAAAGAGCACCATCGAAATTTGTAAAGCTGGAATTGCCAGAACCTTTCAGAATATTCGTCTGTTCAAGGACATGTCGGTAATGGATAATGTAAAGGTAGCGCTTCACAATCATTACAAATATTCCACATTGGAGGGAATTTTAAGACTTCCGAAGTACTTTAAGGTGGAAAAGGAGATGGACGCTGAGGCCATGAAGCTGTTAAAGGTCTTTGATCTGGATCAGTATGCAGAGTATCAGGCTGCAAATCTTCCTTATGGACAGCAGAGAAAGCTGGAAATAGCCCGTGCACTGGCCACAGAACCAAAACTGCTCCTCCTGGACGAGCCGGCAGCCGGAATGAATCCAAATGAAACCAAAGAATTGATGGATACCATCCGCTTTGTCAGAGATAATTTTGATATGACGATTCTGTTGATTGAGCATGATATGAAGCTTGTATCCGGAATCTGTGAGAAACTGACAGTACTGAACTTTGGTCAGGTGCTGGCACAGGGCGAGACCTCAGAGGTACTCAATAACCACGAAGTTATCACAGCATATTTAGGAGAGTAGGAGGTCATAGCCATGGCAATGTTAGAGGTAAAGGATCTGCATGTTCATTATGGGGTAATTGAAGCCATAAAGGGCATCAGCTTTGAAGTAAATAAAGGGGAAGTCATTGCACTGATTGGGGCAAATGGAGCAGGTAAAACCACGACCTTACATACCATCACCGGTCTGATTAAGCCATCAGCAGGAACGGTTGTATTTGAAGGACAGG
>CAZUCI010000061.1:9550-18854 GCA_964619485.1 uncultured Lachnospiraceae bacterium
T
Organism: uncultured Lachnospiraceae bacterium; assembly: GCA_964619485.1. Lineage (GTDB taxonomy): Bacteria > Bacillota > Clostridia > Lachnospirales > Lachnospiraceae > UBA2882. The sequence goes on from CAZUCI010000061.1 coordinate 9,552, forward strand.
TGTATCACTTGGAATGGCTCATGTTCCGGAGGGAAGACGTGTTTTTGCGGAGCTTTCTGTTTATGAAAATCTTTTGATGGGAGCATATACCAGGAAGGACAAGGAAGAAATTCAGGAGTCTCTGTCCATGGTCTATGATCGTTTTCCAAGACTTTTGGAGAGAAAAAATCAGATGGCGGGCACCCTGTCCGGTGGTGAGCAGCAGATGCTGGCCATGGGACGTGCATTGATGAGTAAACCAAGTATTATCGTAATGGATGAACCATCCATGGGATTATCACCAATTTTTGTTAATGAAATTTTTGACATCATTCAGAAGGTCAGCGAGGCAGGAACTACGGTTCTTCTGGTAGAGCAGAATGCAAAAAAGGCATTGTCAATTGCAGACCGTGCTTATGTTTTGGAAACAGGAAAGATTGTTCTGGAGGGAAAAGCGGATGTCCTTATGAACGATGATTCCATCAAGAAAGCTTATCTTGGAGAATAATGAAAAGCCCTTGGGCAATACATTTTTGTGGAGGAAAAAGGTATGCAGAAAGTAATTATTACCATTGCAAGACAGTACGGAAGTGGTGGAAAGACAGTTGGAAAGGCTCTGGCCAAGAATCTGAATATTAATTGCTACGACAGAGAGCTGATGAGAATGGCTTCGGATGAAAGTGGAATCGCAGAGAGCATGTTCGGCCAGGTGGATGAGAGACTGAAAAACAGTCCCCTTTTGAAAATCACCAAAAATATTTACCAGGGACAGCTGATTCCCCCGGAGAGCGATGATTTTACATCCAACGATAACCTGTTCAACTATCAGGCAAAAATAATCAAGCAGCTGGCAGAGGATGAGTCATGCGTTATCATCGGAAGATGTGCTGATTATATTTTGAAAGAAAGAACCGATGTGGTCAGTGTCTTTGTTCATGCACCTCATGACTATTGTATGATTCGGGCAAAGGAGCGCCTTGGCTATCCTGATAAGGAAGTGGAAAAATATATTGCAAAAACAGATAAATATCGTGGAGATTACTATAAGTATCATACGGGAAATTCCTGGAATGATGCACGTAATTATGATTTGTGCCTGGACAGCTCCAAATTGACAGATGAGCAGATTATTGAAGTGATCAAGGGATATATCCGCGTGCGTTTCGGTACAGATGCAATCTGATTCTAAAAAAGGATAAAAAAGCAGAATATATTTTGTTCTGCTTTTTTTATGCATAAAATGTGTCTGGATTTATTATGATAGTAATAAAAACGGATAGAAAATAAAATGAAAAAAATCTGGATTCTTTTTTTGACCTTCTGCATTTTATTTCAGGTATTATGTATTCCCGTAAGGGCAGAGGAGGCACAACCACAACAGCTGTCTGTGTCTGCCCCTTCGGCGGTTCTGATTGAGGCTTCTACGGGCAGCGTTATATATGAGAAGGACGCGGACATTCCGAGAAAACCGGCAAGCATAACCAAAATTATGACCCTGCTTTTAATCTTTGAAGCACTGGAAAGTGGACAGATTCATTTGGAGGATCAGGTAATAACCAGCGCCCACGCCAAATCCATGGGTGGTTCACAGGTATTTCTTGAGGAGGGGGAGATACAGACGGCAGAGACTCTGATTAAGTGTATTGTCGTTGCCAGCGGAAATGATGCGGCTGTGGCCATGGCAGAGTATGTAGGTGGAAGCGAGGAGGCATTTGTTGCCCTTATGAATGAGAAGGCACAGGAGCTACATATGGTAAACACACATTTTGAAGACTGCTGTGGTCTGACAGATTCAGAAAATCATGTTACCAGTGCAAGGGATGTGGCCATTATGTCCAGGGAGCTGATATCAAGGTATCCTCAGATTTTTAATTACACAAAAATCTGGATGGAGGATATCACACATACAACCGCCAAGGGAAGCAGCACCTTTACGCTTTCGAGTACAAATAAGCTGCTAAAGCAGTATCCTTATACAACCGGTTTGAAAACCGGCTCCACCAGTTCGGCCAAATTTTGTCTCTCTGCCACCGCCAGTAAGGATGGGATTGATCTCATTGCTGTTGTGATGGCAGCACCGGATCCAAAGTGTCGATTTGCAGATGCGGTGACGCTGTTAAATTATGGCTTTGCTGTCAGCCAGATTTACAGAGACGACAAGCAGAAGGATTTATCACCGATAGAAGTTCATGGCGGCATTCAGGACACCTGCGAGCTTTTATATGATAAGCAGTTTCAATATCTGGATGTGACAGGGGCAGACTTATCCAAGATCACCAAGGAAATTAAAACTGCGGAGGAAGTGGAAGCACCAGTACACGCAGGGGATAAAGCCGGGGAGGCGTTGTATTTCCTTGATGGACAGAAAATTGGGAGTGTGGATATTTTATTTGCCGGGGATGTACGAAGAGCATATTATAAGGACTATGTCAATAAGGTGCTTGATATATATCTTTTTGACTGACTTTTCATATCATGCTATACTTGGAAAATCAGAAAATGAAAGAACAGAAGAATAGATGAACAGAAAATCAGATATAAAAAGCAATATATGAGTAATACAAAGAGTGAGGAAAAACCATGGAATATATGGACATTATCTGGCTGATCCTGCTTCTACTTGTGGCGGTGACAACAGGCATTGTAATTGCAGATACCAATCGTTTTGTAAAGAGAGAATACAGCCTTTTTACCGACAAAACGCGCCGGGATTACAAAATCTGCATGCTTTCCGACTTACATGGAAAAAGCTTTGGAAAGGACAATGAGAGACTGATTCGGGCAATTGATGAAGAAAAGCCGGATTATATCATGATTGCCGGCGATATGCTCACTGCAAAACCGGAACAGGATTTTTCGACAGCGGTGCATCTGGTTAAGGAGCTGGCGAAGCGTTACAGAATCTATTATGGAAGCGGAAATCATGAGTATCGAATGAGTGTTTATCCGGAAAAATATGGTGATATGTCAGAACGGTTTGAAAAAGCGATTGAAGACCCCGAAATCATTCGCCTTCACAATGAAAAGGCTGAAATAGCAGAAGGTGGAATAGTAGTTTACGGATTGGAAATTGGACGGGAATACTACAGAAAGATGCATGCTCCAAAGATGGATGGAAAATATGTGGAGCAGTGCATAGGATCCTGCGATGAAAAAAAATATAACATTCTTCTTGCACATAATCCGGATTATCTGGATGCCTATGCCTCTTTTGGGGCAGATCTGGTGCTGTCCGGTCATGTGCATGGAGGAATAGCAAATTTACCATTCCTTGGAGGAGTGATTTCACCAAAGCTTCGATTATTTCCGCATTTCGATGGTGGAAGATTTGAAAAGGAGCGGACAACCATGATACTTGGAAGGGGACTTGGAACACATACCATTCCTGTTCGTTTTCTTAATCCAGGGGAACTGGTTATCCTTCATTTAAAGACAATAAAAAATAAAAAAGTCAATATGTAGTACCCTCTTGCAATTAAACCCAAGATATAGTATTATTGAAAAGCATTAGAAAATGAATGTGTGAATCAGTGATGAAGGAGTAAAACAATGTCTTTAGAGGTTAAATTGCAGGTTTTTGAAGGTCCACTGGATCTTTTATTACATTTAATTGAAAAGAATAAAGTTGATATCTATGACATTCCTATTGTTACCATTACGGAGCAGTATCTTGATTACATCAGACAGATGGAAAACAGAGATATGAATGTTATGAGTGAGTTTCTTGTTATGGCGGCTACGTTGGTTGACATAAAATGCAGAATGCTCCTTCCAAGAGAAGTAAACGAGGACGGCGAGGAGGAAGACCCAAGAGCAGAACTGGTTGAAAAGCTGTTGGAATACAAGATGTTTAAATATATGTCTTTTGAACTGAAGGACAGGCAGCTGGATGCAGAAAAGGTCTGGTTTAAGCCGATGACTCTTCCTCGGGAAATTAAAGAATATACACAGCCTGTTGATTATGATGCATTAATTGGAGACATCAATCTGTCCGGATTACAGCAGATTTTTCAATCCGTTATGAAAAAACAGGTTGATAAAATTGACCCGATTCGTTCCACCTTTGGTAAGATAAAAAAAGACGAAGTGGATATGGATGCCAAGATGGATTACGTGGAAAATTATATTTTACTGCAGAGAAACTGCAGCTTCCGCAGCCTTTTGGAAAAACAGGGATCTAAGGTTGAGATTATTGTAACATTTCTGGTTGTTTTGGAATTGATGAAGGTTGGTAAAATTTCCATTACACAGGAAAAGACCTTTGATGATATTTATATTTGTGCGAGGGAGGCCGCTTAAATGGAAAAAGAAAAGATGAAGGCAGTAGTTGAGTCTGTCCTTTTTACCATGGGCGATTCTGTGAGTATTAACAGCCTGGCGGAGGTTTTGGAGGTGAAACCAAAGGAGATAAAGGCGCTGCTTGCAGAGATGAAAGAGGAATATGATGCTTCAGACAGAGGCATTACCATAACGGAGCTGGATGATTCCTATCAGATGTGTTCCAAACCGGAAATGTATGAGTACCTGATTAAGGTAGCTACAACACCAAAAAGATTTACATTGACGGATTCCCTGCTGGAGACGCTGTCAATTATAGCCTATAAACAGCCGGTGACAAAATCGGAAATTGACAAGATTAGAGGAGTAAGCTGCGATCACGCGGTGAATCGCCTGGTTGAATATGATTTAATCATGGAGGTTGGAAGGCTGGATGCACCAGGAAGGCCGTTGCTTTTTGGAACAACAGAGCAGTTTCTCAGAAGCTTTGGAGTGACAAGCATTGAAGAGCTTCCACAGCTGAACACAGACCGCATGGAAGAGTTCAGACATCAGGCGGAGGAAGAGGTTCAATTAAAATTGGATATTTAGTACATAAGCAGAATATACTGATAAAAAAGTCAGAGGTATTTGTTCATGGAAAGAAAAAGGTCAGGCACGGGAAAAAGAAGATTGTTTTTCCTGTGTCTTTTTCTATTTGTGTTTCTGAGTGCCCAGAAAATATATGGCAGGGAAGCGGAAGCGGTGGAGCAGGGAGCATCCGCACCACAGCTTACACTCAATGCAAAGTCTGCACTTTTACTGGATGCGACTAATAACCGTGTATTATTCGAAAAAAATGGTTACGAGGTGCTGCCCATGGCCTCTACTACCAAAATCATGACCTGCATTCTTGCACTGGAGCAGGGAAATCTGGAGGACGAGGTGACAGTTTCCAAAAGGGCTGCCAAAATGCCAAAGGTTCACCTGGGAATGCGCGAGGGAGAAAGCTACAAAATGGGAGATCTTTTATATTCACTGATGCTGGAATCTCATAATGATACGGCAGTGGCCATTGCTGAACATATCGGAGGGAGCGTGGAGGGCTTTGCGGAAATGATGAATCAGAAAGCAAAGGAGCTTGGGTGTAATGACACGTTTTTTATCACACCAAATGGACTGGATGCTTCCATAGATGGCAGGGCACATGCCACCACCGCCTACGACCTGGCAAGAATTGCAGCCTATGCCATCAAAAATGAAAAATTTCTGGAGGTGATAGGCACACCCTCCTATTCCTTTCATACAGTGGATGGAAAACGCGGCTTTCAGGTTAATAATAAGGATCAGTTTTTACATATGGTAGATGGTGCAGTTGGAATCAAAACCGGTTTTACAGGAGCAGCAGGCTACTGTTTTGTGGGAGCAGTGAAAAGAGAAAGCCATGTGCTGGTCTCAGTTGTATTGGGCTGCGGGTGGCCCCCTCATAAAAGCTACAAGTGGAAGGACACCAAAGCAATGATGAGCTATGGGCTGGAAAACTATGTGCAGACAGGTGTGAAACCGGAGGAGATTCCTGAAAAGGTCAGAGTGGCAGAGGGAGTAAAAACAGAATGCCCGATTGTCATGGAGGGCAGGGAGGAATTACTGCTGCTTTCAAATTGGGACCGGGTAGAGAGTAAGACGAATTTGCCTCAGACGTTGAATGCACCTGTGGAGAAGGGGGTAAAAATCGGAGAGCAGAAGCTTTTTATTAATGGGGAGGAGTATGCGTCCTTTCCAATTTGTACAGCTGAGACAGTTGGAAAATTTGATTACCGTTACTGCGTGACCAAAGTGGTCAAAAAACTTCTGCTTAAATGAAAATTTGATTAAGCACACTCGTTGTAAATGTTTAGGTCAATGGAGAATATGTACCTGCAGAAAAAATCTCTCTAAATTTGTGCAAATTTTACAAATTCCATCTAGCTTAGAAGAAAATAGTATGTTATACTTCTTACGGTGCGACAGTGGGTTTACTCTGCCCATTCGCAAACAAAGTTATTCTTTTAATTAATATAAAATGGAGGTCTGAAAAATGAGTAATTCTTCACAAGCGAGTCAAAGAATTGCAGCTTTACTCGACGACAACAGTTTCGTTGAAATTGGAGCAATGGTTTGCGCCAGAGCAACTGATTTCAATATGAAACCAACTGATACTCCTTCAGATGGTGTTATTACCGGCTATGGAGTGATTGACGGCAACCTTGTGTATGTTTACAGCCAGGATGCGTCCGTAATGAACGGAAGCGTGGGCGAAATGCACGCAAAGAAAATTGCCAACCTCTATGATCTGGCATTGAAGACAGGTGCACCTGTCATCGGTTTAATCGATTCTGCCGGACTTAGATTACAGGAGGCAACTGATGCTTTAAATGCATTCGGTGAAATCTACATGAAACAGACACTGGCATCCGGTGTTATTCCACAGATTACCGCAATTTTCGGTACATGTGGCGGCGGACTTGCCCTGATTCCTACCTTGACAGATTTTACCTTTATGGGTACAAACGCAAAGTTATTTGTCAATTCCCCTAATGCATTAGACGGAAATTACACAGATAAATGTGATACTGCAGCTGCAGCTTTCCAGAGTGCAGAAGCAGGTATTGTTGATGTAGTTGCAGAGGAAGCTGATGTGCTTGCACAGATCAGAGAGCTTGTTGCTATGTTACCAGCTAACAATGAAGATGATGCTTCTTATGCTGAATGTACAGATGATTTAAATCGCGCAGCAGCTGAGCTTGCAAACTGTGTTGGAGATACATCCATCGCTTTATCTACCATCGCTGATGACAATGTATTCTTTGAGACAAAAGCAGCATACGCAAAAGACATGGTAACAGGATTCATGAAATTGAACGGTGTTACTGTTGGTGCTGTTGCAAACCGTACAGAGGTTTATGATGCAGAAGGTAAGGTTGCTGAGAAATTTGATGCAGTTTTATCCGCAGCAGGATGTGAGAAAGCAGCAGATTTTGTTTCTTTCTGTGATGCATTCGAAATCCCTGTTTTATCTTTAACAAATGTTAAAGGCTATGAAGCTACTATGTGTTCAGAAAAGAAAATTGCAAAAGCAGTTGCAAAACTGACTTATGCATTTGCGAACGCAACCGTTCCTAAAGTAAATGTGGTAATCGGACAGGCTATGGGAAGTGCTTATGTGGCAATGAATTCCAAGGCAATTGGCGCTGATATCACAATGGCATGGCCAGATGCACAGATTGGTGCTATGGATGCCAAGAGTGCAGCACAGATCATGTACGCTGGTTCCAGTGCAGATGAACTTGATGAGAAAGCAAAAGCTTATGCAGCAGATCAGACAAGTGCACAGGGCGCAGCTAAGAGAGGATACGTTGATCAGATTATCGATGCAGCTGATACCAGAAAATATGTAATCGGCGCATTTGAAATGCTTTTCACAAAGAGAGAAGAACGTCCAGCTAAAAAACACGGAACAGTATAAGAAAGGATGATATAAGATATGAAAAAATTCTTAGCAGTCTTAGGTCTTGTTACTTGTGTTTTAGGTTTGACAGCATGTGGAAGCAAAGCAGAGACAGAAACTGCCTCCGCAATTACTCAGGAAGATGCAGTCAGCGTTGCTGATGGACTTCTCAGTCAGATTGATTCCACTGTTACCAGTGGCTCTGTAGATGCACAGTTATCTCAGATCACTGATAAAGAACAGGCAGAAGTTTTAAAATCTGTATTTTCAACATGGGAATCCTCTCTCAAAGAGATGGGTACTTATCAGGGAATCGTAGCTGATTCTGTTGAGGTGACTCAGGATGGTGATTACACAATTACCACAGATGTTACTGCATCAGAAAGAAATGCTGAAGTAGCAATTGTTATTGCTGAAGACGGCATGTTAAGCAGTATCACGGTCAGTCCTGTATATACTACAGGCGAGAAGATGGAAAAGGCAGCATTAAATACTCTTATGGGTATGGGAACAGTATTTGTTGTTCTTATTTTAATCAGTCTGATTATTTCCTGCTTCAAACTGATTCCTTCCATTCAGAACATGTTTACAAAGAAACAGACTAAGACAAACAATACAAGTGAACAGGCAGTTGATAACACAATTGCTCAGATCATTGAGAATGAAGAGCTCTCAGACGATACAGAACTCGTTGCAGTTATTGCAGCAGCCATCGCAGCAAGCGAGGGTGCAGCAAGCACAGATGGTTTTGTAGTCAGAAGCATTAAGAGAGCAAGTACTAATAAATGGCAGAGAGCCTAAAACAGGAGGAAATAGAGATGAAAAATTATACAATTACCGTAAATGGCAACGTATATGATGTAGTAGTAGAAGAAGGCGCTTCCACAGGCGCACCTGCAGCAGCACCAAAGGCAGCTCCAAAAGCAGCTCCTAAGGCAGCACCTGCAGCAGCACCAAAGGCAGCTGGAGCAGCTGGCGGAATCAAAATTGAAGCCGGCGCAGCTGGAAAAATCTTTAAAGTTGAAGCAAGTGTAGGACAGGCTGTAAAGAAGGGTGATACCATCGTTATTCTTGAAGCTATGAAGATGGAAATTCCACAGGTTGCACCTCAGGATGGAACTGTTGCAAGCATTAATGCAAATGTGGGAGATGCAGTTGAAGCAGGTGCAGTACTTGCTACATTAAACTAGGCAACGATTCCCTTATCGCTTGTAACAAACACAGGAGGTCAACGAAATGGAATATGTATCAACTACACTGAGTAATCTGATTCATCAGACAGCGTTTTTTAACCTTACATGGGGAAACTATCTGATGATCGTGGTTGCCTGTGTATTCCTTTACCTGGCTATTGCAAAAGGGTTTGAGCCATTGCTTCTTACCCCAATAGCTTTTGGTATGCTGTTAGTTAATATCTATCCGGATATTATGGCACCAGTCAATGGTGACACAGCTGGCGGCTTATTATATTACTTTTACTTATTAGATGAGTGGGCAATCCTTCCATCCCTGATTTTCATGGGTGTAGGAGCTATGACAGACTTTGGTCCGTTGATTGCAAACCCGAAGAGCTTCTTATT
>CAZUCI010000062.1:0-18775 GCA_964619485.1 uncultured Lachnospiraceae bacterium
ATGGAGAATAGCTTGTCAGAGTTTTTGGAAGCTCTTCCTCCGGGACAATTGTATCAATAAATTTACCAATCATAGAATGCTCACTGGTACCGATTAAATAGAGATCCTCTCCCTCAATCTTATACATCATGGCATCCATCTCTTCAAAACTCATAACACCTGTTACAACGTTACTTCTAATCATAAAAGGTGGCACACAATAGGTAAAACCTCTGTTAATCATAAAGTCTCTTGCATAGGAGATCACTGCGGAATGTAATCTCGCAATATCACCCATTAAATAGTAAAATCCATTTCCGGCAACCTTTCTTGCTGCATCCAGATCAATACCATCAAATCTTTCCATAATTTCTGTATGATAAGGAATTTCAAAATCAGGTACTACGGGCTCACCATACTTTGTTACTTCCACATTCTCTGTATCATTTTTACCAATTGGAACAGATGGATCAATGATATTCGGAATTGTCATCATAATCTTTAAGATTTTTTCATCCAGCTCTTTTTCCTGCTCTTCCAAAACAGTCAACTTTTCAGCAGAAGCTGCAACTTCTTTTTTTACTTCCTCTGCTTCTTCCTTTTTGCCCTGTGCCATCAATGCACCAATCTGCTTGGAAATTTTATTTCTGTTTGCTCTAAGATCATCTGCCGCTTTCTGGCATTCTCTTTTCTTAGAATCTAACTCAATTACCTCATCAACTAATCCTAACTTTTCATCCTGGAATTTGTTCTTGATGTTCTGTTTTACTACATCAGGATTTTCTCTTAAAAATTTAATATCTAACACGAATTTTTCCTCCTAAATATCTTTCCTTTATTTTATTACTTTTACCTTCTTTTTTCAATTTCTATGTTGCTCCCACAATCATAAAATCATTCTCTTCTGCGAGATTTACGAGAGTTACTGGAGATTCTGACCATTTTTCCAGTATTTTTCCTCTTTTGATAATTTGAACAACTGGTCTGTTGGATATTTTTTCATTCTGCTTTACTACAATTCCCAAAGAACCATCATTTAAAACAATCTTTGTTCCAATTGGATAAGCCGCCATAAAATGAAGAAGTGCATCTACAACAGGTTCATCATATAACTCACCTCTCATCTTATCGATTAATGGAAGAACCTCCCAGGTCTTCTTTGACACATATCCTATTCCACAAATCATCTCATCCATAATTTCACAAACAGCTAAAATCTGTGTTTCCAGCGATAAATCAGTTTTATGAAGTGGATAGCCTGTACCCAGTTTATTTTCATGGTGAGAGAGCATCATTTCCTTTACATTCTCAGAAATCCACTCCTCATTTTGAATTGCTGTATATCCATAAACTGTATGCTTTTTATATTCTTCCTTTTCATAATCTGTGAAATCCTCAATATCAACATTCTGATAAATCATCGTTGTATATCTTAATCCAAGATCATGCAGAATACCTGCAATTCCTATTTCTCTTGTTTCTTCTTTAGAAAGCTTCAATCGAAGTGCCAGAATCATACTCACACAGCCCACCTCTATGGAATGTTCAAATAAATCTGCACTTCTTTTTCTGATTTCAAATACTTTATCGACCATATTTTCATTCTCTAAAATATTATTTAATATTTCGTCAACTTGTATTTTAATATCAGATAATTCTTTATTTTTGATTAATGTATGCTCCTGTAAAATCTTTTTAACCTGATTGGAACAGGATTCCTTAACCTCTATGGTTCTTTTCTTAATTTCATTCCGTATTTCTTCATTATAGAACTCTTCAAGTTCTCCGATATCATCTTCTATATATACTTCAAAGATATCCATTTCTTTCAATTTATCAATATACTCTTTTTTTAAAACAGTACCCTTTGAAAGAAGAACCTGAAAATCATCGGTCAGCACATGTTCTGCAATGATTTGATTTTCTTTTAATTCGTTTACATTTACTGGTCTCAAATTAAGCTCCCTCATTCATGGCAATTGATAATGCTTCCTGCTCTTCTTCTCCCAAAGAAATACTACAGGTTCCATCCTTGATTTCTTTTGTATAGGAATAGCATCCGTCACTGCTGTGAACAGAATTCAATACAAATCCATCATTGTTCTCATTTAATAAGACAAGACTGAAACTTAGTTTTCCACCCATCTGTTGAAAAGCATCGTATTTCACAATGCCAATTTTCTGATAAGCGGTTTCCAATCTTTTATAGATATGTCTGATTTCTTTTGCATTATCACTGGATGCATCTTTTAAGACTGAAATATCTGTAAATAAATTTACAATTTCTTTTTCAAGACTCTGTGCATCCTTTCCTAACATAAATGCTTCATATCTCTTTTTCAATTTTTTTTGTTTAACCAGAGATACAATACTTATTATAAAAAGAATTAATATTAAAACAATTAATCCGATAAAAATATAGGCAATGTCTATATTTCCCAATCCAATTTGATTCATGATTTGACTAGACATCTTTATCCTCCATAAGATAATAATAAAAAGCAAGGAACTCTATCTGATAATTTCAAGCAATCTTTCCAATTCGTCTGTTGAATAAAATTCTATCTCTATCTTACCTGCACCATTTTCCTTTGAAGAAACTGATACCTTTGTTCCAAGTGTAGTTTTTAACTGTTCTTCAATGTCCCTGTAAATAAAATCTATGTTTTTCTTATCCGTCTGTTTTTTTTCTTTTGCAGGCTTATTTAGATTCTTTACTAATTTTTCAATATCTCGAACGGACATTTTTTCATCAAAGACCTTTTGTGCATAAAAATACTGTTGTTCTTTATCTTCTATAGCTAATAATGCACGGGCATGTCCTGTAGAAATCATTTCATCAATTACCATCTGCTGAACTTCATCTGCAAGCTTTAATAATCTCATGGAATTTGTGACAGCAGTACGGCTTTTAGAAACACGTTCTGCAACTTCATCCTGTTTCAGACTAAAATCATTCAAAAGCTTTTTATATGCCAGAGCTTCTTCGATTGGGTTTAAGTCTTCTCTCTGAATATTCTCTATTAAGGAAATTTCTACAATTTCCTGCTCTGTTAAATTTTTTATTACAACAGGAATTTCTTTCAGACCAGCCAGTTTACAGGCCCGCCATCTTCTTTCTCCTGCTATTATTTCATAATGATCTTTTCTATCCTGAACAGTAAGAGGCTGTAATAAACCTACCTTCTTTATAGATTCTGCCAATTCCTGAATTGCATCTTCATTAAAATTTTTACGAGGCTGTTCTCTGTTTGGTTCTATTTTTGTGATATTCACAATTGAGACTGGCCCTTTACCAACTTCATCAATTGCTGATGCTCTTTTCATTCTTACATTTTCTTTTTCCGGAATCAACGTATCCAGACCTTTTCCTAATCCCCTTGCAGCCATAAATTTTACTCACCTTTCCTATCCATAATTTCTTTTGCCAATTGTCTATAACTATCAGCTCCTACAGACTTGGAATCATACATAGTAATAGGCATTCCGTAACTTGGTGCTTCAGCTAATCTGATATTTCTTGGAATAATAGTATTGCAGATGTTTTCATTTAAGTGACTCTTTACATTTTCTACAACCTGACTGGAAAGATTTGTTCTTCCATCGTACATAGTAAAGACTACTCCTTCCATCTCCAAATCAGGATTTAATCTCTCTTTAATCAGATTTACTGAATGGATTAACTGACTTAATCCTTCCAGAGCATAATACTCACACTGAATTGGAACCAATACTGAATTTGCAGTAGTAAGAGCATTAATTGTTAACATACTCAATGAAGGTGGACAATCTATTATTATGTAATCATAATTATCCTTTACCCAATCTATTTCTTTCTTTAATATGAACTCTTTATCTTCTACGCCAATTAACTCAATTTCTGCTGCTGCTAAATTTACGTTTGATGGAATAATAGAAACATTCTTTATAGCTTCATTAATAATGCAATCATTCACAGAACACTCTCCAAGAATTAATTCATAGATTGTGTTATCCAGAAAATTTTTATCAATTCCAAAACCACTGGTAGTATTGCCCTGTGGATCTGAATCAATTACTAAAACCTTTTTACCTTTTTCAGCTAAACATGCAGCTAAATTAATAGATGTTGTTGATTTTCCAACTCCACCTTTTTGATTTGCTATTGCAATAATTTTTCCCATAATAAACCTTCCTTTCGGTCTTCTGTACCGATTTTCTCTCATTTTTTCACACTCTTGTATGATTATAACATCAAATAATTTGTTTATCTACTTCCATTTTGACGAAATAAATGAATATTTTTATAAAAAAATGTTTCACATTTTTTACGTTTTTTCTATTATAATGTTTCACGATTTTTTTACTATATATTGGGGTTAATGTTTCACGTGAAACACGATATCATGAATTAATGACATTTTTTTAAAAATGTTTCACGTGAAACAATAAAGAATTTTAATCAGATATGAATTAAATTGTTTCGAATAGCAAAAACAGCGGCCTGAGTACGGTCAGCAACCTCTATTTTTTTAAATATATTTGATATATGATTTTTTACAGTTCTTTCACTTATGGAAAGTCTATCAGCTATATTTTTATTAAACATTCCTTCAGATAAAAGAACTAAAACCTCAAGTTCACGATTCGTAAGAAGTTCTATTTTAAGCTTATCATCGTTTTTCTTAATCATTTTTGAATTAAGAAGTGGAATCATGTCTGGTTGTATATATATTTTATTATTCATAACTTCATAAATAGCATCCAGCAATTCATGAAAAGCAGATTTTTTTAATATATACCCATCTGCCTCCATATCAATTGCTTTCATTAGATACTCAATTTCATTATGTACAGTAAGCATGATTGTTTTGCATTTTTTATTTATTTTCTTAATTTTAGCCAAGGTATCAAAGCCATTACAATTAGGCATATTAATATCAAGTAAAACAATATCAGGAATTTTATCTTTTAAAAGTGAAATACATTCATTGCCATCAGATGCCATAGCAATAACATGAATATTTTCATTTAATTCTAATAGATGCTTTATTCCTTCTTTTATCATAACATGATCATCAACAATCATTACATTAATATTCATAAAGTACTCCTCCAGTAATAGTAAAACTAAAACTATTACAACTATTGCAATGGTTCTTTTTTTGGCAAACCGGCTTTTCTGGGATATTTCTTTGATGTTGAGTTTTTCTTTTCAATAACAACAAGATTTCTATATAAATCACAATCAGGCAAATGAAAAGAAACCTGATTTAACACTTTTCCTCCCAAAAGGAAAATAGCATGATTAGCTGTTTCCATTTCTTCAACTATTTTTTCTGATTTATAGGGGATAAAGAACCCATGAACTTTAACATATGGAATACAATACTCAGATAAAGAACTTAGATTTGCTACAGCTCTTGAAACACATAAATCAAACTTTTCCCTCAATTCTCCTGGTTTGGCAAAATCCTCAGCGCGACCATGTATTGCATTAATATCTTTCAAATTCAATTTTTGAATTACTTCATTTAAAAATTTCACACGTTTACCAAGAGAATCTAAAAGAGTAATATGCAAATTAGGAAAAGCAATTTTTAATGGAATACCAGGAAACCCTGCACCAGTTCCAATATCTATAATAGAAAGAGAACTGGTATAAATATCCATACCATTTTCTTTTAATATTGGATTTGCCTTTACTAAAGAAAGACTATCAATAAAATGCTTTTTTAAAACTTCATTGAATTCAGTAATTGCAGTTAAATTCATAAAAGAATTCCACTCTACCAAAATATCATAATATTGTAAAAATTGATTGATCTGATTTTCAGACAAACTAATATCTAAAAGAGACAGATCCTTTTTGAACTGTTCCAGATTAAAAGCCATAGTTACTCATCCTTATTATCATATTTATATATCTGTTCCAGGTAAATAAGCAGCACAGATATGTCAGCTGGTGAAACTCCGGAAATACGAGAAGCCTGACCAACACTGACAGGTTTTAACTGTTTCAATTTTGCACGAGCTTCTAATCGAAGACTATTTACATCATCATAATTAATATCAGATGGAATTTTTTTATTTTCTATCTTTTTAAACTGTTCAACCTGTTTTAATTGTCTATAAATATAACCATCATATTTTATATGAATATTAACCTGTTCAATAACATCATCATTTAACGGTTTACGTTCAGAATCAATTTCAGCCAGCATCTCATAAGTCAGCTCAGGCCTGTACATCAATTCAGCAAGTGTCGCACCGGTTTTAAGTGAAGCACTGTTATGAGCAGCAAGAAAATCCTGAGTTTTTTTATTTGCACCAATAACAGTTTCTTTTAAACGTTTAACTTCCTCATCAATCAATTTTTCTTTTAACAGAACATAATCATATTGCTCCTTGGAAATTAAACCAACTTCATAACCCTTTTTACGAAGTCTGATATCAGCATTATCCTGTCTAAGCAAAAGCCTGTATTCAGACCTGGACGTCATCATACGATATGGCTCAAAATTTTCTTTGGTAACAAGATCATCAATAAGCACACCAATATATCCTTCACTTCGGTCAATAATCATCGGCTCCTTATGAAGGACAAATTGAGCTGCATTAATTCCGGCAACAAGACCCTGCGCTGCAGCCTCCTCATATCCACTGCTTCCATTAAATTGTCCACCTGCATAAAGACCTGAAATTTCTTTAAAACCAAGTGAAGGATAAAGCTGATTAGGGTTAATACAATCATATTCAATAGCATAAGCATTTCGAACAATTTTACAATGCTCCAAACCGGGAACAGTACGATACATAGCAAGCTGAACATCCTCAGGCAAAGAAGAAGACATACCACCAACATACATTTCATTGGTATGTAATCCCTCTGGCTCAATAAATACCTGATGTCTGTCCTTATCAGCAAATTTTACAACCTTATCTTCAATGGAAGGGCAATATCTTGGGCCCGTTCCCTTAATTACTCCGGCATAGATTGGAGATCTGTCAAGATTATTACGTATAATTTTATGTGTTTTTTCATTTGTGTAAGTTAAGAAGCAGGAAACCTGATCAATCTGAACATCATCAGGATTTGTGGAGAAGGAAAAAGGAACAACCTTTTTATCACCAAACTGCTCTTCCATTTTATCAAAGTCGATAGATCTGGCATCCATTCTGGCTGGAGTACCAGTCTTAAATCTACGCATTTCAATTCCAAGTGATATTAAGGAATCAGTTAAATAGTTAGCAGCCTGCAACCCATTTGGACCGGTATGAGTAATTGCTTCACCACATAAACATCTTGCCTTTAAATAAGTACCGGTGCAAAGAACAACAGCTTTACATTCATAAATTCCACCGGTAAAAATTTTAACACCAGTTATCCTACGCTTACCAGTCTCAGAATCTATTTCACTCAAAAGCTCACATACCTCAGCCTGCTTAATTGTAAGATGATCCTGATTCTCCAAAGTCTTTCTCATGGCTCTGGAATATTCCGCCTTATCCGCCTGTGCTCGAAGAGAATGCACAGCTGGACCTTTGGAGATATTTAACATTTTTGACTGTATAAAAGTTTTATCAATATTCTTACCCATCTCTCCACCAATCGCATCTAACTCACGAACAAGGTGACCTTTTGAAGAACCTCCAACATTAGGATTGCAAGGCATAAGAGCAATACTGTCAACACTTACTGTAAAAATTACAGTTTCCAAACCCAGTCTGGCACAGGCAAGTGCAGCTTCACATCCTGCATGTCCAGCTCCTACAACACAAACATCCACTTTTTCTCTAAAACCTGACATAACTAACACTCCACTCTACTATTTTCCCATACAAAACTTTGCAAAAATCTCATTTACCAAATCATCATTTACTTCTTCACCTATAATTTCACCAAGAGAAGTATAAGCACTCATCAAATCAATAGAATAAAAATCCTCAGGCATTTCATCCATTAAACTCTGTTTCACCAATTTCAAAGAAGATAAAGCATTACCCAGTGCTTCCTTATGTCTCATATTTGAAATGGTAATTTCATCGTTATTTTCAATCGTTCCATGGAAAAACATTTCTTTAATTTTTTCGTTCAATTCTTCCAAGCCACTCTCATTTTCCATAGAAGTATATATAAAGGAAACATCCTCACCGAGAGAATTACATATTTCCTCGATATCAGCTTTTGAAACTACCTGATTTAAATCAGATTTATTTAAAATAAGAATGACCTTTTTTCCAATCAGCTCTTTAATAATCTGCTTATCAGATTCATCAAGAGAGGTTGAAATATCAATTACATATAAAACAAGATCCGCATCACGAAGAGATTTCATTGCACGATCTACTCCGATTTTTTCAACAACATCCTCTGTAGAGCGAATACCAGCTGTATCAAGCAAATTTAAAGAAATACCATCGATAGAAACAGACTGTTCCAAAACATCTCTTGTTGTTCCGGCAATATCAGTTACAATTGCTCTGTCTTCACCGGACAATTTATTTAATAAGGAAGATTTACCTGCATTTGGCTTTCCCACAATTGCAGTATTAATTCCTTCTTTTATAATTTTTCCATTATCGTAGGTTGAAATCATTTTAGCGATTTCCATAGTCAATCTGTCAACAACGGAGGAAAGTTTTTCACAATAACCATCCAGACTGATATGCTCCGGATCATCCAAAGCAGATTCTATAAAAGCAATTTCAAAAATAATATCAGAACGAAGCTGTTTGATTTTATCAAACATACTGCCTCTTAATTGAGCTACAGAAGCCTTCAAAGCATAATCATTCTTTGAACCAATCAAATCCATAATTGCCTCAGCTTTAGATAAATCAATTCTTCCATTTAAAAAAGCTCTTTTAGAAAATTCTCCAGGTTCAGCCAGTCTTGCGCCGTTTTTTAAAACAGTCTGCAAAATTCTCTGCATAACAAAAATACCACCATGACAATCAATTTCAACGGTGTCCTCTGCTGTAAAGCTGTTAGGCTTTTTCATAATCAAAACCATTACTTCATCTATTAATTCGTCATCATCATATATATAACCATAATGAATGGTATGAGTTTTACAATCAGCTAAAACTTTTTTTCCATTTTTTGATTTATAAACCCTGTCTGCAATCTCAACAGCCCGTTCTCCACTTATTCTTACAATGCCTATTCCAGAATTGGATAAAGGAGTTGCAATTGCTGCAATTGTCTCTGATTTCATACTTAACCTCATTTTACTAAACACACTGTACTAACTATAACATAATTAATTTTTACGTCAATTAAACTAAATAAAAAAAACCTGCATAATTTTTCATATGCAGGCTTTTTAACATCAATTTTTTTACTAAACTACTTTTTTAATGTTACAACTACTTTTCTGAAAGGTTCTTCGCCCTCACTGTGAGTAGTAACATATTTATCATTCTGAAGAGCAGAGTGAATAATTCTTCTTTCATAAGGATTCATTGGCTCTAAAGAAACAGAACGTCTGGTTCTCTTTACTTTATAAGCAATATTCTTTGCGAGATTTTCAAGAGTTTCTTTTCTACGCTCTCTATAATTCTCTGTATCCATTTTAACACGGATATAATCTTCAGATTCCTTATTTACAACTAATGAAACAAGATACTGTAAAGAATCAAGTGTCTGACCACGTTTGCCGATTAGAACTCCCATATCATCTCCGGAAAGATCAATATCAAGATCATTCTCAGCTTCATTAAATTTAACATCAATTACAACTGCCATATTCATTGATTTAAAAACATCAGCTAAAAATTCTTTTGCCTTTAAATCGATAGTCTTCTTTTCTTCTTTTACTCTTGCTTTGATTTTAGCAGGCTTTGAATTAAAACCGAGAAATCCTGAGGATCCCTCTTCTACTACTTCATATTCCAGCTTATCACTTGGAACAGATAATTTTTGACAGGCTGCTGTAATAGCATCAGACACTGTCTTTGCCGTAATTTCAACAAAATCCATTACAAAACCCTCCTAATTTGAAGAATTCTCATTATACTTCTTAACCATAGCAGCCTTTGCACTGATACTACCAGCCGCTGCATTAGCATTCTTTTCTTTTGCTGCAGCAATTAAAGCTTCCTTATCACTCTGAGTCAACCCATTATCAAAGCTTACAGATGACTTGGTCTTAATATTTGCATTTCGAAGTACAACATCAGATTCAACTTCTTTTTTAACCTTTTTAGCTGCTTTTTCCTGATTCTTTGCAACAAGCTCATCAAAATCAATCTTATCAATATGTCTGTTAATCACAATCTGCTGTACACAACGGATTACTGCACCGGCAATCCAGTAAATACCCATACCAGTTGGAAGAGTAAAACAGAAAACTGCCGACATAATTGGCATTGTATAGTTCATGGTTTTCATGGAAGTCATCATGGCATCTGCCTGACTGTTTCCACTTCCCTGTGGATTACTCTGCTGTGGAACCAGCTTAACAGAAATAAACTGAGAAAGCGCAGCAAGCACAGGAATCATCAAAGCACCAATTAATAATAAGTAATTTTTATCAGCAAAAGCACCCTGAATAGTAAATAAAGGTGAATTTGAAATATTCAACCCAAGAAAATTATTAAATTCATTTAAGGTTGCACTGGTTGATTTAACAACATCTGAAATAGAGCTGAACTTATTTGCTAAAGAATCCCATTCTGTTGTTGATGCTTTATTTAAAACATCAATGAAGGTATTCTTCATATAATCGCTTCCGGCTACAAACTGGTCACTTGTAAACTGTTTGCTAAAATAGGAAGCATTTTTAAAAGTCTGTAAAAATGCTGATGCACCATCCAGTTTAACTAACTCATTAACAACATTAGAAAAAACGGCTTTTACAGCAGGTACATAAGCAGGAATACTGTAGATAACTCGATAAAGAGCAAACAGGATTGGCATCTGAATTACTAACTGTAAACAGGAGCCTGATGGAGAAACACCATACTTTTTGTATACTTCCTTGGTTTCTTCCTGCATAGCCATCATAGAATCATTATCTTTTTTACCTTCATACTTCTTTTGGATTGCCTGCAGCTCCGGATTCATTTTAGCAGAAAGCTTTGAAAACTTCTGCTGCTTGATTGTAAGCGGAGTCAGACATAAATAAATGATTAAAGTAAAGATGATAATTGCAAGACCAATATTTGGAATTCCAATTTTCTCTAATACTGTAAAAATACCATTCATTAAATATCCAAGCAAAGTAGAAACAGGTCCGATAATAAAAGTAGAATTTTTAGTCAATAAAATTCCTGTCATTCTTTCCTCCTATTATTAAGGAACGGGATCATACCCACCTTTTGAAAAAGGATTACATCTTAATATTCTCCAGGCAGCAAGCAAACCACCCTTAAAGGCACCATACTTTTCAATGGCCTCCAATCCATACTGGGAACAGCTTGGAATATAGGGACACTTTGTTGTCTTCATTGGAGAAATATATTTTCTATAAAATTTAATAATAACAATAAATAATTTCTTCATATCAAATTTCAGTCCTGACCTCTTTTGCAAATACCGTGAAGCCTGAAAAGATGTAATAAAGCGCTTTCCATTTCTCCATAAGAAATTTTGGCTGCGCTGTTTCTTGCAATGACTACTATGTTTAAACCACTATTAAACATATTTTCATGTAGTCTGTAACTTTCGCGGATCAGTCTGCATAAATGATGTCTTACCACACTGTTTCCGACTTTTTTACTGACAGATATCCCGAGATAATTCCTATCCTGATTGTTTTCTAACACATATACTACTAAATACTTATTAGCATAGGATTTTCCTTTTTTATAGACCTCTCGAAAATCGTCATTTTTCTTTAATGATTCTGAAAAATTCATATGTTTTCTTCTCCTAATATATTCAGAGAAAAATAGGCCACAAAACTGCGGCCTAAGCTGATAATACTTTTCTTCCTTTAGCTCTTCTGGATGCTAAAACTTTTCTTCCGCCTGGAGAACTCATTCTTGTTCTAAATCCATGAACTTTATTTCTCTGTCTGTTTTTTGGCTGAAATGTCATTTTACCTTTATGCATTCTAAACACCTCCTTTTCAATCGTTAGAAACAATCGTTACAATTATATTGGAAGAAAACTTATAAGTCAAGCTATATAGCGGCATTTTTCGTCAAAAATAAAATACAAAATTTGTACAAAATTTTTAAAAATAACATCTATTCAAGATATTGTATTATTGTACAAAAAAATTTCAATATGTAGAAAATTAAAAAAATAAATGTGGATAACTTAAATTAACATAAAATATCCACATTTTGTGAATTAGTTGTGGATAACTATGTATTTTTACCGGGTTTTCCACATGATTCAACTATAAAATCAATAAATTAAGCATTTTTAACTGTTGAAAACTTCCTATGTTTCATTCACATCATCACATAAATAGTAAAAACTATGTAAACCATAAACAAGTTTTACACAATTTTATGTGGAAAAGTCTACGGTTTGAATTTTTAATGTTTTTAGTTTAATATAGAACAGTACATCAAAAAAGGAGTAAGTTTAGATGAATGAGATAGAAAATAAATGGGAAGATATAAAAGCAATCATAAAAAAAGAATATGAACTTACTGATATTTCCTATAATACCTGGATTAAACCATTACAATTACACAATGTAGAGAATGACCAGATTACCATCATAATTCCATCTGATCAGGCCCATGCAATTACCTATATTAATAATAAGTACAAAAACTTTTTTCAGGTTTCCATATCTGAAATGTTTAATAAAGAATATCAGGTTTCTTTTGTATTGGAAAAAGACATTGAAAAAGAAGATAACAAGGAAAAGAAAAATACTGTATATAATATAAACAGCGAAAGCGCAAACCTGAATCCAAAGTACAATTTTGATACCTTTGTGGTAGGCAGCAATAACAAATTTGCCCATTCCGCTGCATTGGCTGTTGCTGAATCACCAGGAGAAGCATACAATCCTCTCTATTTATATGGAGGTGCAGGTCTTGGCAAAACGCATCTGATGCATTCAATTGGACATTTTGTTCTGGAGCAGAATCCAAATAAAAAGGTTTTGTATGTAAACAGTGAAGAATTTACCAATGAAGTAATTGAGTCCATCCGTAGTGGTAATGCCGCTGCAATGACAAAGCTTCGTGAAAAATACAGAACAGTAGATGTTCTGCTTCTGGATGATGTACAGTTTATAATAGGAAAGGAAAGTACTCAGGAAGAGTTTTTCCATACCTTTAATGTCTTACATACTGCCGGTAAACAGATTATTTTATCCTCTGATAAACCACCAAAGGAAATGGAAACCCTGGAAGAAAGATTCCGCTCCAGATTTGAATGGGGACTTATTGCTGACATACAGCCACCGGATTATGAAACACGTATGGCTATTTTACGTAAAAATGCTGAAATATATGATAAAAAAATTGATGATGAGGTTATCAATTACATTGCTACAAATGTGAAATCTAATATTCGTGAGCTTGAAGGAGCTTTAAAAAAGGTAATTGCCGCTTCAAAGCTTAATAATACAGAGTTAAATCTTCAACTTGCTGAGGATGCATTAAAGGATATTATTTATCCTGAGGCTCCAAAGGAAATTACTCCTTCTTTTATCATTAAAATAGTAGCTGATCATTTTGGTATTTCACCTGATGATATCATTTCAAAAAAGAGAAATGCTGAATTTGTAATGACAAGACAAATTTGTATGTACATGATCAGAGAGTATACAGCCACCTCATTGGAGTCAACAGCCAGACTTTTAAACAAAAAGGATCACACCACAGTTATCCACGGTATCAACAAAATAAAAGAAGAAATGGAAAAAAATGGAGACCTTAAAAACAAGCTGGAAATCATCAAAAAGAAAATAAGTGTATAACTTTTATGTTTTACACAAAAAAATGTAAGTAAAACACATAGTTATTCATGGTAATTTACCCAGAAAAATGCTATAATATTTAAGGTTATGAACATTTCCACAACTATTATTATTATGTCTTTTAAAATAAAATTATTTTTATAACAAACGCGTGTGAAGGCGTATTCATATTTTTTGAAAAGGAGTTATGCACAATATGAAACTTGTTTGTAAAAAAGCAAATCTTTTAAACGGAGTTCAGATTGTTAGTAAAGCTGTACCAGGAAAAACAACAATGCCTATTTTGGAATGTATCTTAATTGATGCTAACAATGGTGAAATTAAATTAACAGCAAATGATATGGAGCTTGGTATAGAAACCATTATTGATGGCGATATTTTAGAAAAGGGTATCATTGCACTGGATGCAAAAATCTTTTTGGAGATTGTAAGAAAGCTGCCTGATTATATGATTACCATCGAGACAGAAGCTAATTTAAATACAATCATTACCTGTGAAAAAGCAAAATTCAATATTATTGGCAAGAGCGGAGAGGATTTCTCCTATCTTCCTGAAATTGAAAGAATGAACAGTGTTGTAATAAGCCAGTTTACTTTGAAAGAAGTAATCAGACAGACTATTTTTTCCATTGCAGACAATGAGAATAATAAGCTGATGACAGGTGAGCTTTTTGAGATTAAGGATAATCATTTGAAGGTTGTTTCTTTGGATGGACATAGAATTTCTCTTAGAAATATTGAGCTCAAGGATAACTATGAGCCTTTAAAGGTTGTTGTTCCGGGAAAAACATTAAATGAAATCAGCAAGATTCTGACCGGTGAAGCAGATAAGGATGTTACTATTTTCTTCACAGATAAGCATATCTTATTTGAGTTTGACCAGACTGTTGTTTTATCAAGACTGATTGAAGGAGAGTATTTCAGAATTGATCAGATGCTTTCCACAGATTATGAAACAAAGATGAAAATAAACAAAAGAGAATTTTTAAGCTGTATAGACAGAGCTACTCTTCTTGTGAAAGAGGGAGATAAAAAGCCTATTATCATGAATATTACAGACAGTGATATGGAATTAAAAATCAATTCCACAATCGGTAGTATGAATGAAAATATAGATATTACCAAACAGGGAAAAGATATTATGATTGGCTTCAATCCAAAATTCTTAATTGATTCCTTAAAGGTAATTGATGATGAGGAAATTGATATTTATATGGTTAATCCAAAGGCTCCCTGCATTATCAGAGATGAGGCAAACAGCTATTTATATCTGATTCTGCCGGTTAACTTTACTGTAACCAATTAAGGGAAGGAATCTTTATGGTTTACAAGATTAAATTGAGAGATGAATATATTAAGCTTGGTCAGGCAATCAAAGCTGCAGGCCTTGCTGAAAATGGTGTTGATGCTAAGTTTAGTATTGTTGATGGTCTGGTTTCTGTAAATGGAGAGACCTGTACTCAACGTGGTAAAAAATTAGTGGATGGTGATGTTGTTTCTTTTGAAGGAGAAACCATCATGATTGAAAAATAGAATTACATAGGTAAAATGGATGATTATTAAATCATTGGAGTTGGAAAATTTCAGAAATTATGAGTCTCTTCAATTGAGTTTTGATGAAGGTACAAATATTTTATATGGTGACAATGCTCAGGGAAAAACAAATGTATTGGAAGCTATCTATGTTTCTGCTACAACAAAATCCCATAAGGGCAGTAAAGATAAAGAAATTGTAAGTTTTGAAAAGGAAGAAGCACATATCAGAACTTATTTATCAAAGGCAGATTTAGAATACAGAGTAGATATGCATTTGAGAAAGAGTAAATCCAAGGGAATCGCTGTGAACGGCCAAAAGCTAAAAAAGGCAGCAGAATTGCTTGGACTTTTGAATGTTGTTTTCTTTTCACCGGAGGATTTGGCGCTGATCAAAAATGGTCCTTCCGAAAGAAGAAGCTTTGTAGATATGGAGCTTTGCCAGTTAGATAAATATTATCTTTATAATCTCAATCAGTATAATAAGATTATCAATCAGAGAAATAAGCTTTTAAAGGATTTTTTCTTTAATCCGGATTTAAAAGACACCATTACCATATGGGATACGCAGCTTGTTTCCTATGGAAAACAGCTGATTGAAAGAAGAAAAAAATTCGTGGAGGAATTAAATGAGATTATTTATTCCATTCACAAAAATTTATCCGGTGATAAAGAAGAGCTGGTGATTGTATATGAGCCTGATGTACAGACAGATGATTTTGAACATAAGTTAAATCTGAGCATGGACAGAGATATCAAATTAAAGTATACAAGTGTTGGACCTCACAGAGATGATTTTGGATTTATGGTAAATGGTATTGATATCCGAAAATACGGTTCCCAGGGACAGCAGAGAACTGCAGCTTTATCATTGAAGTTAGCAGAGATTGAACTGGTTAAAAAAATAACCAGGGATAATCCTGTTCTTCTTCTGGATGATGTATTAAGCGAATTGGACAGCAACAGACAAAATTATTTATTGAACAGTATTGGAGATATTCAGACAATTATAACCTGTACTGGTTTAGATGAATTTGTAAATAACCGCTTTGAAATAGATAAGGTTTTCAAAGTAGTAAATGGAAAGATAGAATAGGAGGAAGATAATGAGTACAGATTTTGAGGCAGAAAAAAATAATGCTGAATATGGTGCCGATCAGATTCAAATTTTGGAAGGTCTGCAAGCAGTTCGTAAAAGACCAAGTATGTATATCGGTTCCACATCTGTAAGAGGTCTTCATCATTTGGTATATGAAATTGTAGATAATGCGGTAGATGAAGCTTTAGCCGGATATTGTAATACAATTCAGGTAATGATTAACCCGGGCAATTCCATTACTGTCATAGATAATGGACGTGGTATTCCGGTTGGACTGAATCATAAATCAGGAAAATCAGCGGTAGAGGTTGTATTTACTATTTTGCATGCCGGTGGAAAATTCGGCGGTGGAGGATACAAGGTTTCCGGTGGACTTCACGGTGTAGGTGCATCTGTAGTTAATGCACTGTCTGACTGGCTTGAGGTTGAAATCTGCAGAGATGGTCATATTTATAAACAGCGTTATGAAAAGGGTAAGGTATGTGGAACCCTGGAAGTAATTGGAGATTGTCCACAAGATCAGACAGGAACAAAGGTAACCTTCCAGCCTGATGAGACTATTTTTGAAACAACGGAATATGAATTTGATATTTTAAAGCAGCGTTTAAGAGAGATGGCGTTCCTTACCAAAAATCTTCGCATTGAGTTATATGATAATCGTCCTGAAGAGCCTATAACAAGAGTTTTCCATTATGAAGGTGGAATTAAAGAATTCGTTACCTACTTAAATAAGAGTAAAAAAGGCCTTTATGACAATGTCATGTATTTTGAAGGAATAAAGGATAATGTGTATGTGGAAGTTGCAATGCAGCACAATGATTCCTACAATGAGAGTATTTTCAGCTTTGTAAATAATATCAATACTCCGGAGGGTGGTACCCAGCTTACCGGATTTAGAAATGCTTTAACAAAAACCTTTAATGATTATGCAAGAAACAATAAACTGCTTCGTGACAGTGAACCTAATCTTTCGGGTGAGGATATCAGAGAAGGTTTGACTGCTATTGTTTCTATCAAGATTGAAAATCCTCAGTTTGAAGGTCAGACAAAGCAGAAGCTTGGAAACTCAGAAGCAAGAGGAGCGGTAGAAAATGTAGTCAGTGAACAGCTTACTTATTTTCTGGAGCAGAATCCTACAATAGCAAAAATTATTTGTGAAAAATCCGTCCTCGCTCAGAGAGCGAGGGAAGCAGCAAGAAAGGCAAGAGATTTAACCCGTCGTAAAACTGCTTTGGAGGGATTAAGCCTGCCTGGTAAATTGGCAGACTGTTCCGATAAAAATCCGGAAAACTGTGAAATTTACATCGTCGAAGGAGATTCCGCCGGAGGCTCTGCAAAAACAGCCAGAAGTAGAGCAACTCAGGCAATTCTTCCTCTTCGTGGTAAAATATTAAATGTGGAGAAAGCAAGACTTGATAAGATTTATGCAAATGCCGAAATCAAAGCAATGATTACCGCCTTTGGTACCGGTATTCATGAAGATTTTGATATTACAAAGCTTCGTTATCATAAGATTATCATCATGACAGATGCCGATGTCGATGGAGCTCATATTGCAACCTTAATGCTTACCTTTATTTACCGCTTTATGCCGGAGCTTATCAAGCAGGGTTATGTATACTTAGCTCAGCCACCACTTTATAAATTGGAAAAAAATAAAAAGACCTGGTATGCTTACTCAGATGAAGAATTAGATACTATTTTGAGTGAAGTTGGCCGTGATCAGAATAACAGAATTCAGCGATATAAAGGTTTAGGAGAAATGGATGCAGAACAGCTTTGGGATACTACCATGGATCCGGAGAAACGTGTTTTGCTGCGAGTGGTTATGGATGAAGAAGCTGAATCTGAAATTGATCTTACTTTTACAACCTTAATGGGAGATAAAGTAGAGCCAAGACGTGTTTTCATCGAAGAAAATGCGAAATTCGTAAAGAATCTTGATATTTAAATTTTACCAAGGGTAAGGTTTATAGATGAAAATCGCTGGAAATGGAGAAAAGAATGGACGATCAGATTTTTGATAAAGAAAATGAATATGACAAAGTAAGACATGTGGATATGAAAAAAACCATGGAGAATTTTTATATAGATTATGCCATGAGTGTTATTGCATCCCGTGCGCTTCCTGATGTAAGGGATGGTTTGAAGCCGGTTCAGAGAAGAGTTTTATATTCCATGATAGAGCTTAATAATGGTCCCGATAAGCCACATCGTAAGAGTGCCCGTATCGTCGGTGATACCATGGGTAAATATCATCCACATGGTGACAGTTCAATCTATGGTG
>CAZUCI010000063.1:0-7170 GCA_964619485.1 uncultured Lachnospiraceae bacterium
CATGGTAAGTCCGGTAAGACCAACTCGCATTCTGGCTCCTGGTGGTTCGTTCATCTGTCCGAACACCATGGTTGTCTTATCGATAACCCCAGATTCTGTCATTTCGTTGTAAAGGTCATTACCTTCTCTGGTACGCTCACCTACACCGGTAAATACGGAGTATCCACCATGCTCGGTAGCAATATTACGAATCAACTCCTGAATTAATACGGTTTTACCTACGCCGGCACCACCAAATAATCCGATTTTACCACCCTTCTGATAAGGGCAGAGCAGATCGACTACTTTAATACCAGTCTCTAATAATTCTGTTTCTGTAGACTGCTCTGAAAATTCCGGAGCAGCTCTGTGAATAGGCTCATAGGATACACCCTCTGGAGCCGGTTTATTATCTATTGCATCGCCAAGAACATTGAAAATACGTCCCAATGTCTTTTCGCCAACAGGTACGGTAATAGGAGCACCGGTTGCAATTGCATCCATTCCTCTTACAAGACCGTCGGTTGTTCCCATGGAGATACATCTCACTGTATCATCACCCAGGTGCTGCGCTACCTCCACAACCAGTACGCCACCATCTTTGGTGTTGATTTTGATTGCTTCGTTAATCTGTGGAAGGTTTCCCTCCGCAAATTTAATATCAAGTACGGCACCGATAATCTGAGTGATTTTTCCGATTGCTGTTTCTGCCATTTCTCTTCTTTCACTCCTTTTCTAGCTGATTGCTTCCGCACCTGCTATAATTTCGGTTAATTCCTGTGTAATAGATCCCTGACGGGCTCTGTTATACTGTAAGGATAATTTGCTGATCATATCTTCTGCGTTGCTGGTTGCAGAATCCATTGCCTGCATTCTGGCACCATTTTCACTTGCAACTGCTTCCACCATGCCGCCATAAATTAAACTGGTTACATATTTTGGTATCAGCATATCCAAAGCTTCTGTCTCTTCCGGCTCGAAGTTCATCAGTGCATTGCCGCTCTTTTCCTCGCCCTCTGCTTTCTCTGCTTCCACAGGTAAAAGCTTAATGAGGGTTGGAATATGGCTGACTGTATTTTTAAAGGCTGTATATGCCAGATAAATCTCGCCAATTTCGCCGTTTTCAAAATCTGCCAACAGCTGATTGCAGATTTTCATGGCATCTGCGTAAACAGGTTCTTCTATCATGTCAGAATAGTCCTGACTGATCTCATATCCATGTCTTGTAAAGGTATCCTTGCCCTTACGGCCAACGGTATAGATTTTTACATCCTCTTTTACAAAATCGCCCTTGGTAATCAGCTTCACAATGTTGGAATTATATCCACCTGCCAAACCTCTGTTGGAGGTGATGACAACAACCGCCTTTTTGCTGCTTGTTCCCGGCTTTAAATATGGATGGTCAATAAATCCTGTCTTTGCCAGCATACTCTTTACTGTCTGATACATGCACTCAAAATATGCTTTGGATCTTTCTGCTCTCGTCTTTGCACGCTGGAGCTTTACGGTAGATACAAGTTTCATGGCTTTGGTGATCTGCTGGGTACTCTGAATACTGCCCTTACGTCTTTTAATACTTCTCATGGAAGCCATAATTATCACCTATACTTTCTGCTTGTTTATTTGAAATCTGCCTTAAACTCGGAAAGTGCTTTCTTAAGCAGTTCTTCTGTTGCTTCGGAAATAACCTTTTCATTCGCAATGTTTTCTGGAATTTCAGGATATTTGGTATCTAAGAAGCTGAAGAATTCTTTTTCAAATCTGGTTATATCTTCTACTGGAACATCTAAGAGATATTTATTGGTTGCCGCATAGATAATCAGTACCTGATACTGAACAGGCATTGGCTGATACTGTGGCTGTTTTAAAACCTCTTTGATTCTTTCACCCTGTGCTAACTTCTCCTTGGTATCGGCATCTAACTCAGAACCAAACTGTGCAAAAGCAGCAAGCTCACGGTACTGTGCCAATTCCACACGAATAGGAGCTGCAATTTTCTTCATAGCCTTAATCTGTGCTGCACCACCTACACGGGATACGGATAAACCGGCATTTACGGCTGGACGGAAACCTGCGTTGAACATTTCAGTCTCCAGATAAATCTGTCCGTCTGTGATGGAGATTACGTTAGTAGGGATATAGGCAGAAACATCGCCCGCCTGTGTTTCAATGATAGGAAGTGCTGTTAAAGAACCTCCGCCATATTCATCACTCATTCTTACTGCACGTTCCAGTAATCTGGAATGCAGATAGAAAACATCACCAGGATAAGCCTCTCGGCCTGGTGGTCTACGAAGGAGCAGGGAAAGTGTACGGTATGCCGTTGCATGCTTACTCAAGTCATCATAAATAACGAGAACATCCTGTCCTTTCTCCATCCATTCCTCACCAATCGCACATCCTGCGTATGGTGCAATATACTGAAGTGGTGCAAGCTCACTGGCTGTAGACGCTACAACTGTGGTATAGCTCATGGCCCCAAACTCTTCTAAGGTTTTAACAATTGTTGCAACTGTGGATGCTTTCTGTCCGATTGCAACATAAATACATTTTACATTCTGCCCCTTCTGATTGATAATCGTATCAATGGCGATGGCTGTTTTACCAGTCTGTCGGTCTCCAATGATCAGCTCTCGCTGTCCTCTTCCAATTGGTACCATGGAATCAATTGCCTTGATACCTGTCTGAAGTGGTGTATCAACACTCTTACGGGTGATAACACCGGATGCGACTCTCTCAATCTTCCGGAATTTATCGGTCTGGATCGGTCCTTTTCCATCGATAGGCTGTCCTAAAGCGTTTACGACACGTCCAATCATGGCGTCTCCCACGGGAACCTCTACTACTCGTCCCGTTGTCTTAACGATATCGCCTTCATTGATATTCTTCTGGCTTCCCAATAATACAGCTCCGACATTATCTTCCTCTAAATTGAGGACCATGCCGTACACCTCGCCTGGAAACTCTAAAAGCTCTCCCTGCATAGCACTGGAAAGACCATGAACACGTGCGATACCATCTGCGACCTGGATAACAGTTCCCACATCGGAAACTTCCAGGGAAGAAGCATATCTTTTTATCTGATCCCTAATTACCGAACTTATTTCTTCTGGTCTTAAATTCATGGATCTTTACGCACCTTTCTTAATATTTCTGGGCTTACTAACCAGTTAACCTAACTGGATTTTCAGAAGCTGACGCTTCAACTCCTCCAACTGTGTGCTGACACTGCTGTCAACAACGCGGTCGCCAATTCGAATTACCATACCGCCTATCAGCGTTTCATCAGCCTGATAATGCATTTCCATGGTTTCATAGGAGGTTGTTGCAATTAGCTTTTGTTCTAAAGTCATCTTCTGTTCTTCTTTTAACGGAAGCGGTGTGGATACAAACGCAACACCAATTCCCTTATACTCTTTTACCTTGGCGATGAAATACTCAATGATTCCATCCATTTCTGCGAAACGGTCTTTTTTGATGATGATGGACATAAATCCGGTAAAGTCATCACTGACACGTCCCTTAAATACTTCCTCTAACACCTTGAGCTTTTCTTCCTTCAGAATCTTTGGATGATTCATCAGTTTCCCAAAGTCAGGATTTTCCCTAAGGGCGCTTAGTACGACCTTGGCCTCTTCCAAAAGACTGTCTACACAGTTGCTCTCTATTGCGACATCAAAAAGTGCGTCACCATAGGTTTTTGAAATCAGCTTAGCCATGTCTTCTCACCCATTTCCTTTATTGTTTCATCAATCAAGCTGTCCTGAACCGTTGTATCGATAGAAGCCTTTACAACCTTTCCTGCCATAATGCTTGCGAGATTTATCATCTCTTTCTTCACATCATCAGCAGCCTTCTGTTTTTCAAGTTCTGCTTCCTTCTGGGCACGGGCAATAATGCCTGCTGCCTCTTCCTTCGCTTTTGCCTCGATCTGCGCTTCGTTTTTCAAGGCCTTTGCTCTGGCTTCACTTAAAATCTGCTCTGCCTCTTTATCGATGTTTTTCATCTTCTCTTCATATTCCAGCTTTAATGCCTGTGCAGCTTCTTTGTCCTGCTTTGCATTTTCAATCTCATCGGAAATCTTCTGCTGCCTTGCCTGCAAAAATTTCCTTGCAGGATTGAACAGCTTGTTTGAAACGATCAGAAATAAGAAGAATACCGCAATAATCATCAGCACTGCATCGTGTAACAGCTGAAAGTCCAAGTCAAACAGTCTTGCCATTCCTGCCTCTTCACTGAGCAGAATGAGTCCTGTATTCACTAACGTATTCAAGTCTTAAGCCTCCTTTCTGTTTTATTTTTTAATGTTTTGTAACTTCGCCTACAAAGCATTATTGGGAAGGCTT
Source organism: uncultured Lachnospiraceae bacterium (assembly GCA_964619485.1). GTDB lineage: Bacteria > Bacillota > Clostridia > Lachnospirales > Lachnospiraceae > UBA2882. The sequence goes on from CAZUCI010000063.1 coordinate 4,326, forward strand.
TTTAGACCAATGGTTTAACGAATAATAATAACATGGCGATTAACAGACCATAAAGACCTGTTGTCTCTGCGACAGCCTGTCCAAGTAACATGGTAGAAGTAATATCTGATTTTGCTCCTGGATTTCTACCTACTGCTGCTGCTGCGTGTCCGGCTGCGATACCCTGTCCAATACCAGGTCCGATACCTGCGATAACCGCAAGACCAGCACCGATTGCTGAGCAGCCTAAAATAAAGTTTTCATTGAATTCCATGTTTTGTTTCCTCCTTAAAATACAATTATGTTTTTCTTTTTTTATGAATCACCTATGGCATCCGATACGTAGGTCATGGTCAGCATACAGAATACATATGTCTGAATTGCACCTGAAAACAGATCGAAATACACATGCAGTGCTGCCGGCCAGATATAAGCTATCTTTGACAGCAGACCATAAACCAGTGCCATCATTACGGTGCCGGATAATACATTGGCAAAAAGACGTAAAGATAACGAAATAGGCACTGCCACATCACCAATAATATTAATTGGTGCCCAGATTGGCCATGGATCGCACAATCCCTTGATTACACCGCTAATATGCTGATGCTTGAACTTGTTGAAAGTAATGAGAGTAAACGTCATAATACCTAAAGCAAATGTTACTCCATAATCTGCTGTAGGTGGACGCAGTCCAAAAAGTCCTGAGATATTGCTGATCAGAATAAAGATAAAAATGGTTCCTATATAGTTTGCAAACTTCGCTGCACTCTTGCCCATGACTGAGCCAACCATCTTATCGATCATCTCCACGATAAGCTCAACTACATTCTGGAATCCCGTAGGGACATCGCTTGCCTTCTTCATTGCATGACTTGCCACACAGCTAAAGCCAATGATTAACAAGAATACAATCAGCACGCAGACATGCGTCGTTGTTATCCAGACCTTCTGACCAAACAGCTCATAGGAAAAGACACCATGAATCATAAAGTCAATATCTGCCCCGGATAACAGGATTCCCTGCCCCATACACTCACCTCCTAAAAATTTTATGAGTAAACGGCGCAAGATACGCCGATACTTTCAATCCTAATACCCCCAGAAACGCCGAGAGGGGATTTGCCACCTTTGTCAGCATCAGAATGCCAAAAAAGACAATCAGCACGCCATAGCGAAGCGTGCTGTATTTCTGCATCTGCTTCGTTGCAGCTCCCTCATCCAGTTCATAGGTTTTGTTCAGGGACCAGGCCATATGAAAAGCCATTCCCTCTGTCGCCGCCACTCCCAAAAGAAGCCCCAGCGAATATCCAAATCTGTCTGATACAAACCAGACACCGATTAATTCAGCCAGCATACCATAAATAAGTATTCCCAGACAAAGCGCGGGCAAAGATTCATTTATCTTTTCTAATCGTCTCATCCCGTCCCTCCTTCTCCTCAAAAATCTTCCTTGCAAAAATAAAGACATTGCGAAATCCGGCCAGTGCACCGATGAAGAACAAAACAATCGTAAAAAAAGAAGTCCCCAGCTTTCGGTCTATGAATATTCCCAAAAAGCTACAGGCAAAAATGGGAACCAGCATGTTCAGACCAAACTGGGTTATCATCGTAAGAGCACGGTATACACTTTTGTGATATTTCATATATACAGCCCCTTTTCATTTTCCTCATCACTTTGCACAGACAAACCATACATTCCTTGACTATTATACTAATTTTTCCCGGAAGTGTCTACTTAATTTTTGTTGCCTTTTTCGTTGACTTTTATACATCCCTAGAGTAGTATTTATTAAAATAGTTTTTACTGAAAAAGCCCACAGAAGGGCATTACTTTTCAAGGAGGAATCATGGATTACCCTGAATTATTTCGCAAGCGAATTATTCCTGAAGAATGTGTCCACCTGAAAGATGATGAAATTCTTTTTCTTTCTGATGATATCCTGGTAACAAAATGGCATGCATTGAAGCCCAAAAAGGAGCTCCACCACGGCTATTCCTGCTATTTTCCCAAACGGGGATATAAAATCAGCAAGTTCTACCGCGCAAATGGAGAGCTTCTCTACTGGTACTGCGACATTATTGACGTATCCATAGACAGGGCTGCCAATACCTTTACAGCTACGGATCTGTTAGCCGATGTCATTGTTTATCCTGACGGCTTTGTAAAGGTAGTTGATCTGGGCGAGCTTGTCGAGGCATATAACGAAAACGGCATTGACATGAAGCAGTTCAAAAATGCCATTCTCCGTCTTAACGACCTACTGGAGGCCATTTACGCCGGCAAGGAAGGGGCTTTTAAGGCCTGTAAGGATCTGATTGAGCAATTTGAGGTTGAATAGTTTTCCACTAGGGTTTTAATGTCTTTGCCGAATTTGATATTTGCAGTTGACAATGACGTATGAAACTGGTACGATTCTTTCTAATAAAAGGGAGTAGCTAGCCAGATAGCGTTCACTTATTCGTCAGTACAGTCATTGGGAACAATGACCCGGAAAGTGATTAAATAGCGAGACTTTTACTACAAATGTAGTAAAAGTCTCTTTTTTTATATAAAACCATAAAACCACGCAAAAACAAGGAGGCTCTTATGAATGAATATTATCAGATGACCCGGTTAAAGGTCCAGGAAGCCGTAAATGGTTATGAGGGAGCAATTACCCCGGAGGATGTAAAGAAGCATCAGCAAAAATATGGTCCTAATGTGTTAGATGAGGGGAAGAAAAAAAGCATATTTGAGATTTTCATTGAGCAGTTTCAGGATTTTTTAGTAATCATCTTAATCATTTCCGCAATTGTTTCCGGAATATTGGGTGATTGGGAAAGTACAATAGTTATTCTCGTAGTCATAACAATGAATGCGCTT
>CAZUCI010000063.1:7270-18402 GCA_964619485.1 uncultured Lachnospiraceae bacterium
GAACAATCCCTAAGCAGTTTGAAGAAGCTTTCAGGTCCCCATGCCAAAGTGCTTCGTAACGGGGATGTGGCACTTCTTGAAACAACTGAAATTACAGTAGGCGATACGATTCTCCTTGAGGCGGGAGATGCAGTTCCCGCAGATGGAAGAATCCTGGAGAGCTTCAGTCTGAAGGTCGATGAAAGCGCACTGACAGGAGAAAGTCTTTCCGTAGAAAAAGAGGAACATACAATTACAGCACAGGTCCCATTGGGTGACCGCGTGAACATGGTCTATTCAGGAAGCTTTGTCACCTACGGGAGAGGTTCCTGTCTTGTCACGGATATCGGGATGAAAACAGAAGTAGGAAAAATTGCAGCATTAATGAAGGCAGCTTCAGAAAAAAAGACTCCCCTGCAAATCAGTTTAGACAGTTTCGGAAAAAAGCTATCTATCATAATTCTCACATTTTGTGCAGTTCTTTTTGGTGTAAGTATTATCAGGGGAGAAAATATCGGTAATGCTTTCTTGTTCGCAGTTGCACTGGCAGTGGCGGCTATTCCTGAAGCATTGAGCTCTATCGTGACAATTGTACTTTCTTTTGGAACGCAGAAAATGTCAAAGGAACATGCAATTATCCGTAAGCTTCAGGCAGTAGAAGGCTTGGGAAGTGTATCAGTTATCTGCTCAGATAAAACAGGTACATTGACACAAAATAAAATGACTGTAGAACAATATTATGTTGGTGGAAACGTCATTGATGCCGGGAATATTAAACCGGAAGACCCCATGCAGAAGCAATTACTCATTTATAGTGTTCTCTGTAATGACGCATCCAATCATGAGGGAATTGAAATTGGTGATCCAACAGAAACAGCATTGATTAATTTAGCAGCAGAATTTAAAGAAGATATTGAAAAAATCAGACGTGTATATGAACGAAAAGCAGAAATACCATTTGATAGTGATCGGAAGCTGATGACAACTGTTCATAATATGGATAAAAAATATATTATGATTGTTAAGGGAGCCGTCGATGTTCTGATTGAGCGTACCACAAGGATTCAGAGAGAAGCAGCTTTTGTTGAAGGAATAACCAAAAATGATGTGGAAAAAATCAAATATGAAAACGAACTGTTTTCAAAAAACGGGCTGCGGGTTCTTGCATTTGCATATAAGGAAATCGAAGCGGGAAAAAGGCCGGAATTAAAGGATGAGGATGACCTGATATTCGTAGGACTTATTTCCATGATGGATCCGCCAAGAGAGGAATCTAAAGCCGCAGTAGAAGAGTGTATCAAGGCAGGGATTAAGCCGATCATGATTACAGGTGACCATAGGGTGACTGCAACTGCTATCGCAAAGCGAATCGGAATTTTACAGGATCCATCTGAGGCATGCGAAGGGTCTGATATTGATCGATTAAGTGATGAAGAACTGAAATCCTTTGTAGAGGATATTTCCGTTTATGCCAGAGTATCGCCAGAGCATAAGATTCGTATTGTTCAAGCATGGCAGGATAAGGGAAATGTGGTCGCAATGACCGGGGATGGTGTGAACGATGCTCCGGCACTAAAACAGGCAGATATCGGAGTGGCAATGGGGATCACCGGAACTGAAGTATCGAAGGATGCTGCCGATATGATCCTCACAGATGATAATTTTGCTACAATTGTAAAAGCAGTAGAAAACGGAAGAAATGTTTATAGAAATATCAAGAGTTCCATTCAATTTTTGTTATCCGGAAATCTGGGTGGAATCCTGACGGTTCTTTTTGCATCCATCGCAGGGCTGGCTGTTCCATTTGCCCCTGTGCATCTGTTATTTATTAATCTGCTTACAGATAGTCTTCCGGCGATTGCTTTGGGATTAGAGCCACATACTTCGGACGTCATGAATGAAAAACCACGTCCAGTCAAAGAAGGGGTCATGACAAAAGCTTTTCTGTTCAGAACAATGATAGAAGGAATGGTTATCGCCACCATGACGAGTATAAGCTTTCTAATTGGTCTGGGAAGTGGCGATGCCGCGATTGGAAGTACAATGGCCTTCGGAACACTTTGTTTATCGCGGCTGGTGCATGGTTTTAATTGCAAAACCAGTTGCCCGGTGCTTTTTACAAATAATTTTTTTAATAACAGATATTTATTTGGTGCCTTTGCGATTGGCGTCTTGTTAATTACATGCGTATTGGTGGTTCCGGCATTACATCCTGTTTTTAAAGTAGCCGCCTTAAGTGCCACCCAGCTGATGTATGTATATGGACTGGCACTTGCCAGTCTTCTGGTAATTCAATTGATAAGATTCTTAAAAATCAGTAGAAAATATGTCCACCAATCTGAATTCCTGTAAGACCTGGGATTGGTGTTCTGAAAAACAGACAGTTTCCAACCGGTGCAGAACCGGCCATTGCCTCCTGTGCAGCCTGATAGCAGTTGGCATTTGCCCCTCTGGCGAGAACCACTGCAAATCGTCCGCTTCCAACCGGTGAAAACTGTCGGTTCTGATAAATGACTTCCAGAACAGTATTGGGAAATACTGCGCTTTTCACACGATTCATAACAACATTTCCAACCGCCACCTTACCGGTGTAGGACTCTCCGCCTGCTTCACATTCAATGATAGCCGCCAGCAGATCTATATCTCCGGCAGCAAATGTAATACTGGACAAATCCGCAAAGCCGGCCAGTGCCGCCTGCTGGGTAAGCCGGTTCTCCTCCTCCAGCTTTGCCTGCAGAGAGGTAATGTCATTTTCACTTGCATCCAGCTGCTTCTCGTATTCCAGCATCTCCTGCTCTTTATCAGAAATCTGGTCCAGATAATCAGCCATATTGGCACTGGTCTCACTGACCGCACCCGCAACTTCATTCTGCTTATCCTTCGCCTGCTGCTTTAATTCATCCAGAGCTTCTCTCTCATCCACAAGTGATTGTTCGTCCTTACGGATTTTTTCCTGGAGCGCCACATAGCTTTCCAGCATCTTTCGGTCATATGCAGATAATTTTTCCACGTATTCTGCCTTGTTCAGAAATTCGCCAAAGCTTCCGGAGGTGAAAAACAGTTCCATGTATGCACTGTCGCCCCGTTCGTACATAAATTTAATACGATCCTTCATGGCCTCATACTGTTCCTGTTCATCTTCCCTGGCCTTTGCCAGCTCTTCCTGTATTGCAACGATATCCGCTTCTTTGTCCTCAATCAGTCCTTCGATATCAGCCAGCTGGGAACTCGCCTTGGACAATTCTCCATTCAGCTGGTCCAGATAGGTCTGCAGACTCGCTCTCTCCGTATTCAGATCATCCAGGTCTTCCTTGGCATTTTCAATTCCATCCTGTGCCTGGTCCTTGTCCTTTTGTGCCTGCTGCAGCTGTGAGTAGGTCGACGCATGAACTTCCGGCGTCATTCCCACAAAAAGGGCCGTTGCCAGTATGAACGCCGCAAATCCTTTCGCCGTTTTTTTCATCATAAAGCTCCTTACAAATCCAGACAAATTGTTTTTCCACTATGCTGATACTGATAGAACGCAACACCGGCCGCCTGAAACATCCTTTTGGATGCCTTCACAGAATCGCTGTCCGGATATTTGTCCTGTGCATAAACCACGGTTTTGATTCCCGCCTGAATAATTGCCTTGGCGCACTCATTACATGGAAAAAGAGAAACATAAAGCTTCGTTCCCTCAAGACTTCCTCCACGATAATTCAAAATCGCATTCAATTCGCTGTGTGTCACAAAGGGATATTTGGTATCAAGTCCATCCCCTTCTCTCGCCCAGGGAAACAGCTCATCTGAACAGCCATTTGGGAAGCCATTATATCCCATTGACAAAATTCTGTTGTCGTTTCCAACAATGCATGCTCCAACCTGAGTATTAGGGTCCTTTGAGCGCATTCCGGACAATTTGGAGACTCCCATGAAATACTCATCCCAGCTTATATGGTTTTCTCTTCCACCAGCCATAATTTACCTCTTATTTTGTACCAAAAATACGGTCTCCTGCATCTCCAAGCCCCGGAACAATATAGCTGTGCTCATTGAGCTTTTCGTCCAGAGCACCGATATAAACATCTACATCCGGATGTGCTTCCTGCATTGCCTTCACCCCTTCAGGTGCAGCAATAATACACATAAAATGAATATTTTTACAGCCCTTGTCCTTCAGCATCTGAATCGCTGCTACCGAGGAGCCACCGGTTGCAAGCATAGGGTCAACCACAAATACTTCTCTTTCACTGCAGTCTGCAGGCAGCTTGCAATAATACTCCACAGGCTTTACCGTTACAGGATCTCTGTAAAGACCAATATGTCCAACCTTTGCAGCCGGAATCAGATTTAACATTCCATCGACCATACCAAGTCCTGCACGCAGGATCGGTACAACTGCCATTTTCTTACCCTTTAATTCTTTTACTGTTGTCTTGCAGATTGGTGTGTCAATTTCCACATCTGTAAGTGGCAGATCTCTTGTTGCTTCATAGCAGATGAGCATGGCAATCTCGCTGATTGTCTGTCTGAAATCCTTGGTTCCTGTTTCAGCCCTTCTGATGTATCCAATCTTATGCTGAATCAGTGGGTGGTCCATAATAACTACTTTACTCATATTCTTCCTCCTGGATGTGCTTTATTTTTTTTGATTTATTTTATGTCTGCACCTGTCCACAGACAAAATCGTTCCTTATTCCTCGATCTCGTTAATTCGTCTCTGATGACGTTCCTCACCGGAAAACTCTGTCTCCAAAAATGTATCAACAATTTCCAGTGCAAGATTTGGTCCGACGATTCCTGCCCCTAAAGCCAGCACATTTGCATCATTATGCAGTCTTGTCAGCTTTGCAGAAAGAGTATCCGAACACAATGCTGCGCGAACTCCCTTTACCTTGTTTGCCGTGATAGAAATACCGATTCCGGTTGTGCAGATTACAATACCCTTTTTACAGGTTCCATCTGCCACTGCCTGAGCCACTGCCTTTCCGTAAACCGGATAATCGCAGGAATTTTTGTCGTAGCAGCCAAAATCATTGACATCGACTCCCTTTTCCTCCAAATGACGGATTACCAGTTCTTTTAAATCAAATCCACCATGATCACTTCCAATTGCTACCATGTGTTTTTCCTCCTATTCATTCTTTTATCTATCATCCATTTCATAAATGATTGCCCGACAATAAATCTGATAAATTCCGTGATCAGCCCAGTCTTCCTAGACGCTGACCACCTTGTGTCCCGCTGCCTTTAAGAGACGGTTCATAATAGCCTGTCCCATTCCACTCTGGTCAAAGGCCTCCGCATAAATAAAATCTATCCCATCCTCATCAAACTCTCTGAGAATTTCGTAAAGCATCCTTGCAATAGATGCCTCGTCATTTCTTTTTCCAACACTTTTTTTATCACAGTCAAGATAAGAAGCAATGGTTTCATCTGTTGCAATCACGCCTACAGAAAATCCATTCTTTATTTTCTCCTGTATCTGGACATTCACAGCCCCGATAACCTTCGATGGTTCTCCCTTTACGATTGTGAGATCCCCCTTCGGTGCATAATGTCTGTATTTCATCCCCGGTGCCTTCGGCGCAATCCCGGAAGCCGCGCTCAGAATAGTCCGGTCTGTCTCCACGCGGGTGAGTTCCTCTTTAAGCATCTCCTCCGTAATATATCCCGGTCTCAAAATGACCGGTATTTCCTCTGTTAGATCAACAATTGTAGATTCCAGCCCAATGGTACAGGAGCCTCCGTCCAGAAGCATCTCGATTTTGCCTGAAAGATCCTCAAAAACATGACTTGCCTGTGTGGGTGATGGTCTTCCAGATGTATTGGCACTGGGAGCCGCAATATAACCACCTGCCGCCCTGATAAACGCAAGTGCCACAGGGTCTGATGGGAACCGTACCGCCACTGTATCCAGTCCACCCGTGGTCTCATAGGGAACCACATCCGATTTTCTGAAAATCATGGTAAGTGGACCAGGCCAGAATTTTGCTGCAAGCGCATAAGCACTTTGGGGAATAAAGGAAACTATTTTCTCTAAATCATCCAGCTTTGCTATGTGGACAATCAGGGGATTATCCGATGGTCTGCCCTTTGCCGCATATATTTTTTTGGAAGATTCAGGATTTAATGCGTCCCCACCGAGCCCGTACACGGTCTCTGTTGGAAAGGCAACCAGTCCACCCGACTTAATGATCTGTCCGGCTTTTTCCATATTTTCCTGATCTATCAGGTTTTCATCAACCTTTATCCACTCTGTTTTCACTATTTTCATCTCCATAAACAGTCCATTGTCTGTTCAATCAATTAGTATATCATAAATTACTTTGTATTAAAATAGTTTAAAATTCCCAAATACAGATTCCACGCAATCTTTTCCTGATATTCTTCGTTTTCCAGCAGATCAGCCTCCTGTGGATTTGATAAAAAACCGCATTCTGCAATCACCGTCGGTACGCTTGATTTTTTTAAAAGATAATAGCTTGCATTTTCCTTCGCCACACGAGGGCGTTCAATTTCAAGTCCTTTGTTCAATCTCTCCTGTAAAAGGAAGGCGATTTTCTTTCCCTCCTCAGAGCCTCCGTAATAAAAGCACTGGGGTCCGCACACAGCCGGGTCATGAAAGCTGTTCTGATGGATGCTCACAACCAGCGATGCATGTTCCTTTTCTATCAGCTCAATCCTTGCCCGCATATCCTGGGACTTTCTGTTATCTGCCTTCTCCTTATAAAGTCCCCTGTCCTCCCTCCTGGTCATAACGACATGGAGGTCTGACTGCTTCAAAAGCTTTTCAAGCTTCAATGCAATCTGAAGGTTAATATCCTTTTCCAGAATCTGATTGGTGCCCACCTTTCCAGGGTCGCTGCCGCCGTGTCCCACATCAATCACGACTGTTTTTCCCCTGTCTTCTCCGGTTCCCATTGTATAAATTGCCGCCTGTCTGGCAAGCACAAGCATGGCGGCCAGCATAAATACTGCCATGCCCATCGTAATCTTTTTCTTTTCCATATGATTTTTAACCTTTAAAGATTACTAACAATATATACAGCTTTCAATCAAAAAATAACCTTTCCTCATATAATAAGGAAAGGTTACCTTTTTATTTTTGCAGATAGGCCATAATTTCATCCCAGATATCAGCCTTTTCCTGGCCAAGTCTCCAGCCTGCCACTCCGGCAAGATTGTACTGACTCATGATGTTCAGTTTCACCGCGATAGATTCCTCTTCATCCAGCCATACGCTGTAACCGGTTCCGTCAATTGTAAAGTCCGCTTTATACTGACAGGTCACATCATCCCAGGTGGTCTGAATTCCATTATTTGATAAAAATTTCTCTATTTCGCCCATTCCATAGGCCGTATTTCCAATGTCCCCGGTGGTGGTCCACAGTCTTGTGTAGAACGGAATTCCATTGATCACCTTTTCCTCCGGTACGAGTGCAATCGTTTTCTCAATACCACTCTGAACAAAATCGATGGAGGCCGTCGAGCCTGGTCCGTCTGCTGCGGAAACATGCTCATCATAACCCATGATAACCACATAATCTACGACCTCGGCCTGTTTCTTTCGGTCATAATTCACCAGATAGCTGTTGTCTGCTGAAAGGACAATGCCACTCTGTCTGCATCGGATAGACAGTTCTCTTAAAAATTCAATATATCCGCCTGCTGCCTCGGCCGAAACCTGTTCAAAATCCACATTAATGCCATCAATTCCATAGCTTTGAACCATGTTCATCAGCTGATTAATGAGATTTGTTCTGCTTGTGGTAGCATTTAATATGGCAGCTGTATCCACCTGATTGGTAAAGTTGTCCACCAGAGCCCATACCTCAATTCCCCGGCTGTGCATATTGGAAACGTAGGCTGCGTCTGCAAGGGATGAAAAATTACCCATATTATCGTTGAGGGAAAACCAGGTTGGTGATACCACGTTTACCCCCTGTGTCTGCGCCAGAAGGTCATCAATCAGACCGTTCGCTGTCGGGTTGGTGACCATATTCCATACAAGACAGAGCTTTCCGTCTCTTCGAATAGAGCTGTATTCCGGAACCGCCACATCATTTACTGCCTGGGGCGTTCTCTCTGTCTGTTCCGAAAGCCGTTTGTTCTCCACATAGCCAAACCATCCATCTGCAGTCATCACCTTCGACCAGTTGTCCATACTTTCCAGAAGCTTAACCTCTGTTCCCTTGGACACCTCTGCAACAATCTCGCTTTTGACACCACCAAGCACACGAATCTGTGTATCCTTTGATATGGAGGCAACGGATTCGCTCTCCCACGCTGTTGTCAGCAGTACTCTGTTTGGATTGTTGTACAGGGCAAATTCAAAGTTGGCAAATTTTCTGACATAATCTGCTGCCAGATAAACAGTATCAGCCGCCTGAATACTGAGCGCATAGGTTTCCTGACTGAAGGTGTCTGAAACAGTATATTCAGAAGTCCCAACTGCAGTCTTTACAAGATCTGTATCCGTTGTAAACAGCAGCAGGTTCTCTGCCGTATCATAATAAAAATGATTATTAATATGTTCATTTACAAAATCTATGGGAAGATAGCAGATACCATCCTGAAGAATTGCATCCGCATCCATTAATTCATCGTTTAATATTATTGCCGCATCCGTGTCTCCAGCAATATCATAATAGGCATTCAGGTCCGCCTTCTGCGTCGAATAGGAATAACGCTCCAAAAGCCCTGTTGCCACTCCAATCAATATGATTACTACAATCATTCCCGCTGCAACAGCTGCAGGAAGCCATTTTTTCTTTTGCATACACTCATCCTCCATGTCAGATTATAGCAAAAAAAGGATGGTTGCACAATGTTTTGCAAAAACATAGAGGGGCTATTTCTTTGATTTTTGTTTCATTGCCAACCATCCCCGGCTTTTAAATACAGTTTGTTTTTATCGATTACGGACAATTACGAAAAATTATGGACACGGTGATAATGAACCTCTCGAATCATCCCTGAATCATCGGCCACATAGTCACCCATATACTGCCCGTTTTCTCTTAGCAGAACATCGCTCAGACGCGATGCAGTTGCAAGCTGCTCATCCAGATAAAGCATGGTCCCTGCAGCCATCATTTTATCGAAGTTTCTCTTTAGAGTTTTCTTCTCTTTTTTTGTTTGCATATTTTTCAATGGACCCCCATGGAATAATAGCTGTAATCCCATAAATGTTTTTGGCAGACCAAAAGAATCCGTGATATATTTTCTGCCAAAAAATATTTTTCATACTTTTTGCATTTATGACGATACTATGAATAGACTACAAAAGATACAATCGGGACGTGTAATATACAGATAAATACGTTCATTTGAATTATAATGTTTGGATAAAATTGGAATTTTCTGATTCAGGCACGAAGCCTTAGACGTTCCTTGATGGAACTTTGAAATTGGAAGTGAAAATTGATTTGCTTTAAAGAATCACTTGCCAGAATATAAATAAATCTGCATGCCTCCTTCCCATTACGGACTGTCCCAAAGGCATCTTATGGGCATATTATATTTGATATTGCGTATTCTTGCAAGTAGTTTGTGATATTTTTATTAAATTTTTTAAAAGTAGCACTCCCTTCTATTGACTAAATAAACTATAAAGTATAAGATACTTTTACATTTTTACAGTGTGGCCTTTTGTAAAGTTTCTTTTCATTTTCCAGAAAAGGATGTGATTTAAATGAAAATTGAAAAAATAAATGATAACCAGATACGTTGCACTTTGACAAAATCTGATCTCACTGACCGCGAAATAAGAATAAGCGAACTCGCCTACGGCAGTGAAAAAGCAAGAGTTCTTTTTAAAGATATGATGGAGCAGGCTTCCTACGAATACGGTTTTGAAGCGGAGGATATTCCATTGATGATCGAAGCGACTCCCATCAATGCTGAATGTATTGTCCTGACCGTCACCAAGGTGGAGGACCCGGAGGAGCTTGACACTCGTTTCTCCCGTTTTTCGCCTTCCGTTCACGAGGAAGATGCTGAAGGAGACCTCAATGATGTTTCCGATGAGGTCATGGATCTGTTTCAAAAGGTTCAGAATGCTGCGAGCGGTCTGCTTGGTGACACCTCCCACTCAGTCTCTCTTCCCGGGGCAGACAGCGCCAGGGGCTCCGTTCCGCCTGTCATGCATGCTGAAGCGGTACGCATCTATCGCTTCAACCATCTTTCCGATGTTATCCGTCTTGCCCATGTGGTTCGCAGTCAGTCCATCGGCAGCAATTCCCTGTATAAGGATGAAAGCACCGGTGAATACCGTCTGCTCCTTTCCTTAGATGAAGCAAATGCAGAAACCTATAATAAGCTGTGTAACATTTTTTCAGAGTACGGTAGGTATATGCGTATGTCGCCGGGTATGGATGCTTATTTTGATGAGCATTTCGAGCTGATCTGTGCAGAGCATGCACTCCAGTCACTGGCGGACATTTAAAAGCTGTAAATAACAGACTGTGATGTGCTGCACGCAAGGCTAACAGCACATTTTATACAGCAAAAAAGCTCCGGTATTTCACACATGTGAAACCACCGGGGCTTTTTTTAATCCCTGTACCGGAGAATGTACTCCTGTCTTATTTTATACTGCCTGGATCTGAGCCATCAGCTCGTCGATATTAATACCGTGTACCATTGCTGCCTCTTCCAGTGTTTCTCCCTGGGCAGATGGACATCCGATGCAATGCATTCCTGCGTTCATCAGAACAGGAACAACATCCATATTTGTTCTTACGATTTCGCCAATTGTCATGTCTTTGGTTATACCAGTCATGTTTCTTCCTCCTTAATATGCGATAAAGCTTTCTATTTTTTGTAGTTCTGTGGTGATAGTATAACCCCATCCTGTGTTTTTATCAACTCATGACAGCTCTCCCTTTTTGACATCTTGGACAATTTAGGTAAATTAACTGAAAATCTCCCTGTTTTTTCTGTATTTGTATGTAAAAAAGTACAACCCTAATCTTGACGGAACAAGGCGTATTAACCTATAATGTGATGTATGGGATTAGCATATTTTTTTATGCGTAACTAAACGGAATTTTTTCCGTTAAAAAAATCACAAATTAATAGGAGGCTATTTCAAAATGAGACCAGAATGGACAGATTTTGTAGGCGGCAAATGGGAAAACGAAGTTAACGTACGTGACTTCATCCAG
>CAZUCI010000064.1:0-16809 GCA_964619485.1 uncultured Lachnospiraceae bacterium
GTTGTCCGGGGTTCGAGTCCCCGGTGGCTCATTGTTGACTCAGTTTATCTGAGTTTTTTTATTGTAAGTAATGTGCTGCTCATATATTGTGAGAGATAAAATTTGATAGAACTTTGATAGAACCTTTGATAGAATGCACTTGATAAATATTGTTAAATCCTTTACCATTATTGCTTTTTTAGTGATAATGGTTTATTTTTTAAAAAAACATGATACAATAATCGTATTCTTGGGGAATAAAATATATAAAAACATGATTTGAAAGAAACAAAGGGGGAATATGTTTATGAAGAAAAAATGGAAAGTAGCTGCTATTATATTATTACTATCAATGCTTTTCTTACAGGGATGTTCACCAAAGGATCTGGTTACACCAGTGACGACGCATAGTGTTTTACCAAACGAAGATAACAGAATGTGCTTTGATGTAAGTTTAAAGGCGGATTTATCAAAAAATTACAAGTGGTATACATATGGAACTATGGATATGGATGAATCTGACTCGAAATTTCATGAGGGGCTGTTGAATCATACTTATAATTCTGATTACATGTATACAATCAGAGAAACAGGAGATTTTATGTTTTACCTGATTCTTGTGCAGGATGGGAACCTGGAAACAGCAAGAATATATCCTTATAAGGTTACAGTAAAGGATGATGTGGGCGTATCGTTCCAGGAAATGTCTGCATACAATCTTGATACAGATAAGAAGCTGAAGAAAACATTGGAAAATACTTTAACAATAGAATAGATGACAGGGTTATTATTTTACAACTTTTAAAATAATAACCCTATTTCTTTGCAAAACTATTTAGTGCAGATAATTTTTATGTTATAATTACTTCGTCTATGTATGTTCATTTATGGAGATCACATGAAAGAATTAAAATTTAAATCAGGCAAAAATCTAATACTGCTATATGGAAAAGATATCTTGGAGTCACAGAATTTCAATAAATCCAGAACTTTTATCCAGCATGGAAATTATTCAGTCAGACTCCACAGTATTAATGTTGCAAAAACAAGTTTAATAATCAGCCATCTGATTCCAATTCGTTTTTCGGAAAAAGAATTGGTCAGGGGAGCACTGCTTCACGATTATTTCCTTTATGACTGGCATAAGAAAAAAGTTGGGGTAAGGGAAATCGGAAGATTTTATGAAATGCATGGATTTACGCATCCGAAGGTAGCAGCCAGAAATGCAAAAAAAGATTTTCATACAACTGCAATAGAAAATGAGATCATAAAGAAGCACATGTGGCCGCTTACATTGAAACCGCCGGCCTGTAGAGAGGCATGGGTTGTCACAATGGCGGACAAGTATTGCTCTTTGTGTGAAACTATTTTGAGAAAAAGAGGAGACATTCGTGGATAAGCTGTTAGATCTGTTGGAGGATCTTCACAATGGAGACATGTATCCCTTTCATATGCCGGGACATAAGCGCTTTTCCAAAACAGCACAATTTGATGAAATATACGGTCTTGATATAACAGAAATTGATGGTTTTGATAACCTGCATCATCCTGAGGGAATACTAAAGAGGGAAGAAGAGTTTGCTGCAGAGCTTTTTGGTGCACAGGAATCCTTTTATATAGTAAACGGAAGTACAGCAGGTGTTTTGGCTTCAATTTCTTCTGTAGTCTGGCGGGATGAGAAAATATTGTGTGCCAGAAATGTCCATAAATCTGCGTATCATGCACTTTTTCTAAGAGAGGCAGAGGCACATTTTCTTTATCCTGAGCAAACCTCCATGGGAGGTTTTGCATCTGCAGTTTCCGTAGAAGAAGTAAGGGAACAATTGGAAAAAAATCAGGATTATAAAGCTGTTTTTTTAACATCGCCAAGCTATGAAGGAATCGTAAGCAGGGTAAGTGAAATATGTGAGCTGGCCCACTCGAAGGGGATTCCTGTGATTGTAGATGAAGCGCACGGCGCACATTTGGGAATCTGGGGAGATGACACCTTCTTTCCAGGTGGCGCGCTAAGCCAGGGTGCAGACATTGTGATTGAAAGTCTTCACAAAACACTGCCGGCCATGACACAGACGGCGATTATTCACGTGCAGGGAAATCTCATTGACCGCAGCAGATTAAAGCAGTATCTCAGCATTTATCAGACAAGTAGTCCTTCCTATATATTGATGGCCAGTATCAGTGAATGCTTACATTATTGTGCAGAGCATAAGAAGGAGTTGCTGTATAAATATAAAGAGCTTCTGACCTCTTTTTATCAGAGAAGCAAAAGGTTGAAAAAGCTTCGTGTACTGGATGAGGAGGATTTATCCAGAGAAAGGGATTTTTATAAAAAGGACCCGGGTAAACTCGTTATTTATACAGGGAAATCCTCAATCAATGGAAATCAGCTTTACACTATTTTGAGAGAAAAATATCAGCTTCAGATGGAAATGGCGGCCAGGGATTATGTAATTGCAATGACGAGCATTTTTGACAGCTGTCATGGAATGGAACGGCTGATGGAGGCTCTGGAGGAGATAGATCAGACCATTTGCTCCAGGGAAGAAAATTCGGTAAAAGCAGCAGAGGCAGATGCATTAAAATGGAATCAGGGGAATGAACTGTTTCCAAAAACAGAGTCAGTATTATCGATTGCACAGGCAGCTTCAGCAGCATCAGAGACTATCCTGTTTGAGAACAGCGCAGGAAAAATCAGTCAGGAATATTTATATCTGTATCCGCCGGGAATACCATATCTGGTTCCGGGAGAGATCATAACAAAAGAGATTATAAGAGTAATTCAGGAAGCACAGGAACAGGGACTGCATGTGCAGGGACCTGAGGATTATTCCGTTAAAAAAATTAAATATATAAAAAATATGCATATAAGGCAGAAGTAGAAAGGGAAATTATGAGAAAAACAAAAATTATCTGTACCATTGGACCTGCATCCGAAAGCGAAGGAAAATTAAAGGAATTAATGCTTGCGGGAATGAATGTGGCAAGATTTAACTTTTCACATGGGACGCATGAAGAACAGAAGAAGAAATTAACAAGTGTTTTGAAGGTCAGCAATGAGTTGGGACTTCCAATTGCGACCTTATTGGATACAAAGGGACCTGAAATCCGTCTCAAGGATTTTGTAGATGGTAAGGCAGAACTGGTTGATGGACAGCATTTTGCACTGACCACGGATGAAGTCATGGGAACTGCTGAAAGAGCGACCATTACCTATAAAAATTTAAAGAGCGATGTTAAGGTTGGAATGACAATTTTAATTGATGATGGAAAGATTGAAATGACCATCGAAAAGATAACGGACACGGATATTATCTGTCGCGTTATAGATGGTGGAAGGATTTCCAACCATAAGGGAATCAATGCGCCAGGAGCTGTTTTATCCATGCCTTATATCAGTGATGTGGATGCGGCAGATATTAAATTCTGTGCCGAGATGGGATTTGATTTCCTGGCAGCTTCTTTTGCAAGAACCAGGGAAGATATTCTGGAGGTACGTAAAATTCTGGAAGAAAATAACAGTAAGGCCAAGATTATTGCAAAAATCGAAAATATGCAGGGAATTGAAAATCTGGACGATATTTTGGAGGTCGCAGATGGAATTATGGTAGCCAGAGG
The DNA here is from genome assembly GCA_964619485.1 of uncultured Lachnospiraceae bacterium. Taxonomy (GTDB): domain Bacteria; phylum Bacillota; class Clostridia; order Lachnospirales; family Lachnospiraceae; genus UBA2882. The sequence goes on from CAZUCI010000064.1 coordinate 3,595, forward strand.
AGATATGGGTGTTGAAATTCCGCTGGAAGAGGTCCCGATTATTCAGAAAACCATGATTAAAAAGGCTGTAGCAATGGGAAAACATGTTATTACGGCCACACAGATGCTGGAGTCTATGATCAGTAGTCCTAGACCTACCAGAGCGGAGACAGCAGACGTCGCCAATGCAATTTATGATGGTACAACAGCGATTATGCTCAGTGGAGAGAGTGCTGCGGGCAAATATCCTGTTGAGGCTGTTCTTACCATGGCAAGAATTGCCGAACGAGTAGAGAGAGATATTGATTATGCAGGAAGAATGCAAAAGATGGAAGCAAAATGTGCTTCTGATATAACAACAGCAATTTCACATGCAACCTGTACAACAGCGATGGATTTGAATGCTGCAGCAATTATTACGGTAACCATGTCAGGCTTTACGGCAGGAATGATATCACGCTATAAACCTGGCTGTCCCATTATCGGATGCAGCGTAAACCCTCGTGTGTGCCGTCAGTTAAATCTTTCCTGGGGCGTTGCTCCTCTTCTGATTAAGAAGGAAGAGACAGCAGATGATTTATTTGAGGCTGCTTCCAGAGCAGCAGAAAAGGCCGGACTGGTTAAAAAGGGTGATATTGTAGTTCTTACAGGCGGGGTTCCTCTTGGCACAATCGGAACAACCAATATGATTCGTGTAATAGAAATCTAAAATAACAGACGAGAGTCGGAGATTATGGGAAAAATATTTTATCTTATGGGGAGAAGTTCTTCCGGAAAAGATACCATTTACAAGGAACTGCTAGGCAGGAAAAAAGTTGATCTGGAGAAGATTGTCCTATACACCACCAGACCTGTCAGGACCGGAGAGGTATCAGGTGTGCAGTATCATTTTGTGGATGATCAGCAGGCGGAGGAACTTCAAAAAAGCGGAAGGGTAATTGAACAGAGAAGCTATCATACTTACTACGGGGTATGGAAGTATTTTACTGTGGACGACGGCCAGATCAGGCTGGATGAACAAAATTACCTGATTATTGGAACGCTGGAATCCTTTCTTCATACAAAAGAATATTTTGGAAAAGGCAGAGTGGTTCCAATTATGATAGAATTAGATGATGGAGTCCGGCTTCAGAGAGCCCTTGACAGGGAACGTGCACAGGAAACGCCTCATTATGAAGAAATGTGCCGACGTTTTCTTGCTGATGCGGTGGATTTCTCAGAAGAGAAGCTTCGCCATGCCAAAATAGAAAAAAGATTTTACAACCATGAATTAGAAACGTGTCTGGAAGAAATTGAAGCTTATATGAGAAGTGAGATAAAGGGATAATTCACTTGCACAAAATGATTTCGATGAAGTAAAGGTGGTGTGGGAATGGATATTAAAGTAAATCAGACAACACCTGTTGTACCAGCCGCACAGACAGACACCGCGCAGTCCTCAGATGGAAATTTTAAATTTTTCCTTGCCAGTAATATTGAGGAGCAGGAGCTTCAGGTCCGCTTAAGCTCCATGATGGAGGAAATTACCAGACAGGGCGACAAGCTGTCAAAGAAGATGGATGTGCGCGATATGAAGCGTTACAGAGGTCTTATTAAGGATTTTATGAATGAAGTGGTTAATCGTTCCCACAAGTTTTCAAGAGAAAATTTTTTAGATAAAAGAGGAAGACATCGCGTGTATGGAATTATCAGGCAGGTGGATGATAATCTGAATGCGCTGGCACAGGAGTTAATGAAGGATGAGAAGGATCATCTGGCCATATTGACTAAGATAGGAGAAATTCGGGGACTGTTGCTGGATATTTTTACTTAAAAAGTCAGGTTGGATTTTTCAAACAGGAAAGAGGGTGCTTTCATGGCAGCTTTTAAGGATGTCATTGGACAGGAGCAGATTGTTGAACATCTGCAGAACGCAATAAAATTAAAAAAGGTTTCCCATGCCTATATTTTACAGGGAGAGAGAAGCTCGGGGAAGGAGTTCATTGCCAGGGTATTTGCAATGGCACTTCAGTGCGAGAGGCAGGGAGAAGAACCCTGTAACGAGTGCCGTTCCTGTAAGCAGGCATTATCAGGAAATCAGCCTGATATCATTAAGGTTTTGCATGAAAAGCCAAACTCTGTCGGAGTAGAGGATATTCGAAAAATTACAGGGGATATTGCAATCAAACCCTACAGCAGTCCCAGGAAAATTTATATATTAAATGAAGCTGAGAAGATGACTGTGCAGGCGCAGAATGCGCTTCTGAAAACGTTGGAGGAACCGCCGGAATACGCTGTTATTATGCTTTTGACCACCAATGTGGATGCATTGCTGCCAACTATTTTAAGCCGTTGTGTTTTATTGACCATGAAGCCTGTCTCAGACGAGCTGGTCAAGCGGTTTCTGATGAAGGAGCTAATGATTCCGGAATACAAGGCTGATGTATGTGTGGCCTTTGCAAGAGGAAATGTGGGAAAAGCAAAAGCGCTTGCGTCCAGTGAGGAATTTGATAATATCAAGACGGAAGCAGTTACGCTGTTAAAATACATTCGTGATATGGAAATCAGTGAAATTGTCGCTGCCATTAAAAAAATTGCAGAATATAAGTTTGATATCAATGATTATCTGGATATCTTATCTGTATGGTATCGAGATGTTTTACTTTTTAAGGCTACCAATGATGTAAATCATCTTATTTTTAAGGATGAGATTCAATATATAAGAAAAACAGCAGACCAGAGTGCCTATGAAGGAATAGAAATTATTCTGGATGCCTTGGAAAAAGCAAAAGCAAGATTAAAGGCCAATGTTAATTTTGATTTAACCATGGAGCTTCTTCTGCTTACAATAAAGGAGAATTAACAATGCGAAAAATTATTGGAGTACGTTTCCGCACAGCAGGAAAGGTCTACTATTTTGATCCGATGAAAATGAATATTCAAAAGGGTGATCACGTCATTGTAGAAACTGCACGTGGAATTGAATATGGAACTGCAGTTGCCGGTATCAGAGAAATGGAGGAGGAAAAGATTTCTCAGCCGTTAAAGCCAGTGCTCAGACTGGCAACAGAACGAGATGAAAAGCAGCAGGCCGACAACCTGGTGAAGGAAAAGCAGGCTTTTCAGATTTGTCTGGAGAAGATTGCAAAGCATAAGCTGGAAATGAAGCTGATTGACACAGAATATACCTTTGACAATAATAAAATTTTATTCTATTTTACTGCTGACGGAAGAATCGATTTCCGTGAGCTGGTAAAGGATTTGGCAGCTGTATTCAAAACAAGGATTGAGCTTCGCCAGATTGGTGTCAGAGATGAGACCAAGGTTTTGGGCGGAATTGGTATATGCGGAAGAGCCTTATGCTGTCATACCTTCCTGCCGGAATTTGCACCGGTTTCCATTAAAATGGCAAAGGAGCAGAACTTATCCTTGAATCCAACTAAGATTTCAGGTGTCTGTGGAAGACTGATGTGCTGCCTGAAAAATGAAGAGGAGACCTATGAGGAGCTGAACAGAAGACTTCCAAACCAGGGTGATTATGTGACTACAGCAGATGGTTTTAAGGGGGAAGTACACAGTGTGAATGTGCTTCGTCAACTGGTCAAGGTGCTGGTAGAGGTAGAGGATGAAAAAGAACTCAGAGAGTATCCCGTGGATGATTTGAAATTTAAAAGAAGACACAAAAAGGATAAAAACGATATCAATGATGCTGAGCTAAAGGCATTGGAGAAGCTTGAGAAAAAAGAAGGGAAATCCAAGTTAGACGATGAGTAATCCGGATGAAATGATGATGTCCGAAAGTAAATTATTAAAGGCTGGAGAGAGGCTGGATGATCTGGGGCGTAAGGGCTACCGGATTATTCAGAATCCATCCAGTTTTTGTTTTGGGATTGATGCTGTTCTATTGACAGGGTTTGCTAAAATCAAAAAAGGAAGCTCTGTTATAGATTTTGGGACAGGAACAGGAATCATCCCTATTTTGCTGGAGGCTAAAACGGAAGCCGCACATCTGACAGGACTGGAGATTCAGCCTGAGAGCGCAGATATGGCAAGGAGAAGTGTCACATTAAATCACCTGGAGGAGAAGATTACAATTCTGGAAGGGGATATCAGGGAGGCATCCATGCTTGTGGGAAGCGGCTCTTTTGATGTGGTTACCTCCAATCCTCCCTATATGATAGGGGAGCATGGTCTTACCAGTGAAAACAGACAGAAAATGATTGCAAGGCATGAGGTCATGTGTACCTTTGAAGATATTGCAAGAGAGGCTTCAAGGGTGTTGAAAACCAGAGGAACCTTTTATCTGGTACACAGACCCTTCCGTCTGGTGGAGCTGTTTATGACCATGACGAAATACAGCCTGGAGCCGAAAAGAATGAAGCTGGTGCATCCGTTTGTGGATAAAGAGCCAAATATGGTTTTGATTGAGGCAAAAAAAGGTGGAAAATCCAGAATTACCATCGAAAGTCCTTTGATTGTATACAAAGAGGCAGGGGTTTATACAGATGAGATTTATGATATTTATAAGCCTGCAGAATATGATGACAGATAATGACAGAATAAATGGAGAAGATAATGAGCGGAACCTTATATTTGTGTGCAACACCCATAGGAAATCTTGGCGACATGACACCCCGGGTAAGAGAAACTCTCAGTCAGGTTGATCTGATTGCGGCCGAGGACACCAGAAACAGCATTAAGCTGCTGAATCATTTTGAAATTAAGACGCCTATGACCAGCTACCACGAATTTAATAAAGTGGACAAGGCAAAGGTACTGGTGGCAAAGCTGGCTGAGGGGAAGAATATTGCGCTGATTACAGATGCAGGAACACCGGCTATTTCAGATCCGGGCGAGGTTCTTGTGGCCATGTGCATGGAGGCGGGAATTTCCGTTACCAGTCTTCCGGGACCGGCGGCATGTATTACTGCGCTGACGTTATCAGGACTTCCAACAAGGAGATTTTGTTTTGAGGGCTTTTTACCGGCAGAGAAGAAGGAGAAGCAGATGATCTTGGAGGATTTGAAAAAGGAATCCAGAACCATTATTCTGTATGAGGCACCCCATCGATTAAAAAGTACATTGAAGGAGCTTTACGGTGCATTAGGCGAGCGGAGAATTACACTCTGCAGAGAATTGACAAAGAAGTTTGAAACAATTATGCCTACAACCCTTGAAAATGCAATGAGCTTTTATGAACAGGAAGACCCAAGAGGGGAATATGTAATTGTCCTTGAGGGAAAGAGTCTTTATGACAGAAAGCGGGAAGAACAGCAGGACTGGCAGCAGCTGCCAATCGAAGAACATCTTCAGGTTTATGAGAAACAGGGTATGGACCACAAGGAAGCGATGAAGGCGGTTGCCAGGGATCGCGGAATATCAAAAAGAGATGTTTACAATTATCTTGTAAAAACAGTTGACAATTCTCAGGGCAGATAATATATTATTGTGAGTGTCGAACGATATCTGAAAAATAAAAGGAGAAGATGATATGTTAGAAAGAGTAAAAGAAATAATTAGAGAACAGTTAAATTTGGATGGGGCTGAAATCACAGAAGAATCTTCTTTTAAAGATGATTTAGGTGCTGATTCCCTGGATCTGTTTGAGTTGGTAATGGCGTTTGAAGAAGAGTACGGAATTGAAATTCCAGCTGAGGAGTTAGAGAGTATTGCCACAGTTGGTGACGTTATTGAATATATGAAGAGCAAAGGCGTAGAGGCATAAGTACTTTTAGAAACAATGTTTTGCATGTTTGTGTATGCAGCAACATGATATACAGATAAAAAGGGATTGTTCCAATTTGGAACAATCCCTTTTTATGTACTGCACTAAACGAACAGAAAGGCTTTACTACGCATTAGCTAAAGCACTGAGCTCTTCTAACATTTTTGGAAGCTCTTCATCCATGTTCTCATCGGAGAACTGACAGGTTCCAACGTTTTTGTGACCGCCGCCATTATATTTTAACATCAGGCTGCCAACGTCCACCTGACTGGTACGGTTGAGGATACTGTAGCCAACAGCGGCAGAACATCCTGCGCCACCCTTTCCACTTACAATCCATGCGGAGATATTCTGCTCTGGATACATACTGTAAATCATGAAGCGGTTTCCGGTATAAATTGGATCTACACCACGTAAATCTGTAATAATGAGTTTCCCTTTTACCCAGGTATACTCTTTTACCATCTCTGTAAATTTCTCAGTCTGCTCATTATAAACATCAATTCGCTGCTGAATATCATGGAGAGCAAGAATTTCATCCGTTGTCATGGTGCGGCATGCATCAATAAGCTTTTCCATCAGCTGATAATTGGAGATGGTAAAGTTACGGAAACGACCAAGACCTGTACGTGGATCCATTAAAAAGCCGATTAAGATCCATCCGGTTGGATGCTGAACCTCTTCAATGGTGAGATTGCCGGAGTCAACCTTGTCAACAGCAGCCATCATCTCGTCAAACTGTGGAAATCTTTCTTTTCCACCATAATATTCATAAATAATTCTCGCGCAGGAAGGAGTAATACGGCTTTCACCCTTATATTTTCCCTCTAACTGCAATCTTTCGTGTTCACTGGAGTGATGATCAAACCATAAACCACAGCCCTCTACAAAAGGGACATTGGCAAGACAGTCATCCTCGTTCACCTCTACGAGGCCATCCTGTAAATCTTTTGGATGAGCAAATTTCCAGTGGTCAATAATGCCGGCTTCCTTTAATAAAGCACCACATGCAAGGCCGTCAAAGTCAGAACGTGTAATTAGTCTCATTTTGTAACTCCTTTATTTTTATTTCTTTCCCAAAAAAGAAATTGGTATCTAGAATAATTATAGTCAATCTCACATATTTTTTCAATAAAAACAAGTAAGGAAAAAAGAATTGTTAAATATTATTTGGATTTTCATGATACTGACAGGAATCATTTATGGTTCACTGAGCAGCCAGATGGCTGAAATATCCACCGGCGTAATCGAAAGTGGAAAGGAGGCAGTGGATTTATGCATCACCATGATGGGAGTTGTGGCGCTTTGGACGGGACTGATGGAAATTGCAAAAAGGTCAGGACTGATGGATGGTTTTACCAAGATCCTTCGCCCGTTTCTGCGTTTTCTGTTTCCTGATATTCCAGAGGATCATCCTGCGCTGACCTATATTTCTGTCAACACGCTGGCAAACATATTGGGTCTGGGATGGGCCGCGACACCGGCCGGACTGAAGGCGATGGAGCAAATGGCAAAGCTGGAAAGGGAGGGCAAAAGAGAAAGCAAAAAAGAAGGCAAAAAAGAGATAGAAACAAGAAGAGAGATAGAAACAGAAAGAGCATCCAATGAAATGTGTACATTTTTAGTTTTAAATATTTCATCGCTGCAGCTGATTCCAATCAATATGATAGCCTATCGAAGCCAGTATGGGTCTGTTAATCCTGCTTCTATCATTGCGCCGGCAATACTGGCAACAACTGTGAGCACGCTGACTGGGGTACTTTTCGCAAAATGGATGTGCAGAAAGAGAAGAGGCAGAACATGAACGTCTTATCAAATTTATCAAATATTATTATCCCTGTGCTTATTTTTTATATTGTTGCATATGGTCTGATCAGTAAAACAGAGGTATATGAGGCATTTATTGAGGGAGCAAGGGATGGATTAAGGATCGTTGTAAAAATTGCGCCGACGCTGATTGGACTTATGGTGGCAGTGGGGATTCTCAGAGCTTCAGGATTTCTGGAATTTGCAGGGAATATGCTTGGAAAGCTTACAGACCCCCTGGGTTTTCCGGGAGAACTGGTGCCGCTGTCCTTTGTAAAAATGTTTTCCTCCTCTGCAGCGACAGGTCTTGTGCTGGATTTGTTTAAGCGTTACGGGACAGATTCCCGTATTGGGCTGACTACATCGCTGATGATGAGCTGCACCGAGACAATTTTTTATACCATGAGCGTATATTTTATGGTGGCAAAGGTAAAAAAGACCAGATGGACTCTGGCGGGAGCATTACTTGCCACGTTGGCGGGAACAGCTGCCAGTGTCATTTTGGCCGGATTTATGACATTACCTTAGCTTTGTTCCTCCTCGATCATGGAGTCTATGTAGCCGCGGTCCCAGAGAAGTATTTTCAATTTCTTTGCAGCTTCCACAGCAGGAGCAGTAAAGTACTGATTGGTCATGACAGCACCTACCATGCAGTCATAATAGTCCCGCCCAAAGTAGGCCTCCTGAATGGCTTTTACACCGACAGAATCCTGATAGCGCTTACATTGAATGGCAAAGGTGATGCCTTCCTTCTGGGCTAAAATATCAATGCCAAAATCACCGCTGGCTTTTGTCAGCTCAATTTCAGTAAATCCATGGTTTTTTAACAGCGAAGCACAGAATTGTTCAAAATCAACACCTTCCATGTCGTCCATGGAGGAGGATTTAAAGGACTTATGAAAGCTGCGGCTCAATTGAAAAACAATAATAATGCATATAAGAAAGATAGAACAAGAAAGAATGATAATGTAGTTTTCCATCTTTGAAGGCTCCTGTCTGATTAGCAAATAAAGTAAATTTTTAAGTAATTTCTATCATCTTATCATGGAACACAATTCTTTACAATTTTCAAAAGGGACACTATAATTGAAAATACTATGGATAATTTAATTTTTTCGCTGAATGCGACAATTCCTGTTTTTCTGACGATGGTCCTGGGCTATCTGTTTAGACAGCTGCACCTGATGGACGAAGCCTTTGTAAAAACGCTAAATAAATTTAATTTCCGGGTCACACTGCCGGTTATGCTGTTTGAAGATCTGGCAGGCGCTGATTTTGCTTCTGTCTGGGACGGGCGTTATGTTCTGTTCTGCTTTCTTGTGACGCTGGTCAGTATTCTTGTGATTTGGCTTCTCTGCGGCCTTTTCATTCAGGAAAAGGATATTCTTGGAGAATTTATACAGGCCTGCTACCGCAGCAGTGCGGCAGTTTTGGGACTGGCCTTCATACAAAATATTTATGGAACCTCTCAGATGGCACCACTCATGATTATTGGAACAGTTCCATTATACAATGTCATGGCAGTAATCATTCTTTCCTTCACCGGACCGGGAGAGCACCGGCTGGACCGGCAGGGACTGAAAAAGTCTCTCACAGGAATTGCCAAAAATCCCATTATTATCAGTATTGTTCTGGGAATAATTGTATCTGTAATAAGGGTAGATTTCCCCCCTGTCATCGACAAGACCATTCACAATCTGGCGGTTATGGCTTCACCACTGGCGCTGGTTGGTCTGGGAGCAGGCTTTGAGGGGAGAAAGGCCATAAAGAAATTGAAGCCAACAGTCATCTGTACGCTTACCAAGCTGATGATTCTGCCGGCTGTTTTTCTGCCTTTGGCAGTGAAAATGGGATTTGATGGGGAGAAGATGGTTGCAATCCTGGTGATGTTGGGGTCTGCGACGACGCCGAGCTGTTTTATTATGGCAAAGAATATGGGGCATGAAGGAACGCTGACCTCCAGCACCGTTGTGGCAACAACATTTTTCAGCGCAGTGAGTCTGACCTTCTGGCTGTTTATGCTAAAGAGTATGGGAGTCATAGGCTAAAAGGCTGATGGAGAGAAACTAGAACCAGGGAGAAACGAAAACCAGGGAGATAGGAAAACCAAGGAGAAACGAAATGCATAGAGACGACATAAGGATTAAGAGAGTAATTGTACATATTCTGGATTCCACTGTGGGAATGCCGGTTTTATCGGAAAAAGAGACGGAATTTGGCTCTGAGCTGGCTGATTTTCTGAGGGAGCATATCTATAAGATCGCTTCAGGCGATGACTGCAAGCTGTGTCAGTTCCACAAGGAGGAATCTGAGGTTTATCATATGCTGGAGCAGTATGATGAGGAGTTTTTTATCGATGTCAGTAAGGATATGGCCAATTATCTGTATCAGATTATGAACAGCAACATTGATATACCGGCAGCAGATCTGATGGTGGTCAGATTCAATGAACAGGGAACGGAATATCTTGCTCTTTTAAAAATGAACTATAAGGAATTTTATACACATAAGACGATGACAGCCGAGGAGGGAAATGAGAATCAGATTATCAAATATAAGTCTATTCTGCCAACGGAAAGTCAGAGACTGCAGGAGGCGGCGATTATCAATCTGTCCGATTTGAGCGTGTATGCCATTGAGAAAAAGTACGATGTAAATGGGGAGAAAACGAACTATTTTACCTATCTGTTTTTAAAATGCTCAAGCAAGCTGTCACCCAAATCCCAGCTTTCCATTGTGACCAGAGCAGTGGAAAATGTCCAGAATGGCTATTATGATGAGACAAAGCAGTATGAAGCAAATATGCGTGCAAAAAATATTATTCATCAGGAGCTGGAAGAGAATGGCAAATTTACGGTGGAGACCATTGCAGATAAAATCTTTGAGGAAAAGCCGGAGCTAAAGCAGGAATTCCAGGAAAAGATGGAAAAATATGACATGATTCACGAAGAGGTTGCACCGGTCAGCGAAAAAACAGTAAAAAAATATGAGACTCAGGTCCTGAAAACAGATTCCGGTATTGAGATTAAAATTCCAATGAAGGAGTACAATGACCCCTCCAGTGTGGAATTCATCACAGAAGAAAATGGAAATGTTTCTGTTTTAATCAAAAATATCGGCTGCTTAAAAGCAAGAATTTAAAAGCGGCCAGTGTCTGGGACAGCTGAAGGCATACAAAATTACGGACAGCGTATTTCTTTTTTTATCTCCTCAAAATTCATGGGGCCAAGCTCCAGGAGAAGCTTGTGGAATTTTTGCTCGGAAAAGTCGCTGCCCATACTGTCATAGGCCAGGTTGCGGCATTCCAGCATCTTAATGTAGCCGCCATAGTAAGTGATGTAGGTTGCAGGTGACATCACGATATAATTATAAACAGTATTGATATCCGCTTCGTCTTTCACTCCGATTTTGGAAAGATAGGGGCGGATTTCGTCTTTCCCGGCGCCCTCGTAATGAATCATGATATCCAGGATGGAATACAGATTCAGACATATTTTTCGGTTTAAGGCAAGATAATCATAATAGAGGGAGTAGGTATCTGAGGAAGAAAGTTTCTTTGCAGCCTTTTTGGCATACTCATAGGAGAGAAATTCCACATAGGTAGCATAGCCTTCGGTATATCCGCCAAAATAGCAAACGCCGGAAAGAGAGAAGGAGGGGTTCTGTCTGCAGGAGAGGGCGGAGCTTACGGACTGGTATAAATGTCCCGGAAAGCCCTCGTGAGCCAGCGTGGTATAAAGACCTATCCCTTTTTTGGTATACTGGCCATTGATATAAATAATATTGTGTGCAGGGTCGTCAATAGGCGGGGTAAAATAGTAAGCCGGATTCGTTCCATTTTCCATGGACCGGGAAACCTGTTTTACCTGATAGGGGTATTGGCGGGCGGGAACAGGAGCAAAATCAGCCTGCATTTCCACCTTCAGTGAATCCAGACACTGTTCAGGAGAAAGCGCAGTGAGGGGGTCCACGGCGGTCTGTTTTTCGAAGAGTGAGACAAAGTATTCAGGATTTGCGGCAATGAGACAGTTGATTTCCTGCATATCGGCAACAAGTCTGGTGGTCAGAACACTTTTGAGAGCCGGGGGATTGATGTCCTCACCCAGAGCGGAGGAAAGCAGAATTTCATAATACTGCCGACCGTCGGGATAATGATACAGTCCGAGGGGAGGCTTCCTTTCCCCACTTTTTAATAGAAGAAGGGCATCTCCGGTTTTGGCATATGCCGGCAGAAGTACGGTGGTAATCAGCCGTTTGTTCTGGGCAATGTAATAGTCTGCTTTCTCCTGGGACAGCGAGCCGTTTTCGGTCAGTGGCTGAATTCTTTCGGCAAAGCTTGAGAGCAGGGGATTGTCATCCTCTGACAGCTGGCAATAGGAATCAAGTGCGGCAATGGATTCGTCAGCAATACAATCTGCCATGAACATCCCTTTGGAGGCTTTCTCTTTTTCATATTGGCACAGACTTTCTAGATAGGCGGGGAGCAGTTCCAGAATCTGAAGATAGTGGTCAACATCCTTTGGCTCTGCAAAGTCATACTCTGTCAGGAGAATGGGAAGCTCATGCATGACCCCGTCATAGGGGGAGAAGGGCTCCTGAAAGTAGGTGTATTCTGCCTGCTTGAGCTCATGGGACAAGCTGTATAAAAGTGCATTTCTTTTATGTAATTCCAGCTTTGAAAGCCGGTCCTCAGGGACAGAAAGAATCTTCTGATAGAGAAGATTTTTGCGTAGAAGCCTGGAAGAAGTATCTTTTGCAGAATAGAGCGGCATACGGATTTTATCTGCGTCTATGTCATATTTTGAGGGATCTTTCAGCAAAAAATGAGTGAGAAGTGAATTGTTTTCCAGATTACTGCATAAAATTTGTCTGTTCAGCTCCTGCAGCTGGCGGCTTTCGTTGTTTTTGTGATATACAAAAGCGGTCAGTCCGAGAGAAAAAAGGACCAGAAAGCAAAAAAGGAGTAGGGTAGCGCGTTTTTTATTCATAAAAGAACCTTTAGCAGTTTTTAATATTTTATGAGAGGAAAAAAATTACATGCATGAGAAACGTCTTTTCCAAAGGAAAAATGAGCATACAAAGGGGCTGCACAATTGACATGAAAGTGGCACTGTGTTAGTCTTACACATAGATTGAAACGGAAGATAGTGTCAAATCAGGAATGAAATATAGAGGGCATCAGGAGGAGAAAAATGAACAAAGAAAAATATTATATCACAACAGCGATTGCTTATACATCAGGTAAGCCACATATTGGAAACAGCTACGAAATTGTTTTGGCAGACAGTATTGCCAGATTTAAAAGAAAAGATGGCTATGATGTCTTTTTTCAGACCGGAACAGACGAGCATGGTCAGAAAATTGAGCTAAAGGCGGAGGAAGCCGGTGTCACACCTAAGGAATTTGTTGATCATGTGGCAGGGCAGATTCGCGATATCTGCGATATGCTCAATACCTCCTACGATAAATTTATTCGAACCACAGATGCTTCTCATGAGAAGCAGGTTCAGAAGATCTTCAAAAAGCTTTACGATCAGGGAGATATTTATAAGGGTGCCTACGAGGGAATGTATTGTACTCCATGTGAGTCTTTCTGGACAGAGTCACAGTTAGTGGATGGAAAATGCCCTGACTGCGGAAGAGAATGCAAGCATGCCAAGGAGGAAGCATACTTTTTCAAAATGAGTAAATATGCAGACCGCCTGATTGAGCATATCAACACGCAT
>CAZUCI010000065.1:0-16135 GCA_964619485.1 uncultured Lachnospiraceae bacterium
CCCCGACCTTTTGGTCCGTAGCCAAACGCTCTATCCAGCTGAGCTAAACGCACATGTTCTTGCTGTGATATATTTCTCACAGCAAGATATATTGTACTATGCTTCCTGAGTATTGTCAATATTTTCAATAATTTTTGTTACATTTTTTTAGTGCAATATTTTTGCTACAATGTTTTTGTAACAATCTTCTATTTGCAATATCCTATTCCACTATTTTGTTATTCCTCCACACTGTTCTCTGATACATCCTCCTTTAAATAGTAAGCAGGGAGATTGACAAAGGACTCACACACCGAGGGGTTACCCACATAAATCTGTTGCGATTCATTGGTCATAAAGTAATAGCAGCCTGCAATATCATTGTAACCACCTATGGAAATCACCGTATCCTTTTCATCGGTGTGAACTGTAATCACATTCGAGGGCTGGTCAAGTCCGAATTGTGCCAGATCCTCTGTGTCATCTATCCTATCATCACAGGTAACCATTGTCACAGCTGTCAACAAAGACGTGATTTTATCTTCATCCAAATCCATGGATACATCGCCATCATATGTCCAGGTCTCTCCGTTTTTAGTATAGGAATAGGTGGTGCCATCCAGCTGATAGGAAAAGGCGGTAATGCTGTCTGCATCAAGCTGACACACCGTTTCTTTTGCACTTTCGCCTGCCGCTGTCTCCTCCTCTGCCGCCTGGATTTTCTTCCCATGCTGCATCAGCAGAATATATGCAAGCAAACAAAGAAGCAGACAAACGCTTTTCCACCTGCTTCCAGATAAGCCTTCACCTTGCTTACATCATCCGTGGAATAATCACTGGTCGGTGCCAACAGCATAATTGCCTCTGCATCCTCGGGAATCGTTTCACAATTCATAAGATTCAACGTATCCATGGTGATATTTGCCTTCTCCACCGCAGAAGTAAAGGAAGTCTCCAGACTGATCTCGTCATGCCCTGTAATAGCGTAGATTTTCGGCATATCATCACTGAGTACATAGTTAATTGCACTGGTAACCTGACCTTCTCCATCATATCCATTTACCGTTGTGGAATAGGTCGTGTAATCCACTGAGGTATCATACATATTGGTATAATCTACCACTTTGCTTCTTTTATTACTCTCTATAATCAGACTTCCCTTTGTGATGGAATCTGAAGTATAGCTTGCCGCAAACTGCGGATATTTTACAGGGTCCTTATATTCCACTTTAATATGTGACGATTTTGCCTCATATCTGGAAAGCATTTTAGCTATGGTCTCATCTGCTCCATTTTCAGAAGAAAGCACGTAAATGGTAACATCCTGATCCAGATTTTCCAGCACCTTTTGTGTATCTTCCGTGATGGAGTAAAGCTTATTGCTGGTTACATCCAGACTTTTCACCCCGTCAGGAAGCTGGTCTGCAGCCAGATTAACCATAATAACAAAGGCCGTTGCAATCAGAATCATTGATGAACTGAATACCCCATTTTTCAGGGATCTGGTAGACACCGTAAACCTTCTTTTCAAAATGGACTGCGTTGTTAAAAACAGCATGAAGGCACAAACAGAAAGGAAATAAACAATCCCTGTAACCGATAAAGTCCCCGATAGGAAATCTGCAAAACGGCTGTAAAAATCAAAAGCGCCCAAAATAGTAGTCAGTACATTCCCATCTGTCGAAATCAGAGAACAGAGCCCGGCCATCATATAAGTCAGAAACAATGCAATAAAGGAAAGAACCGCTGCAATGACCTGATTCTCTGTGATAGATGAAATAAAGATACCAACAGAAACACAGGTTAGACCATATAAAAAATAACCAAGAATAGCCAGATATGCCTGTGCATATGCAACTTTGCCAAACATTCCCATAATCAATGGGTAAAAGCAGACCAAAACCATTGGAATTGCCATGATGGTCCCCAGGGAAAAGAATTTGGCCAGCACGATTTTTCCAACTGAAACGGGAGCCGTCAAAATTAACTGATCCGTGCGCTGTTTCCGTTCCTCTGCCAGTATTTTCATGGTCAGAATCGGTACGGCCAGCAACAGAATAAAACCGGATGCATTTATGGCATCTGCAAAAACGGCATCTCCGGAAAATAAATTATAAGCAACAAAATATAGACTAATAAAAAACAGAATGACTGCCATAAAGAGCCATCCAATAACCGTATGAAGGTATGTCCTTATCTCCTTTTTATAAATCGCCAGCATCTTGTTCTTCCTCCTTTTGCTCCACCTGTTTTTGCTCTGTTTCGGATAATTCCTCCAGCTGACTGTCATCAGTCAGTGCCAGGAATACATCCTCCAGACTGTTCTTGGCAAGCTCCATTCCATAAATTGGCAGGCCACTTGCAGAAAGCCGGAAAAAGACTTCCTCTCTGATTTCCTTTCCGTTTTCTACCATAAGCTCCACTGTAACAAGCCCTGGGGCTTCTCCTGAGCGAACCTTCATCTCTCTTACGCCATCGATAGCCTTTAGGGTATCCTCTACTTTTTCTCTTTCTCCCTTAAGAGACAGTTTCAGCTTACTCTCTTCATTGTCCATCATAGTTTCCAGATTTTCTGTAGTATCACAGGCAACCAGCCTTCCATCTGCAATAATCAGAATATGATCACAGACTGCACTGACCTCCGACAAAATGTGTGAGCTCAGAATAATCGTATGTTTTTTGGACAGGTCACGAATTAATTCACGAATTTCAATCATCTGTTTCGGATCAAGACCAACCATAGGCTCATCCAAAATTAAAATAGGCGGATAGCCAAGCACGGCCTGGGCCAGCCCAACTCTCTGCTTAAAGCCCTTTGACAAATTGGAAATCAGTCTCCCTTCATAGGCCTTAATGCCGGTAAGCTCCATGATTTCCTCTATCTGTTTTTGACGCTCCTCTTTCTTTATCTGCTTTAATTCAGCAACAAATACAAGATATTCACGCACTGTCATGGAATCATACAGTGGTGGGATCTCCGGCAGGTAGCCAATGCATCTTTTTGCTTCCTCCGCATCCTTTAAAATATCATGTCCATTGATGGTAACTGTCCCCTGAGTCGCTGCCAGATAACCGGTCATAATATTCATGGTGGTTGATTTTCCGGCGCCGTTTTTCCCTAAGAGACCATACACCTGTCCATCCTCAACCTGAAAGCTCAAATCATTTACAGCCCTGTGTGCTCCATATTTTTTAGTCAAATGACTGACTTCAATCATATTCATTCCTCCTAGTGCACTATATTTTACTTATCACTTTTACCATTCTATTTTCAAGTTGTGTTTAAATGACTATCATTCTGTGAAAATTCTGTGGTATTTTTGTGTATATAATGTGCCGCTTGCTTTTGTTCACGGCACATTATGTGCAAAAAAAGAGCCATGCACCCTCTTCCTGTGCACAGCTCTCTTAATATATATTTATATTTTTATTTTAACAGTTCCGCTACAACATCATGTGGAATTTCAAATTGAACCAATCCCATGCATCCCGGTGCGACTTCATATTCGTCAAAGCAGATTACAATATTACCAGCCTCGTTCAGATAGAAGTTCTGATCCTCTTTGATTTTTTCAAAGGCCCAGCCTTTTCCATACTCCTTATCCTGTTCTGTGATAAAGTAAGTTTTGTTCTCATCCGCTGCCATCTGTTCCTGCATCTGCTCCAGAATGTATCCGGTGATTACACCCACATAATCTGCATCCTCCTTAAACAAATCCTTTAAGGATGCTATTTCCCCAGTCGTTTTATCAATATGATAATAGTACTGGTATTGCGAACCGCTTCCAGCGACACTGCAAACGTTTACCTGAAGCGTAAACCACTTATCAGTATCCGTAACCACCTGATGATCCACATTGATACTACCATAGCTCTCACCAAGATCCACCTGTTCTTCAAATTCTGTAATAAGGCGATCGGTCATTTCCTCGACACTCTCATTTATCGTACTTACAGACTCCTCTGTTTTATTTAAGATTTCCTGATTGTCTGTGTCCTTTGGTTCAATTACCACCTCAGGCTGTGCAATATCTGCCTCAAAACGTTCACTGCTGTATTCATATTGCCGAATGGTAATTGCTTTAAAAACTATGCCAAGAACAGGAATATTTCCCATTGCATATGCCACCTGGGAAGAAGTATTTAGCAAAAGCACCACTGCTGCTGCCGCTGCAGCAATACCCCAGCCGACAAAGCGTCCCGTTTTCCTCTTTTTATGCGGATAGTCCTTTATTGCATCCTTCAGTTTTTTCTGCTCCTCACCACTTAGCTCCACCGGTTCCTCTAACATGCTGCCAGAATCAATGTCATTACACATATCATATAATTTTGCCATGTCAAACACCCCTTTCCATTGCCGCTGCCAGTTTCCTTTTCCCACGCTTCACACGTCCATAAATAACGGTTTTACTCATGTTCATTTCCCTGGCAACTTCATCTGCTGAATAACCATCCAGGTAAATCATATGAAAAATTTTGGCATCCTCAGGTGTCAGACCGGATAATATGTCCTTCACATCATCCTCATATTCCTTTTGCAAAAAATCATCTCTGACCGATTCATCCTCATAGTCTGGAATCTGCTCCACCAGATCCTCTCTGGTCTGTGTGATGTATTTACGAACATAGGACAGTGCTTTCATCCTGCATATCCCCGCAAGCCAGTTTTTAAACTCACTTCGGTTTTTGTCATAGCTGTCAATATGCTCCCATACGGCAAGCAGTGTATCGTTCATACAATCATCCCAGAATTGAGGCAATGACTGCATCTGTCGTG
Organism: uncultured Lachnospiraceae bacterium; assembly: GCA_964619485.1. Classification (GTDB taxonomy): domain Bacteria; phylum Bacillota; class Clostridia; order Lachnospirales; family Lachnospiraceae; genus UBA2882. Next base: position 4,757 of record CAZUCI010000065.1, read on the forward strand.
TAACCACTGTTTTCATGACCCAGCCATAGGTATCGATGACATACAAAAGTGCCTGCTCATTACCCCTTCTAAGCTGTGTGATAAAATTATCCTCATCTATTCTCATATAGGTTCCTCCTGATACCTATAATTCGCCTGAAGAAGTAAAAATTAGACCTTTTTTATCCATTTTTTTAAAATTCGATCCAGTTCCTTTACATCGATTGGCTTTGGCAGATAATCATTCATGCCTGCTGCCTGGAACTGTTTTTCCACACCCTCCATGGTGTTAGCGGTCAACGCAATAATAGGGGTAAAGCAGTCCTGTTCCTTCTCCAGAATACGAATCCTTCTTGTCGCCTCAATACCATCCATTTTCGGCATCATATGGTCCATAAAAATAAGATCAAACTGTTCCCTCTCCACTGCCTCAATGGCTTCCTGTCCACCTGTGGCAGTCACGACCTGCATCTGATAGCGTTTTAACAAACCTGCCGTTACCTTCCGATTAATTTCATGGTCGTCCACCACCAGTATCCTTGCTCCCGGAGCTGTAAAATGAATTTCTCTGTTTCGTTGCTCTTTTTTATCGCAAACCTTATGAAAAGGCTTTCCGTCTACGATCTGCTGCGGAAGATAGAAAGCAAAGCTGCTGCCCTTACCCTTCTGGCTCTCCACGGTAATTTCTCCCTCCATTTTCTGAAGAAGCTTCTGACATATTGCAAGGCCCAGACCGGTTCCCTCCTCATTTCTCTTTCTGGTGGTATCCATCTGTCCAAAATTGGAAAAGAGCTGATCTATCTCCTCTTTATCCATACCAATTCCCGTATCCTTAATCAGCACACTGAGAACGCCCTTTTCCTCACTGATTCTCTTAAAATGAAATTGAGCCACCACGGCTCCGCTCACTGTATATTTTATGGCATTATCCAAAAGATTAATCAGAATCTGTCTCAATCTGGACACATCACCATACAAGGCCTCCGGCATATTTTCATCTGCAAGAACGGAAAACAAGAGTCTCTTCTCCTTCGCCGCCTTTGCATACCGTTCCTCCAGCTCATGCAAAAGCCATCCGATATGATATTCCTCACCAAGAATGTCTACTTCTCCATATTCAATTTTGGAGAAATCAAGAATATCATTGACCACCTGCCATAGATGGTTGGATGAATTCTCCAAAATAGTCAGGTATTCTCTCTGCTTAGGGTCAAGCTGTGTATCAGAAAGAAGGGACAACGTTCCAATGATGTCGTTCATTGGTGTCCGAATTTCATGGGAAATATTTGCAAGAAAATTATTTTTTGCCTCACTTTCCTCATCGGCACGTCTGCTGGCCTTTTTATAAAGCACATTATGAAATTTTAAAATGATTCCTATGAGAAAGGATACAATCAGAACACTTTGTGCTATATCAATGTACTGTACTGCCGGGTCTGCATAATAATGAATCCATTCCGGCCAGTAATAGGACACAAAAAGACATCCAAAATATTCCATAAGCTGAATTGCCAACATAAAAAAGAAGGTTACGCCCTTCAATAAAAGAAATGAAAAAAGAATTCCAAGAATAAACCAGACGGACATCCCGCCTTCGCTTCCGCCACCCTTAAAATAGATAATGGGAAATACCAGCAGATTTACAATTGCACACGCAAAAAAAGAACCCTTATCCGGTCTTTGAAACTTATTGGTTAGATAAAATATCACCGATAACATCAAATCACATATAATAACCGCAATTACAACGGAAGCATCCCATGTTGCAAACAGTGTTGCAAGTGCTGCCATCGTTGCCGCCACAATACCGCTCAATGTAACCAGATTAAACATTCTTAATTCCGGGGGCAGCTGCTCCCCCAGAATCCTTTTTATCTTATTCCCCATTTTACCACCCGATTTTTGCTTATTTACCTCAATTATCCATTTTGTTTCCACTCATGTCAACAAGGAAAAAAGCACGTTTCATTTTTTCATCGCGCGGCTGCAGCTTTCCGGTTTGATTCAAAGCTTCCATTAATCCTGGCAGGCTCTCTGTTTCCTAAAACTGCTTGTTCTTCATAATGCGTACACTGATCATAAGGAAAACCGCATTGATTAAAACCAGGAAAAGCACAAAGCAGGCAATCAAAATACCGGCAGGAACACGCATCAGTTGATTGAAAAGCAAATCGATTCTCTGCCCCAAATCTATTCCAGACATGGCACAGAGCTTTTTTGCTCCAAATACAATCAATACCACTGCTACCACGAGAATCAAACCTACAATCCTTCCGTTATCACCACCAAATTTAAGCTGTATTGGAATCATAAATGCAACCAGCGTCAGGAGAACCACAAGAATTGCTCCCGAAGCAACCCACCATTGCCCTGGAGAGTCGTAACCCATCGCTCCCCCTGCAATCAGTGCCATACCATTTGCAATCAACCAGCCAAACAGGCCCAGCAGCAATGCAAACACATATTTCTCTACTGCATACAGTGTTCTTGTAACAGGCAATGTCATCAAAAAAGTATTACTGTGGTCAAATTCATCATAGCTTATCGTGGTAAGAACCAGAAAACCACAAAGAATTGTAAAATAAGAAACAGCAAAGGTAGCACTCTCCTGATTTCCTGTTATCAGAAGAAAGGCTGTAATTACAAACATAATTAAAAACATTCTTTTATTTTCAAAAACCAAAGCAAGATCCTTTTTCAACAGGCCCCTCATACTCTCTCCCCCTTTGACATCATGGTCATAATTTCATCGATACTACCGTTTTCTACCACAATCTGTGGATAATTATCCATGTAAAACTGTTTCTGATTTGTCAGAAGCATATAGCCATAGCTCTCTTTCAATTTATAAAGGATGCGTGATCGATCCATGGAAGCATACTGCTTCTCATCAACCTTTAATACGGCATAATCCGATAACAGTACATCCGTATCCTCATGAAAAATAATTTTACCTTCCTTTAGCATATAAATATCATCACAAAAGTTCTCCAGGTCTGAGGAAATATGGGAACTGATCAGAATTGCCCTTCCTTCTACCTCCATATATTCACGCAAAAGTCCCAGCATCTCATCTCTTGCCAGAACATCCAGCCCAGAGGTTGGTTCATCCAAAATCAGCAGCTGGGCATTATGGCTTATCGCCAGAAGAAGCTTCAGCTTTGCTCTCATACCGGTGGACATATCCTTGATTTTTTTGTCAAGCGGCAGTCCAAAGGCTTCACATTTCTGCAAAAACCACGGCTTATCAAATGCATGATACATACTTTCCATCACCGGAATTACCTTGCCTATGGTGAGGCTTCCGCTAAAGCATGCCTCTGCAAGTACAACTCCCAACCGCTCCTTATCTGTCAGAGAAAGCTTATTATAAGGCTTTCCAAACAGTTCGATTTGTCCCCCATCGATACGAATCAAATCAAGAAGTGCCTTGAAGGTCGTACTCTTTCCTGCGCCATTGGCTCCGATAATTCCCGATACCATTCCCTCCTTTACCTCCAGAGAGCAATTCAGTTGAAAATTATCATATTTTTTCTCTAAGTGATCAATTTTCAAGATCATATCTATTCCTCCATTCCCTGGCATAAGGTGTCGCTTTAAACGTCCAAATCCTGATGCCTTTGCACAATTGTTTTTCATTCAATCAGCAGCTCAAATAATTCCTTCATTTCCTCTTTGTTCATTCCGCAGCTTTTTCCAAGTCTGATGGCCTCATCCAGACTGGCTTCCACCCGCTTGCGATTCTCCTCCTGCAAAAGATTCCCGTTTGCCCTTGCAATAAAGCTGCCCTTGCCATGGATGGTAACAATAAAACCTGCACTCTCCAGGCTGTCATATGCTTTTTTAACAGTCAGGGCACTGATTTTTAAATCCTTTGCCAATGTCCTTACGGAAGGTAACGGCATCTCTTCTTTCAACTCTCCACTCATAATCAGCCCCTTGATCTGCTCGACAATCTGATCATAAATCGGCTGCATGGATGAATTATTAATTATGATTTTCATAGTCCATTCCTCCTGATGCAAACAGTATATAACAGTGTATAACTGTTGTCAACTGTTATATGCTGTTTGTTTAGATGTTTTTTCTAACCTTTTTATATTTTCAGACAAAAAGAGTCACATGAAGGTTTGATATGACCCTTCACGTGACTCTTCAAAAATCTATATTTATTTTACTGAAAACCTGCAGACTGTCTTCTGGATAAAACCGAGTTGACCATTCCCACCAAATCCTGTCGAAGTGCTTTTTCCAACCGTTCGTCGTAGCCAAAGAAAATATCCGGAATAGTATGGCCGATTGCATCCATGGCATCATCTGATGCCCTTTTATTTTTCATGGAAATCATATAGCTCTTTCCATCCATTGTGATAAGCTTAAGTGCGTAGGTTTTTCCTGTCGGTATCAGGTTTACTGAATGCCTTGTGACATGTGGATATACCCACAATATTTTCTGTGTTTCCAGCAGAATATTGTCTGCCCCGCCCCCTCCATATAAAAAGAAATCAGAGGCAACACGAATTCCAGAAACCTCTGGTGTATTTCTGTAAAAGGTATCCAGACGGTTCATTGCCATTTCCCTGTTTCCGGTGCTGTCGCAGTAAGCGAGAATCATCTTCTGTCTCTTTCCTGCAAGTGCCTGCATCAAAAGGAAAAATCCCACTGTAATTAATATGACTGCAAAACCACATACTACCCAAAGCGTGAATGGCTCCTCTGTTCCAATCTGATCAACCATCAGACAATAGGGAAGAAATGCCTGTGCCTCTTCCTCCGACCAGCCCAGCTCACTGACATATTCCTGATAATACTGCAGGCTTTCAGCTGACAGCTCAACAATAGTTCCTGTTACTGACAGCACAGGGGTATCATCCAGTGCCTCAGTCTCTCCATTCATATACTGCTGTGTTGCTTCCATAATCCAGTTAGCATCCGAAAGGTACTTCTTTGGAACCGCTATTCCCATATATTCTTCCTCACCGACCGGAAGGAAATACTCTCTTTCAACTATACTGCTGTCCGCTGTTGTTTCTGCGTAGTAGTCAACCAAAACATTGACTTTCACACTGGCTCTTTTTCCCGCTGTCACCTCAGAGGCTGATGCCTCATTCAGATTAACTGTTGGTCGAAGCAGCGTCGAAAGTGAACTCCACTGAGCTATAATTATCACCACACCGACAGCCCACAAAATTGCAGCCGCAACCAAGGCCTTTTTGACAGACCTCTTCCTCAAATCCTCGTACATAGTTTTTCTCCCTCTAAGAAATCATATAGAAACCAAGAATCATATACAAACTAAGAATCATAAATAACTAATGATTTTTCTGTCCGTCTATTCCACCAGTTCCGTACTGTTCATACCGATTTCACGTGCATGTACCTGTGAAACTACACTTTGCAAATTTTCCTTTATCATCTGCTCCCTCTCCTGAGAATATCCAAATAAAATAAAGGGACGATTTTTGCGAATCAGATTAACAATCTGACTGACCTCCTCTACTTCTTTTTTCCTCTTCATGCATATTTTATGTGACTTTCCATCATCAGTTACAATCGTAAGTATCTGGTTTTTGCCCCAGTTTTTTGAAAAAACAAACAATCCTCCAATCGAAGCTACCGACAGAACTCCCAGCACATTGAGCAAACCTCTCTCCTTTTTTCTGGTATCCTCCTGATTGGCATAAATCCACAGAAGCTTGGGGGATTCCAAAAAAACATCATACTTACTTCCCTTTCCTGAATATAAGAAAAACTCACTGGACATCCTGGCATTTCCAGCTTCCGGTGCTGTTTCATAAAAACGATTCAGCCTGGCAATCATTGCTTCCTCATCGCCCCTCTTAACAAATGCATGTATCTCCTTTTGATACGCTCCACTTACCGCTCTGATTATCTGAAAAACACCAGCTGCCAAAAACAGGAACGCAATACTGTTCCAAAAATAAAATCCGAACCTCGAACTGTTTCCAATGCAATTTACTTTGATGGAATAAGGCAAAAACATCTCATGCTTCTGTTCCTCTGTAGCATCCAAAAGATTTAAAAAATCCTGATATTTCTCTTTCTCATAAGAATCCATTTTCATTAAAGAACCACTGAACTTCAACGCAGTTATATCGTTTATTGCGTCCTTTTCTCCTTCAAAATAACGATTGGCTGCCGCAAAATTTGCATCTGCAGCACTGACATACTCTTCTGGAATCACAATTCCAATCATCTTGTCTCTGCCAATCTGCATCACATAGCTTCTTTCGAACACATCACCGCTTTCTGATGAAGAAAGCTCATCATAGTATCCTAATATACTCTGGACCTCGCATTCAACACGCCCTTCCCTAAGCTGTGATTCGTCTGTTATATTAACTCCAACTAAATTCTGTACCGGTGAAAAAAGCACCTTGATATTTCTCCATTGCGTTGCAAAAATTAAAATTCCAATGACCAAACAAACAATTGTGCTTGGCAGCACGCGCAAAAGAGCCTTCTTTTTCAATTCTTTTTTCATAAATCTTCTCCCTCTAAGAAATTTATTAAAACCATTCTTTTAATCATATCCTAAAAAGCGAAAAAATTCTATTGCCATATTGTCTAAGAGTTTTTTCCAGCCTTTGTGAAAAATACCAGTTTTATATGAGGGAAAAGTCTATGAAATAAACATTAATTTAAAATTACTCACCCGACACAATATTTTCCAGCCAGATATCACTTCTTACCAGGAAAAAGCCTATGATTCCCTTGATAATATCCATTCCCTGAACCAGTGTAAACACCAGCAGCAGCGGAAGATTTGTTAAATGCGACAGGCAATAGGCCACCGGGATAATCGCAACCCAGGTAAAAACACTGTCAAACAAAAAGGTGATTCCAGTCTTTCCACCTGAGCGCAGCGTAAAATAGGTGGCATGGGTAAATGCATTAAAAGGCATTATCGCCGCAGAAATCAAAATCATATCACGTGCCATCTCTTTAACCGGAAGCTCCGTCTGATAAATGTTTGGGAAAATTCCAGCCAAAAAGGACATAACCACAGCTACTCCTGCACAGCAAAGTACGGAAAAAGTAATCAGCTGTGTATCCTCCCTCTTTGCCTGTTCTATTTTTCCGGCACCAAGAAGCTGACCTACCACAATAGAAACGCTGCTTCCAAGTGCAATAAAAACCACGTTAAACACATTGGTGATTGTAGAATTAATATTAAGAGCCGCAACCACCGTCAAGCCTCGGAACGCATAGCATTGTGAGGTAATGGCAACGCCGATGGACCAGAATACCTCATTCAAAATAAGAGGAAGCCCTTTTACAAAAATCCTTCTGGCAAGCTCTGCCGGAATCTTCATGGTCCTGTAAAGGCCCTTCATAAATGGGAATTTGTCCCCATGCCTGTGCGTCCATACGATAATAATTCCCACCTCAACAAAGCGGGCAATACAGGTCGCAAGCGCTGCACCATTTGCTCCCATCCTGGGCATTCCCAAATGGCCAAAAATAAAAATGTAATTAAAAAACAGATTTACAAATATAGCCACAATTCCTGAAACCATAGGAACAATTGTCTCTCCGCATTCACGCAGTGTACTTGCATAAATCTGTGAAAGTGCAAACGGTAAAAGCCCAAACATCATTACATACAAATACCCCTGCCCCGCCGCAAAGGTTGCTGCGATATTGCCGACCTCGCCTCCGTCATGCAGATAAAGATTGATGATTGGTTCACTGGCAAATCCAAACAGACAGAGACTGGCTATAAGCATGATTCCAACGGAATAAAACTTAAAACGCACCGCATTCTGCATGCCCTTCTGATCACCTTTTCCATAAAATTGTGCTCCAAAAATTCCCGCACCGGAAATTGCACCAAACACACAGACGTTAAAAACAAACATCAGCTGATTTACAATGGAAACCCCTGACATCTGATCTGTTCCCAGCTGACCCACCATAATATTATCAAGCATTCCCACCAGATTGGTAATTCCATTCTGAATCATAATGGGAACTGCTATAAACAGTACTTTTTTATAAAACTCTTTATTTCCAAAAAATTTATTTTCTTTCATGTTCTGAATGCCCTCTCTCTAAAAACGCACTGGCATTCCAGACCGTCGTATGGACTCTTCTCCTATGGGATAATGTCGTTCCTCCAAAAGTGTCGCTACACCGTCTCTGGCATCCTCAAAGCTTACCAGTGCTCCAATAGTTAATCCCTTTACTATATTCTTATTTGGAATCAGAATATCAATATATGGAACCAAAATGCCCTTCTTTTCCATATAATCTATTTTCAATTCCTGGTTTCTCTTCATATGCTTTGGCACATAGAGAACATAACGTACTTCGTGCTCATGCTTAAAGCAGTCATGCTTATACATCAGCTCAGCTCGCAGAAGATAACCTGACAGAAGCTTCTTGACCATTTCCATATTTCCCTCAAAATGCGCCAGTTCTTCAATCCATCTGCAGAAGGTTGCAAAGGTTTCCCCTCTGTTTTCATTGGATACATCCACATAATCAATCTTATAGATTCCCCAGTTGCTTCGGTCCAGACCCCCCCACTTTGACTGGTACAGACCACTGAGCAGCAAATTTTTAAATTCAATATTATAGCCCATTCCTTCTGTGTCCTTAATATAATAATTCCACATTGGCAGGGAATCAGGAAGTGAGGAAAAGCAGCAGATATAAGCATCATACTCATCATATACCATTTTGCCAGCACCACTTCCCGACTCCGGTGTGGCAATATAAAAGCTTTTCTCTCCACTCTTTTTCAGTCCAATAATTTCATCATAAAAGGATTTCCCTATTTTCTGTTCCCTCAACAGTTTATTGCAGGCGCTTTTATACACATCAAGGATAACCTTGCCTTCGCTTTTATCGTTCACAAATCCGTATTTGGTAAACCGAAGAACAATTCCCTCCTCACGCAAAATCTTTTTTAACGCACTGGCTGAGGTATAATGAAAAAGCGCCCCCTGATCCAGCTGTCTGTTACATTCTGCACTCTGGCTAAACATTTCCATGGATATATCATTTAAGCTTTTATTCATATAATCACGCTGCTTTCCTATGGCTATAATGATTTTCTATATTTTCCTTTAATTATTTTTCTTTCTTTATTTTTGTTTCTTTTCTTTATTTTTGTTTCTTTTCTTTATTTTTCGCTTCTGTTAACCCTGCAACGCACTTCCACCAAATGCCTCCTCCTCAAACTGTGACAACGGCATTGGTTTTGCAAAATAGAAGCCCTGTATTAAATCGCAGCCCTGACCAGCCAGAAAATCCACCTGATCCTTGGTCTCGATTCCCTCAGCGACAATTTTCATTTCCAGATTCTTAGCTAACCTGATTGCTTCGCTGACTACAATTTCTCCACGTTTCTCCACGCCCTCGCCCCGGAAAAACTCTGCATCCAGCTTCAAAACATCCAGCGGAAGATCCTTCAAAGAGTTTAAGGAAGAATAGCCTGAGCCAAAATCATCCATGGAAATAAGGAATCCATAGTCCTGTAATCTTCGCACTGTCTCCAATAAAATTTCCTTATCATCAAAGAATGCACTCTCTGTTAACTCCAGCTCAATTAAATGATGCGGTACCTCAAAGGGATCAACCAGTCTGCAGATATGCTCTGCCAGATCCTCCCTGGTAAAATGTGCTCTGGAAACATTAACGGAAATAGTGACTACTTCCTTTCCCTCCTTTAACCATTTTGCCTGCTGTTTTGCAACCTCTGTGAGCATATAATCATCCAGATGTGTGATAAATCCATTTTTTTCAAAAATCGGAATGAATCTTCCTGGCGAAACAAACCCCTCTGATGGGCTGATCCATCGCACGAGTGCCTCCGCCCCGGAAATTTTTTGTTCAACCGTACTGTATTTGGGCTGTAAATATACCTGAAACTCATGGTCGCGCAGTGCCTGCTCCATACTGTTTTCCACTTTACGTTCCCACAATTGCTCCGCCAGCATTTCCTCACTGAACAGACCAATTTCATCTATAGAATCATTATGTAACAGCTTCTTTGCCTCACTGGCATAGCTGTACATGGTCCCAACATCAAGTTTCCTATCCTCAATCTTATAGATTCCCACGCAAAAATTATACTTTTGATTTCCTCTAATGCTCTTCAACGCAGCCACCAGAATCAATATACGCTCCTCAAGCTTACTGAAATCATCATATTGCAGCAGCAGCCCAAATTCTGCATCTGCATAACGTGCAAAGGCCTCCTTCTTTTCCAAACGTCTCTTTAATTCCGTATCAAAGGCCTCCAGAAGCTCCTCGCTCTCCACCGTTCCATAGCAGCTTGTATAACCTCTGTATCGATCCATAGACAGGGCAATCAACGCATATCTTTTTTCATTTTTACGTTTGTGATGCTTTAATAATTTCTCCGATCTTACCTGAAAATAAAGCCAGTTCTGTCCTCCTGTAACAGGATCAAGATAGTATAATCTGGACATTCTCTGCTGCGTAATGATGCCGCCAATCGTATTAATTAAGAGCAGAATCATTGGGATTGTACCTAGTATTAAGAACAATACTGCCACTGCAAAAACGTAAAAGATTTCCTTTCGTTCAAAGGTCAGCGTATGTCTCAAAAGCACATGATATTCAGTCTCACCAATTGGCTGCTCCATCCAGTACTGAAAGGAAACCACAACCTGGTCAAGCCATTCCTCCTCGTCTCCCGTTTCCACATCAGGGCTGCCCTTCACAACAGATCTGAGTATTTGAGGGATATCAATTGAAAGCTGCTGTTCTTTCTCATCCAGCTCCATTCCCGAGACATCATCAAAATAAATACTATAACTGCGATCCAATTCAAACTCTGCCTTATTCTCCAATACCGGTGTATCAGCTCCATAGTGCAGGACAAAATTCTGATTCGTATCGATTACACACAATTCTACGGATTTATTTACTGTATCAGCAATGAGTGTATTGACTTCCTCCAAATCATTGGGATTCTTCTGCATTTGAATATTAATAAATTCTGCCATATTCTTTGTTTCATCATAGGTCTGACCAACCTTTGTATAAAATAATCCCATGATGAACATGTTCACAAATACAACAATAATTGCCATAAATATCATCATGAAAAAGAAAAGCAGTATAATGGACGGCCAAAAGCTTTTCTTCTTCAGTTTTTTAATTTTTCTTTCCTTTTGTACACTCATTGTTTCCCCTCACAATTTTCTACACTGTATTTAGTATTATATTAAGTATATCTCTTTTATCTGCTGCAAACAACATAATTTCTATGTACCACTGTTTATGCGAGATACATACACGTACATACATTTTTTTGAGTAAAGAAAAAGACTGTAAATCCTTATAAAATAAGAACTTACAGCCTTTTCAAGTAATGCTGGTGACCGGAATCGAACCGGTACG
>CAZUCI010000066.1:0-359 GCA_964619485.1 uncultured Lachnospiraceae bacterium
TGCAGCAGCGAAACGTGAGACAGATACCATGCCTCAGTGGGCAGGATCTTCCTGGTATTTCCTGCGTTATACTGATCCAACCAATAATGATGCACTGGCAAGTAAGGAAGCATTAAAATACTGGCTGCCTGTAGACTGGTATAACGGTGGAATGGAGCATACAACTCTTCATTTACTATACTCACGTTTTTGGCATAAGTTCTTATATGATTTAGGCCTTGTAAATACACCAGAGCCATACCAAAAGAGAACCTCTCATGGTATGATTTTAGGAGAAAACAATGAAAAAATGTCTAAATCTCGTGGCAATGTGGTGAACCCAGATGATATTATAAATGATTACGGAGCAGACACCCTTC
>CAZUCI010000066.1:369-14965 GCA_964619485.1 uncultured Lachnospiraceae bacterium
TTATCAGAAACGTACCTCCCACGGCATGATTCTCGGCGAGAACGGCGAGAAGATGAGTAAATCCCGTGGAAACGTTGTAAATCCGGATGATATTGTTGAGGATTATGGCGCAGATACCTTAAGAACCTATGAGATGTTCATTGGAGCCTTTGATTTAAGTGCATCCTGGTCAGAAAATGGTGTTAAGGGCTGCCGCAGATTTTTAGAGCGAGTATGGAAGCTGCAGGATATTCTGGTAGATGGAGATGCATATTCTGAGGATATGTCCACAAAGATGCATCAGACAATCAAGAAGGTATCAAACGATTTTGAAACATTGAAATATAACACTGCAATTGCAGCACTGATGACAATTTTAAATGATTTTGCCAAGAAGGGTGCCATCAATAGAGCAGAGTTCAAGACCTTCTTAGTTCTGCTGAATCCGGTTGCACCTCATATGACAGAGGAGCTGTGGAGTGACTGTGGTTATGAAGGACGTGTCTATGAGGCAGCCTGGCCAGAGTATGATGAGGCAAAGACAGTGGAAGCTTCTGTTGAAATTGCTGTTCAGATCAACGGCAAGACGAAGGTTGTTATTCAGGCAGCAAAGGATATTGCCAGGGAGGATGCCATTGCCAGGGGAAAAGAAGCTCTGGGAGATAAGCTTTCCGGCAATATTATCAAAGAGATTTATGTACCGGGAAGAATTATCAATATTGTTGCCAAATAAAAGTGCTTACAATGAAATGAAAAAATTTAACGGAAAGCTATAAGAAAAGTTATAAGAAAAGTTATAAGAAAAGCAGGAGGTCTAATGACCTCCTGTTTTGAATTTCTGCAGCATAAGATCCATTTTCTGAACCTCATCCGTGGTACTGTATTTTTTTAAAACAGTGATAATGAGGTCTACCTCCTCAGAGGTGAATTGTATTTTCTCGCTCTGCATACGGTTAGCTAATGCTAACAGAAAGGGCAGCTTTTCCTTTTGGGAAAGCTTATTCATTTCAAAAACAAGCTTTTGAAGAAAATCAAGCTTGCTTTTTGGAATATCTCTTAAGTCATAATCATCCATCCAGTTGGGCTGTGGCATGCATTTATTCTCCTTCTTGGTTTTTATGTCAGGCTTGTGATGGTTCGGAGACCAGACAGTGTCTGTTTTACATTGCTCCACGGAACATCTCGAACATTGCCTGCTGTTCCTCCGTCAACATGCCACTCAGCAGATTGATCATAGAATCTGAGCTGCCGCCGTTCACCTTCTCATTTTCCGTTTCAGACTCTTTTTCCTCATGGTCCATCTGAGACATCATCATCTCGATAATTGGCTTTAGCTGTTTGAATTGCTCCATGGACTGCAGTGTGTCTTTGATTTTTTTGGTTCGCTTTTTGTCCTCCTCATTCATATAGGGCAGGATGCTGTCCAGATATTTTTCAATGGAGTCCATGGATAGGGATTCCCCGGAGGAAGAGCCGGGAGGAGTGTTCTTTTTTTGCATTCCGGATAGAGACAGGGTGTAGCGAAATTCCAGGAAGCGTATGTAAACAGCGAGAAAGGTCTGATAACCGTTGGGAAGAAGCGGAAGAGCCAGCTTCAGCATTTGAATGTGCTGATTGGTATAAAGTGTATCAAATGCACAGATGGCATCCTGGTCCATGGTGCTGCTCCTTTTTTCTTTAATATATGTTGGAAATCACAGGTCTAACACAGCACATTACAAGTAAGGGGCGAAGAACTCGCCCCCTTCCTTTTTTTGCTGCGCAGGTTTAGCAGAAGGAGTTTCCACCACAGCAGCAGAGTAACAGAAGAATTAAAATGCAGTCACATCCATTGTTTCCGCCGCCACCGCCAAACAAACCGCTTCCTAATCCGCCGCCACAGCCATTTCCATTGCCGTTTCCGCAGATTGATAATAAAATAATGAGCCAGATAATGCTGGAGCAACCATTATTGCAGTCATTACTGCAGCCACACTGACTTGCTGTTAAATCACTCATTGTTGAGCCTCCATAATGTTTTATGGTTTATTCTATGTATGGGGCATGTCAGTGTTGCGTTTCATTTAGTAAAAAAGTAAAAGATTTTTTTTGACCGATACGAAGAAAAAAGTGCACTATATGTAGAAATATGCTTGCATATCTTCCAAGATATAGTAAAATACTATTATCTACAATAATGCGATAAGTATGGACAGGATGGGATGTGACATGTCCTTTGAGACAAAGCACATGACAGATGAAGAAATCATAGCATTTCTCAATAAAAAATATGATTTGTCAAAAGACAGTGATCTTTTGGAGGTTTTTCAGGCACTTCAGAATGGAGAAATCGAATTTCACTCTAAAATGGGTATGGAATTTGATGATTCTGTCTATGAACGTGCAACAAAAATCAGACAAAAGCAGAGAAATACAGGAGCACTCCAATCGAACCGAAATTTAAAGGAACATGTTCCGGTAAAAAGGCAGAGCCAGGAAAAACAACAAAAGGGAAAGCAGAAAAAGGCAGAGCAGAAAAAGGCTAAAAAAAAGGTGGTTGTGCTTACCAGAAGAGAGCTTTTTTTCAGAAGGCTTTTCATGGGAACTCTTTTGGCCGTGGCCCTTGTCTGTCTGGGTTATTTTTCCATTTACTGTTATGATGCCTGGAAAACAGATCAGGAGAGCAGACGCCTTGCAGCACTTAAGGAAAATGATACGGTGAATGATATGTATGGCTCTCTTACTGACGTTGAGACAGTGGGAGAGGAAACCAGGTATTTCAAGGTGCTTGAAAAATATAATTCTTTATATCATCAGAATAAAAACCTAATCGGATGGCTTCATATTGCCGATACTATTATTGATTATCCGGTTATGCAGAATCAGGATAATACCTATTATCTGGATCATAATATCAATCAGGAAGAGGATAAAAACGGTACGTTATTTATGGATTCTGCCTGTGATGTGAAAAAGCCCAGCACCAATTTTATCGTATACGGGCATAATATGCGCTCCGGTAAGATGTTTGGTTCTTTGGATAAATATGAGAGTGAAAGCTTTTATAAAAAGCATCCGACCATTTCCTTTGATACAATTTATGAAGAGGGAACCTATGAGGTGATGTATGTTTTTCGCTCCAGGATTTATAAGCAGGATGAAGTGGTATTTAAGTATTATCAGTTTATAGATGCAAATTCAGAAGAGGAATTTAATTCCAACATGGAAGAAATGCAGAATCTTTCTTTATATGATACAGGGGTGACGGCTTCCTATGGGGACCAGCTGTTAACGTTGTCGACCTGTGATTACGAGGAAGAGGATGGACGCTTTGTCGTAGTGGCAAGGAGAGTTCAGTAAAAAAGGAGATACATAGATTATGGCTAAGAAAAGAGCACATAAGAATAAAAACAGCAGATTGAGGAGAACCGTTCTGGGTACGCTTTCAGCAGTGTTTATGATTTCAGCGATTATTGTTGCAATGGTTCCTGTGCGCCAGGTGGAAGCGGTTACGGATGTGGATGAGTGGAGTCATGTGGTTACCGCTGATCCCAATTCGATTATTCCTGCATATACTTCAGCACCTGTTTTTTCAAGCGCAGATGCACTTTTCCGCGTAGCCTATGTAAATAGAACCGGAAGTACCAGCATGGAGGGTGTTTTGGTTTATTATGATGGAGACAGCAGTCTGGCTCCGGCGTCACTTATCATACCGGATTCTATCTCAGCCTATCAGCTGGATTCAGAAAATCGTATGTGTGCGGTAAGTGGGGATCAGGAGTATCTGTATTATATATCGCAGGAGCAGGAGGTGGATGTATCGGGAAATACGATCACACCGCAGGTTATTTCACCTGCACTTGCATCTAACACCGGTGACTGGAGCGGAAAGCCATTATATGTTTCTACAGATGGAATCAATCTTTCAGTTCAGAAGGAGCAGCTGAGCATTGATGTCAGATATATCGGAAGCCAGAAGTTTACCCCTTCGCTGAGCAGCCCTACAGGAGGTTCCTACGAGGCAGAGGGCACTGGTGTTTTTGAAAATGCCCGAAACTTCAGTTCTGTAACTATTCCGGATCATATTCTGGCAATTGGCAATAATGCCTTTGAGGGCTGTCAGATGAGAAGTGTAGCACTTGGCGGAAAGGTACACAGCATTGGAAATTTCGCTTTTTCAGGCTGCAATCAGCTGGGCAGTGTCAGCTTTTCCGCAGAGACAAACCTTGAGGAGATTGGTGCACATGCCTTCGCAGACTGTACTTATTTGTCATCCATCAGTGTTCCTGATCAGGTAATTAAAATCGGAGACTGCTGCTTTAGAAATGATACTGCACTTTCCGCTGTTAATATTTATGGAACAAACAGTGATGGTAATACCAGTCTTGAGACTCTTGGAGATGGGGTTTTCTATGGATGTACAGCCCTGGGACAGATGTATCTTCCAAGAAAGCTTTCTAATATTGATACGGTTAATTATCTCTTTTATGACTGTAGTTCCCTGAATTATCTGTCGTTTCCTATTTCGTCAGGAACCTCTGATAAGACCTTTAATGCAAACAATGTGACCGGCTGTTCCGGACTTTTGACCGTTTCTGTGCCAAATCGTGATCTGAAATTTGATTGTGACTGTGCATTAAGCTCCTCTCATAAGCTGGGCGATGGAGAAAACTGTGCCTTTGGAAAGAAAAACCTGGGCTGTCACACACCTTTCCCGGATGAATTTGAGGTAGATGACCGCTTCTGTATTATGAGTTACCGTAATTCGGAAGCCTATACCTATGCCTGTGACCATGAATATTCTGTGGGATATCTTGATGCGGGATATGAGGGTCAGTTTGAGAGGGTTAAGGGAAATTATTTCTACTGTGTCAATGAGAATAATGAGCTGATCAAATTCAGTGTTGCCAATGCAAGTGCGGATTCTTCTATCGTGGATATTCCGGATAATATCGGAAGCCATCATATTTCTGCCATTGGTTCATCGACCTTTCAGAATAATAACAATATCAAGTATGTGCATATTCCGGCGTCGGTTACTTCTATTGCGGAAAGTGCATTTAAGGGCTGTCATAACCTTTCTGAGGTTGAGTTTGCGGATGCCATGTCAATAGAAAGTATCGGGGCGGATGCATTTAGAACAGAGACAACCAGTGCGGAGGACGCGGATCTTCGTTTTGTCGGTACCATTGGAACAAGCTGTGAACCATATATTTATGCGATGAATCCGGATAATAATTACAATGCTTCTTCGCTGCCAACCAAATATATTTCCTATACCAGTGCTTTTCCTTCCAATTTGCAGGTGGAGCTGGATGTGGAGACAGATCCGCTGACCAATGCCCTTGTCAGTGCAGTGCCTACGCTGGTAAGTGCACCGACCTATGAGCAGTTTAAGAATGGAGATTACAGCCTGTCCACCTACCCTGACAAAAAGGATGAACAGAATGCAATTGTATCCAGTGCATATACCAAATACCACGATATGACTGTGAATGGAAATGACGGAGTAGTATTCTCTGAGGATGAGCAGGCAGTTCTTGACGCGGTATTTAAAGCGACAGTTCCCTATGGCGTGGATGCGCTAAAGGATGATGTTTATAAGGGAAATGAAGCAATTACCAGTGTGATTCTGAATTCTGTCACTCATGTTCCGGATGAAGCATTTGCGGGTTGTACTGCACTTGAAACCTTTATTATGCGCTCATCTGGCAAGGATGGTGGAGAAAGTCTGGGAGACAAGGTCTTTCTTGATGATGATGCACTGACAACTGTGTCTCTGCCTTCCACGTTAACGCAGCTGGGGTCTCTTCCATTTTATAAGGATTCCAATTTGTCTTCGGTAACCTTTAACGATAATCCGCTTTTCACCTGTGAAAATGCAATTATTTATGCCCTTGACAGTGAGGGAAAAAAGGTCGAGGTAATTGAATGTCTGGAAACCAGAGGAAATACAGTCGGAACCGGTAAAATCAGAGAGGAGGAGCTTGCGGATGTGACTAAGGTTGCACCTCATGCTTTTGAAAATTGTACCGGAGTTACACAGGTTTATTTTGGAGATGCTGCACTGGATGAAATTCCGGATTATTGCTTTAGCGGATGTACCAAGCTGAATTATTGTGAGGTTTCGCCGCTGACAAAGTCCATTGGTGATTATGCATTCCAGAACACCTCTTTATCGGATATCAGAATCCCTACGGGAACGCAGATGATTGCCGAAAATGCTTTTGTAACAACGGATGAGCTTGGAGTTGATTCCCTGATAAGGGGTCTGAATATTCAGTGTGAAGAAAATTCTCCGGCTTATGTTTATGCTGTGAAATTTGGTTTCGGAACAGAGGATCGTATTTTACATAAATATACTGTGAAGTTTTATAATTTTGATGGTTCCACGCTGTTGGATACGCAGCTGGTCGAGGAGGGCTCCGATGCTGTTCCACCTGAAGCTCCTGCAAGGGAAGGCTATACCTTTACCCAGTGGCTGCCAAATTACACTGATGTTTCGGCTGACCTGAGTGTTTATCCTCAGTATACAACGGCAGCTGATGACGGAGGCGGGGGAAGCGGCGGTGGAGATACCGGAGATACGGCAACCTATCACAGTGTTACCTTTTACAATTTTGACGGCTCCATGAAAATCAGCATCCAGAGAGTTGTTGATGGCGGCGCAGCAACGGAGCCGGCTACAGTACCGGAGCGGGATGGCTACACCTTTACCGGATGGCTGCCTGAGTTTAGCAATGTTATTTCCGATTTGGATATTTATCCTCAGTATAAATCCAATGGAACATCAGGTGATGATAACAATGGGGGAGATAATAACAACAATGGAAGTGGCGACAATGGGACCAATAATAACGGAACCGACAACAATACGAACAACAATGGTACAACTGCCACTCCGAATACCAATAATACCACAACAAACAATACAACCAATACCGCAAAGCCAGGAACTTCAACCACTACCAACAAGGGGACTGTAAGCGGAAATGGAAGTGGAACATCAAACAAGAATAATACCACTACCAATAAGGGAAGCGGAAACAGTACGGTATCGGTAGATAAATCCGGAATATCCAATTCAAACCTTGTTTCGGCATCCGTAAATGGCTCCTCAGACGATTATGTTGTTAAAATTACGGACAGTGAGACCGCAAAGAGTGCTGTGGAACAGGCATTACTCAATGAGTATGGTTCCCTGGATGCAATCCGCTATTTTGCCATGGATATCAGTTTGTATGATAAAACCGGAACAACAAAGATTCAGAATACTGATGGTATAAGTGTGACGGTTACCATGCCACTTCCGGATGCGCTGGCGTCCTATGCCGGAAATAATAAGGTGGGAGCAGTTGCATCAAGCGGTGCTTTGGAAAAACTGCAGGCCCGTTTTACAACAATCAATAATGTGCCCTGTGTATCGTTTGTGGCAACACATTTCTCGCCATATACGATTTATGTTGATTTGAATGATATGTCAGCTGCAGGAAGTATAGATGCCACACCAGTGACAGGCGATCCAATTCATCCAAAGTGGTTCCTTGCGATGGGACTTGCAATTCTCTCTGTTTTCCTGTTTGCCATGAAGGGATCAAAGAGAAAAGTAGTGAAGGTAATATCTTAAGGTCATTCAAGGAGTGTTTATGAAAAAGGTACTGAAAATTCTGGGAATCAGTCTGATGGTTTTAGCCATTGTTCTGACTCAGATTCCAGCCTCCAGGCTGCAGGCCAGTGGAAGTGCCAGTGATGGACTTCTCATGGACAAAACTACATTAGTTAAATATACAGGCACGGCTACGTCCGTGTCTGTTCCGTCTGGGGTAAAAACAATTCAGGCAGAGGCCTTCGCTGATTGTACGAGCCTGTCTGGAGTTACTTTTCCCTCCTCTCTGGAAAAAATCGAGAACAGTGCCTTTAGCGGGTGTGAGAACATTAGACGGATCATCATTCCGGAGGGGTGTACCAGCATTGGAAATGGTGCCTTCGCAGATTGTAAAAATCTTTCAGCTGTGACACTTCCGGCTTCCTTAACGGAATTGGGCAGTGGCGTTTTTGCAGGCTGTGAGGATTTAAAAACAGTGAATATCACCAAAGGAAACAACAGCTTTATCTGTGAAGATGGTGTCATATACAGCGCAGATAAAACAAGATTAGCTGCGGTTCTGGCCGGAAGGGATAAAACCTCCTACAGTATGCCGAATACAGTTGAAGCTGTGGATAAGTATGCGTTTTGGGGCTGTGATAATCTTGCAACGGTATCCTTGAGCAACCGTCTCTCTGAGATTGGGGATTATACCTTCTCCAATGCAGCCGGCCTTACCTCTGTCAATATTCCATTTTCGGTCAGGTCAATTGGAATCAAAGCGTTCGAGGACTGTAGAAAGCTGGGAGATGTCAATGTGCCGCTTTCTGTAGGCAGCATTGCTGATTCGGCATTTGATGGCTGCAGAAGCCTGAATATTATTGCAGAGGAAAACAGCACCGCAGCTAAATTCTTTGAAACCTTTGAGGCAAATCAAGCGGCGCAGATGGAATATGAAGATTCTCTGTCGGGTAATAAGCTTGTTGATTCGGATGAGAAGGACAATAACAGTACAGACAGTGAGAGTCAGAATTCTACAGACAAGTATTATGCTTCAGATGTGGACAATTACGTGGAGTGGGATGTGGACAGCCCGGGTGTTTTAGGCAGGACAAAGGTAGTTTCCAGACAGGCAGTTGTTTTGATGGATGCCAATGCCGGAACTGTGTATAACGGTGAACAGTCTGGTTCTGTATCACAAAATGGTGACGAGACTTTGGTTACGCCGGATAAGCTTCAGCAGAGTATTATTCGGAATGGGACAACAGTTGCCCATAAGGCTTTTTATCAGAATCAGGCTCTTTTATCCTTTTCCATTCCATCAGGTGTTAACCGTATTGATGATTTTGCATTTGCAAGAAGTGGATTAACAGGCATTGATATTCCCTCTGGCGTGACTGAGATTGGATATGGGGCTTTTTATCATTGTGATAATCTGAGCAGCGTTTCCGTTCCGGCAACGGTGACGGAGATTGAGCCGGAGGCATTTTCTTATACCAGATGGCTGAACGACTGGGAACAGAGTGGCGATGTGGATGATTTTCTTGTTGTTGGAGATGGCATTTTAATTGCATACAAAGGGAATGGAAATCAGGTTACCATTCCGTCCAATGTCCGTCAGATTGGTGCGGAGGTATTTAAGGATCACACGGAGCTTGAGCAGGTTTCCCTTTCTGATGAATTATCAGTTATCGGAGAGGATGCTTTTTCCGGCTGCAGCAATCTTTCCAATATATCAGGTGGCAGTAATCTGACAGAGATCAGAGACCGTGCTTTTTACGGATGCCCTCTTGAAACCGTTCGGATTCCTGCAACAGTTTCAAGGCTTGGATTAAAAGCCTTCGGCGGCAATGAGACAATAGATTCTGCTATCTTTTTGGGGAATACGCTTCCTCAATTGTCCTATGAAAAAACAGCGACAAGGCTGACCAATGAGTCATTTCGTGGAGATTGTCTGGATGGAATTCCCATTGCTGTCATTAACAGTGCTGACGTAGCTCTGTCCGGAACAGTTCTTGATGCTTCCGTTCCCGGCTTTTCGGGTGCGGTTGTAGTGGTTGATGATGAGTCAGCAGGAACAGCACATACGGTACAGGTTTCAAACACGGCCGGCGCAGAGAATATTCCAAAGGAATTTTCCTTATATAATAAGATTTATTCATTAACAACAGACGATGGAGCTTTGGAGAATGCGGCATCCTCCAATTCAAGCTTATCTGAAAATACTATTGATACATTAAAAAAGGTTACAATTTCCAATATTGATTCCAGTCAGGTTTCTGTACAGATGTCCGGCTCCACTGTGGATACAGACGGGTATCTTTTTAATATGACACAGGAGGAGAAGGATGGAACACAATTATTGAAGAGTACAGTGGAAAAGGAATATGGCTTCGTGGATGACAATAATTATTATGCCATGGAGCTTTCCATGAATGATCCTACAGATACCATTCCAATCAGCAGATTAGGCAGGGATATGCTGACTGTTACCATGCCTGTTCCGGCGGAGCTTTTGGATGACGAGGTATGTGTGGTGAGCCTGGATGAAAGAGACAGTCTTGAAATTACATTTTGTAATTATCTTGAAAGAGATGGACAGACCTGTATTTCCTTTGAGGTTAATCATTTTTCGCCATATGCGCTGTATGGAGCTGACGGTGAATTAAAGGACCGCATTACGCAGAAGAAAAGTAATGCTTCAGGTGCAGCTCTTTTGGATTCCTCTCCAGACACGGGAGAGCGCGTTGATATCCGCATTTTGCTGTTTGTTGGTGTTTTTGCATTGGGCTTATTCTTACTGATGGCAGGCTGCACCAGAAAAAAGATGATAAAAAAATAAGGGATTGCCCATTCATAAAATAAAGGACATAAAAAAACTTCCGTCATAAATTAAAAGAAACGGGAGTTTTTTTATTGGATAGAGTATTTGAGAGGCTTCATATAGATTATGCAAGAAAAATAGGGTTAACCGGAAATGGTGTCCGTATTTGTGTGCTTGATACCGGTATTTTTTCTCATAGGGATTTTGATCATAGAATTGTTGGATTTCGCGATTTTTTATATGGAAGCAGTGGTGCAAACTATGATGATAATGGTCATGGAACGCATGTATGCGGAATTGTGGCAGGAAGCGGAGCGGCAAGCAGGGGGAGATATCAGGGAATTGCACCTAAGGCAGAGCTGGTTGTGGGAAAAATACTGGACCAGAACGGAAAGGGCGATCTGGAGCTCCTTTTAGAAGCCTTTGACTGGATTTTGAAAGAGCAAAAAGAGCTGAATATAAAGGTTGTTAATGTTTCCATTGGAATTACGGAGAGCCATCAATGGATGAATACGGTAAAAAAAAGAGAACTGATCCAAAGGTATGTGAGGAAGCTTTATGACCAGCATATTCTGGTTGTATCAGCAGCCGGTAATCTTGGTCCACTGTCCCACACAATTTCACTTCTGGGGGAGAGTCCGCTGGTGATCTGCGTTGGCTGTCATGATCTTTTTGCACAGGACAGTAAGGGAAAAAAAAGCTGCGAAAGCTTTTCCGGAAGAGGACCAACACTTTATGCTGAAAAAAAGCCGGATGTTGTCGCACCTGGGACAGATATCATATCCTGCAGCAGGGATTTTGCGGGATATGTCAGAAAGACGGGGACTTCCATGGCCTGTCCCATTGTAACCGGACTTGCAGCGTTGTTATGGGAAAAAAATCCGCATAGGACAATGGATGAATGGATGCGTGGCATACGGAATGGTGCCACTGACCTGGGGGAACCGTGGAATAAACAGGGGTATGGAATGATTGATGCAAAAAAAATGTTATTTACACCCGAAAATATTGACATATAAAGTACTATTGTATACAATTATACATGAACACGATCTAAGGGATTGAGACTGAAAAATCGGGAGGAAAATAAGATGAATATGGACAACGAGTATACAGAGGATTTTCAAAGTGGGAACCGTTTTGCAAATCGACCTGTGACAATGAATCCTAAGAAAAACTTATTGGAGATTGAGGAGCATATGTACATTTTGGATGATGTGGAAAAGCCAAATGTATTTCGAAATATGTTTCCTTATTCTGAGGTACCAAAGATTCCTTTTAATGACAGAATAGTACCTCATAATATGCCGAGAGAGATCTGGATTACGGATACAACGTTTCGTGATGGACAGCAGTCCAGAGCACCCTATACAACGGAGCAGATTGTTAAAATATATGATTATCTTCACAAGCTGGGTGGACCGAATGGGATGATTCGTGCCAGCGAGTTCTTTTTGTATTCCAAAAAGGACAGAGATGCTGTTTATAAATGTATGGAGAGAGGGTATCAGTTTCCAGAGGTTACCAGCTGGATTCGTGCCAGCAAGGAGGATTTTAAGCTGGTAAAGGAAATCGGAATGAAGGAGACTGGAATTCTTGTGAGCTGCTCCGATTATCATATTTTTTTGAAATTGAAAATGACGAGAAAACAGGCAATGGAGCATTATTTAAGTGTTGTTCGTGATTGTCTGGAGGAAGGCATCAGTGTCAGATGTCATCTGGAGGATATTACCAGAGCTGATATCTATGGATATGTAGTTCCATTCTGTCTGGAGCTGATGAAGCTGATGGAGGAATACAAGATACCAATTAAGGTTCGTGCCTGTGATACCATGGGATATGGAGTCAATTATCCAGGTGCCGTTATTCCAAGAAGTGTACAGGGTATCATTTATGCAATCCATACCCACGCAGGAGTACCTCATTCCCTGATTGAATGGCATGGTCATAATGACTTTTATAAGGCTGTTTCCAATTCTACTACAGCATGGCTTTATGGCTGCTCCGGGGTAAATACTTCACTTTTTGGTATCGGTGAGAGAACCGGAAATACACCGTTGGAGGCCATGGTGTTTGAGTATGCACAGCTAAAGGGCAACTTAAATGGTATGGATACAAGGGTAATCACAGAGCTGGCAGAATATTACGAGAAGGAAATTGGATATGAAATACCACCAAGAACTCCTTTTGTTGGTAAAAATTTCAATGTAACCCGTGCCGGTATTCACGCAGACGGTCTATTGAAAAATGAGGAAATTTATAATATATTTGATACGGATAAGTTTTTAAATCGTCCGGTTCTCTGTGCCGTATCCAACACATCAGGACTTGCAGGAATTGCACATTGGATCAATACCTATTTCCACTTGAAGGGAGATTCCCAGTATCAAAAAAATGATATGCTGATCGTGGAGCTGAAAAAGTGGGTGGACAGACAGTATGAGGATGGCCGTGTAACTGTTATGACAGACAAAGAGCTGATTGCACAGATCAGGGAAACCTGTCTGAAATTAAATGTAGATTCTCCAATGGAAAGACAGAGTAAAGGTGAGAATGTATGAATGAGTTTAACCTAAAGGAAGAGGTAACCGATAAGTATTCCCTCAGGGGACGCGTATTCAATAAGCTCAGGGAAGATATTCTGAGTGGAAATTATAAGGAAAACGACGAATTGCGTGAGCAGGCTATTGGAGAGGAGCTCGGTGTCTCCAGAACACCTGTAAGAGAGGCCTTCAGACAGCTGGAGCTGGAAGGACTTATTCGCATTGTTCCCAACAAGGGAGCTTATGTTACAGGAATTACCACAAAGGATGTTGCAGATATCTATATGATGCGTGCCCTGCTGGAGGGACTTTGTGCAAAATGGGCCACAGAGCATATTTCCACGGAGCAGATGCAGGAGATGGAAGAGAATGTTTATCTGGCTGAATTTCATGCCCAGAAGGGACATTCGGAACAGATTGCCATGCTGGATAACCGCTTTCATGAGATTATGTATGAGGCCTGCAACAGCAAGATGCTGGAACATACCCTGAAGGATTTTCATCAGTATGTATATAGAATCCGGAAGCAGACACTTGCCCAGGGTGCTAGGGGAAATGCGTCCAATCATGAGCACAGAGAGATTATGGAGGCAATCAAGGAAAAGGATGCCGCAAAGGCTGAAAGACTTGCCAATGCACATATGCTCAACGCTTATCAGAACATGGTAAATAAAGGCTTAGTTATTAAAGAAGAATAAAGAGGCAATGCCTGAATTAGGAGGAAAAAAGATGTCTAAGATTCAAATGAAAACCCCTTTAGTAGAGATGGATGGGGATGAAATGACCAGAATTCTCTGGAAGATGATTAAGGATGAATTACTTCTCCCATTTATTGATCTGAAAACAGAGTACTATGATCTTGGCTTAGAGTATAGAAACGAGACCAATGATCAGGTAACAATTGACAGTGCTGAGGCAACCAGAAAGTATGGTGTTGCCGTTAAATGTGCAACAATTACTCCAAACGCTGCCAGAATGACAGAATATAACCTGAAGGAAATGTGGAAAAGTCCAAACGGAACCATTCGTGCAGCATTAGACGGTACCGTTTTCCGTACCCCGATTGTAGTGAAGGGAATTGAGCCCTGTGTCAAAAACTGGGAAAAACCGATTACGCTTGCCCGTCATGCATATGGTGATGTTTATAAGAGCGTTGAAATCAAGGTTCCAGGAGCCGGAAAAGCAGAGCTCGTTTTTACCGGAGAGGATGGAACAGAGATTCGTGAAACAATTCACAATTTTGCAGGTGCTGGTGTGATTCAGGGAATGCACAACACGGATGAGTCAATCACAAGCTTTGCAAAGGCATGCTTTAACTATGCCCTTTCCACAAAACAGGATTTATGGTTTGCAACCAAAGATACAATCTCAAAAAAATATGATCATACCTTTAAGGATATTTTCCAGGATTTATATGATCAGGAATATAAGGAAAAATTTGAAGCAGCAGGAATCACCTATTTCTATACATTAATTGATGATGCCGTAGCACGTGTGATGAAAGCAAAAGGCGGATTTATCTGGGCCTGCAAAAATTATGATGGCGATGTCATGAGTGATATGGTCAGCTCAGCCTTTGGTTCCCTGGCTATGATGACCTCTGTTTTGGTTTCACCAACAGGTGTCTTTGAGTATGAAGCAGCTCATGGAACAGTTCAAAGACATTATTATAATCATTTAAAGGGA
>CAZUCI010000067.1:0-14653 GCA_964619485.1 uncultured Lachnospiraceae bacterium
AAGTGAATTGGGAAAGGGGTCCTGTTTTACCTTTACACTGGATTTCCCCATGGCATCAGCGGAACAGGTTGAAGAATGGAAAAAACAGCAGAACACAGGTGTGGATGACACAATTTTAAAGGGAAAAAGAGTGCTCTTATGTGAGGACCATCCGTTAAATGTTCAGATTGCAACCAGACTTTTAAAGGGGAAGGGCATGCTGATTGAGCACGCGGAGAATGGTCAGGCTGGCGTGGATATGCTTGCTGCTTCACCGGAAAATTACTATGATGTGGTTCTTATGGATATTCGTATGCCGGTTATGGACGGCATGGAGGCAACAAGACGTATGCGTTCTCTTCCAAGAAAGGATATCCGCCTGCTCCCTATTATTGCCATGACAGCCAATGCCTTTGATGAGGATGTAAAACAGGCAAAAGAGGCGGGAATGAACGCGCATTTAAGTAAGCCGATTGATCAGGGAAGGCTGTATGCAGTACTGGAGGAACAGCTTCATTTGGAAGAGGTAGATAGAAAAGAGTAATTGCGTTATGAAAAAGGTTGAAGAAGAGAGCAGCATGAGAAAAAACAGTAAAAAGAATTCAAGGAGATTGTTAGTTCCGGGACTGGCAGCAGTGCTGCTGGCTGGTTTGATTGCATGCACAGCAGCGCCTCATGTCACAGTGAAGGAGGGCAGCTCTGAGGCGGTCAATGAAGAACCAAATGGCAAGGACGAGTCTGTACACTTTGATGTTGAAGCTCCAATTGAGATTTATGGTGGAACGGCGACCTTTAGAGATTTGAGCTTATCCCAGAATTCTGTGACAGTGACCTTTGATGAAATGGTTGGTGTTCCGGAGACGCTGCCAGAGGGAACAGCTGCAAATGACGCCATTCAGGTGCTGCTGACAGACGGAACGATGATCAATTCCTATTATGCAGAAGAAGCTGACCTGCTCAAGGAATCTGGCCGTATTACACTTTTTTTTGACCGGATATTAGACAGGGATGAAATTGAGAGCGTTACGTTTGCAGGAATAACAGTTCCTGTTACGCAGAACAGCAAGCATGTAAAAAGAACGACGGTTGATTACCCGGAGCTCGGTATCACGATTCAGATGCCAAACGAGTTGCTGGATATAACCACCAAAGGGGCTTTTACAAATTATTATAATAAGGAAATTGACGCAAGAGGAACGCAGCTTACCTTTACCGGAGAAAAGGATGGACAGAAAATGGTACTGTTCTATATTATTGCGGTGAAGTCGGATATGTCCAAAAAGGACTTTGAACTGGCCAGTCCACTTATGACTTACATGGGTCATGAGAATGGCATGCTTTATGCCATTGGTTATGGAGAGCCCACAACAGAGGAGCAGATAAATACCTTTGCAGATATTATGAATGAAGATGTTGCAACACTTCTTCCGTGGATTATCATTAATGGGAAATAATCAGACAAATCCAGGCAAGAATTGTCGGGAATTATCTGTTTAATTCTGATAATCTGTTCTTAGAAGAAAGGAAGCACATCATGGAATGGATGGAAAGCATACGTAAATCAATCAACTATATGGAAGAACATTTGCTGGAGCCGGATAACGTGAATCAGGCATCGAGGGAAGTGGGCATGAGTACCTTTTATCTGCAGAAGGGGTTTAAGCTCATGACAGGCTACACCATGACTGAATATGTGAGAAATCGGAGATTATATCTTGCTGCGCTTGACGTGATAGCAGATAAAGAGAAGGTGATTGATCTTGCATTGAAGTATGGTTATGATTCTCCGGACAGCTTTACCAAAGCTTTTAACAGATTCCATGGAGTGACACCGGTGCAGCTCCGCAAGGACGCTTCGAAGCTGCAGATTTTTCTTCCGTTAAAAATCAAGTTAACAATTCAAGGAGGGAATGACATGGATTACACAGTAGAGGAATTAAAAGGATTTAAGGTTGTAGGTTTTGCAAGAGAATTTTCTTTTGACGAAGGATATCAGAAAATACCAAAGTTTTGGGATGAATTCTGGGCAAAGTACATGAAACCAATCATGGAGCATGGAGGACCACAGAACGAAATCGAGGAAACTATCTGTAAATGTTGTATTGGTGAATTTGGAATCTGTATTGATGATATTGGAAAGGATGGTGTATTCCGTTATCTGATTGCCGGCATTTACAAAGAAGGTGATGTTCCGGAGGGAATGACTACCTATGAATTTCCAGACATGGAATGGGCTAAATTTACCTGTAAGGGACCAATGCCTGGTGCACTGCAGTCAGTAAATACGAAGCTGTTCAAGGAATGGCTGCCAGGAAATCCGGAATTTGAAATCGCCATGGGAGCAAACATTGAGTGGTACAGCAAGGGAGATTCACAGGCCGCTGATTATGAAAGTGGAATCTGGATTCCAGTAAAGAGAAAATAGGAGCACTGAAATAAAAGAAAATGAGCTGTTTCATTGGCTGAGAGATAGATGTCAGCTGGGAAACAGCTCGTTTTTATTTTGGGTTATATCAGTATACAGACTTTGTTGCATAAAAACAGCTTTTGGGGTAAAGTCTTCTTAGATTAGTGTTTTTATGTACTATAGTTTTGAAAGACAGTTTGATATAAGAATGAATAGCAGGATAGAGGAAGATTATGACAAAAAAGCAAAGGGCAGCAGAAGTAATTACAAGGTTAAAAGAAGCATATCCTGACGCAGGATGTACATTGGATTATGATCAGGCATGGAAGCTTCTGGTCAGCGTGAGGCTGGCGGCACAGTGTACGGATGCGAGGGTTAACGTAATAGTTGAAAAATTATATGAGAAATTTCCGGACATGTATGCGTTAGCAGCAGCTAATGTGGACGAGATAGAGCAGATTGTTCGTCCCTGTGGACTGGGAAGGAGTAAGGCAAAGGATATTCATGCCTGTATGGAAATGCTTTGCAAAGAGTATAACGGAAAGGTACCTGATACCATGGAGGAGCTTTTAAAGCTGCCTGGAGTTGGAAGAAAAAGTGCCAACCTGGTTTTGGGAGATGTTTATGGAAAACCTGCCATTGTGACAGATACACATTGCATTCGTCTAGCCAACAGAATTGGACTGGTAGATGATCTCAAGGATCCAAAGCAGGTAGAGATGGCTCTGTGGAAAATTGTTCCGCCAGAAGAGGGCAACGAGCTCTGTCATCGTCTGGTAGAGCATGGAAGAGCAGTATGTACCGCAAGAACCAATCCCTATTGCGACAGGTGCTGTCTGGAAGAAATCTGTAAGAAGAATCTCGGAAGGACGACAAAGAAAGTGGCAGATAAACCTGTAAAAAAAGCAGCAGACAAACCTGGAAAGAAAGCAGCAGACAACATGAAGAAAAAGGGGTAACCCATGCTTTATCAAATCAACGATGGGACTGTATCGGCCGGTGGTCGGACTATTTTATCCCATATCAATTTTGAAATTAAAGGAACAGAAAAAATAGCAGTCGTAGGACGAAACGGAGCAGGGAAAACAACGCTGCTTCGTTTGCTTGCAGGAGAACTGAGTTTAGATCGGGACGATAAAAGAATCGGAAACGGAATTGTGACTTCCAGAAAAGCTATTATTGGCATGTTGGGTCAGAGTAATGTGCAGGATCAGGATAAGACAGTGGAAGAGATTCTGTTAGAGGGATGTCCTGAGAAAGATCGTTACTCAAAAGAGCGCTTTTTATATGAGATGGAATATGACCGTATTTTTACAGGGTTCGGTTTCTCTAAAGAGCAAAAAAAGAGAAAATTCTGTACCTTTTCAGGAGGAGAACAGACAAAGATTTCACTAATCTGTCTTTTACTATCTAAACCGGATATTCTGTTGCTTGATGAACCAACCAATCATCTGGATATTCCCACAGTGGAGTGGCTGGAAGGCTATTTGAAGGAATATGACAAGGCAGTGGTTTTTGTTTCCCACGATCGTTTTTTCTTAGATCAGGTGGTGGAGGTGGTGTATGAACTGGAGAGCGGAAAGCTGATTCGCTATTCCGGAAATTATACCCAGTATCGGGAACAGAAAAGAAAGAACCTGTCAATTCAGAGGAAAGCCTATGAGAGGCAGCAGGCTGAAATAAAGCGCTTGGAGGAATTGATTGAGCAGTTTAAGCATAAGCCAAAAAAGGCGGCTTTTGCCAGATCAAGAAAAACCATCCTAGAACGAATGGAAAGGGTTGAAAAGCCGATAGAGGATTCCACACATATTTTTACAGGGGAGCTTGAACCACTGGTGGTCAGCAGTAAATGGATCGTGGAGGCAGAGCATCTTCAAATTGGTTACGATAAGGTACTGCTGGAGCTTTCATTACGTGTCAAACGAGGGCAGAAGATTGGAATTATCGGGGATAATGGAGTTGGGAAAAGCACTTTTTTAAAAACAGTAGCGGGGATAATCAATCCAATAAAAGGAAAATGTGAGCTGGGCGAACGTGCCATGATGGGATATTTTGACCAACAGACAGCAATGTTAGATGCAAAAGAGAGTGTGCTGGAGCATTTTTCTGCAATTTTTCCGGGAATGACACAAAAAGAACTCAGGCAAACCCTGGCCGCGTATCTTTTTACGGGGGTGGATGTAAACAAGAGAGTGGAAGCTTTGTCCGGAGGAGAGAAGGCAAGACTGGTTCTGGCGGAGCTTTTGACCAGCAGACCGAACCTGATGCTTTTGGACGAGCCTACCAACCATATGGATATTCCTGCGAAGGAAACGCTTGAATCGGCATTTCGGGCATATAAAGGCACCATTTTATTCGTTTCCCATGACCGCTATTTTATCAATCAGGTAGCGGATGCTATTCTTGTTTTTGAAGGCTCCTCGGTTATGTACTATCCATTTGGATATGAGCATTATCTCAATCACAGCAGACGGCCTCAGGGAGAGGAGCTTTCTGCATTGATGAGAGCGGAAGAGCAGGCTATGATAGCAGATCTTAAGGCAGTTCCCAAAGCAGAAAAGCATCGATTGAGAGAAATAGGAACAGAGGACGCCTATCGTGACTGGAAGCTGCGTCTGATGGCAGAACCAATGTACATGGCAGAAACAGAGCTGGAAAGAGTGTGGCAGGAATGGGAAACTTACTATTTTTCCAGAGAAGCTTGTGAGTCATTATGGCAGCTGGAGGAAGAATACCAGCTTGCCATAGAGGAAGCGTGGGCTAACTGGCATGAGCAGTGCATGCAGTGGTATGATGTTTGGGAAGAACTTCATGGTTAGAGAAAATTCAATGTAGATAATCTGGAATTTCAAAATTATCAAGATTATCCAGATTATCAAAATCTGGAGTTAGCACATGCTTACAATATGAAAGCTATAAGAGGAAGAAAAAATGCAGCTTACAACTTTATGTTATATCAAACAGGACAACAGGTATCTGATGATGCATAGAACCAAAAAGGAAAAGGATCCCAACGAGGGAAAATGGATTGGGATTGGTGGAAAGTTTGAGGAGGGTGAAAGCCCGGAGGAATGTCTTTTGCGGGAGGTAAAAGAGGAAACAAACCTCATATTGACTTCCTTTCATTTTCATGGAGTTATTACTTTTGTGGCAGAAGGCTATGAGATGGAGCAAATGTTTCTCTATACAGCGGATGACTTTGAAGGTGAGCTGGCAAAAGAGTGCAGAGAGGGAGAACTTGCATGGATTGATATGGAGAAGGTTATGGATCTCAATTTGTGGGAGGGAGACAGAATCTTTTTAAAATTATTGCTGGAGGAAAATTCCTGGTTTAACTTGAAGCTCTGCTATAAGGGAGATGAACTGGTAAAGGCCGTCAGAGATGGCAAAATTGACTTACTTGCGTCTAAGCATCAGGAGTAAGCCTGTGATAAGTCCGATGGCAGCAGGAACGACCCATCCCATTCCAATGGAAGAAAAGGGAAGAGCAGCCTGAGCACTTGTAAGCAATGCATGCAAAGGAATGATTCCCTGAATGTTTGTCGGGAGTGTGTGAAAAAAGTCCAGAAAGGCAGCCAGTCCGGTAGCAATCATGGAGGAGACAAACACACACTGACGATAATGAAACAGCCGTCCAAACAGACAAAGTAAAATCAGCATAATTGTAAGTGGATATAGAAACATAAGGGCTGGCAGTGAATATGCAATAATGCGGCTCAGTCCTACGTTGGCAATTCCGAAGGAAAACAAGGAAAAAATGATGGTGTAGGCTTTGTAAGAAAAGGTTTTTGGGAACATTTCCACAAAAGTAGTTGCACAGGAAGTAACAAGGCCAATGGAAGTTTTCAGGCAGGCAAAGGTAATGGTAATTCCAAGGAAAATACCGCCAAAGCTACCGAAGTAGTATTTGGAAATTCCATATAAAACGGCTCCACCATCTTCGCATATTCCGAGGACAGTACGTGACTGTGCTCCAATCATGGTAAGAGAATAGTAGATAATAATCATAATCAGCATACTGAAGATACCGGATAAAATGGTACTGATCGTAATGCGGGATGGATTAGTGATACCAAGTCCACGGATTACATTGATTAACACGATACCGAAGGCAAGACCGGCAAGGGCATCCATAGTATTGTAACCTTCTAAAAATCCGGTAAAGAAGCTGTGGGTAGCATAATCCCCAATAGGAGCAGCCACAGAAATACTGCCCATTGGATGAATCACAGCGGACAGAATCAATATTCCTAAAAAAAGAAGAAATAGTGGATTCAGTATTTTCCCTACCCATGTCAAAATTCCGGATGGCTTCAGGGAAAAGAATAAAACAATCAGGAAAAAGAGAAAAGTAAACAAAAGAAGAGCTAATGAAAGCTGTTTCTCGGACAGCAGAGGTGCAATACCTACTTCAAAAGAAACTGTTGCCGTTCTTGGAATTGCAAAAAAAGGTCCAATGCAAAGATAGAGTGCACAGGTGAAGAAATAGCCGTAAGCCTTTCCAACCTTGCTGCTCATGGCAAGAAGGCCTTCACTTTCAGAAATTCCCATAGCGGCGATACCCAGAAGTGGAAGTCCTACTCCGGTCAGACAGAATCCGATGATAGCAGGCAGGGAAGCACTTCCCGCCAGCTGCCCCATGGAGGCAGGAAAAATTAAATTTCCAGCACCGAAGAACAGACCAAATAGCATTGAAGATAGAAAAATATATTCTTTTTTGGTTAATTTTGTTTTCATATTAATATTTCCTATAGGTTTTTAGCAAATTCAAAAGATTAGAAAAAGAATAGCACCTATTTATAGCAGATGCAAGAAAGAAGAGGAAAAGTAATCATTGAAAGATATCGACATTACTACGTTTCATCAATTTGATTTGTCACCAGAGATTTTGGAGTCTCTGACATTACTAAAATATCTGGAGCCAACACCGATTCAGCAGGAAGCAATTCCTATTGCTTTGTCGGGCAGGGACCTGGTTGGAAAATCTCAGACAGGAAGTGGTAAGACAGCAGCTTTTGCTGTTCCGATATGTGAAAAGATTGTCTGGGACGAAGTGCTTCCACAGGCATTGGTTTTGGAGCCTACAAGGGAACTGGCAGTTCAGGTTCAGGATGAAATTTTTCAGATTGGTCGAATCAAGAAAATAAAGGCACCAGTTGTTTTTGGCGGAATGCCCATAGACAAGCAGACCTTATCTTTAAAGCAGAGAAGTCATATTGTAGTTGGAACACCGGGCCGAGTCATTGATCATATGAAGCGTGGAAATCTGAATCTGGATAAAGTTCAGACGCTTGTTATTGATGAAGCAGATTTAATGTTGGATATGGGATTTTTAGATGATGTGGAATATATCATGAAAAATACCGGTGGAAGAAGAAAACCCCAGCTGATGCTTTTTTCAGCGACGCTGGAAGGAAATATTCAGGAATTGATTGACCGGTATATGAGAGGACCGGAATATATTACCATTGAGTCAGAGCTTGAGACTGCAGATGGAGTGGAACAATCGGCTTATATGGTGACTGCAGATGATAAGTTTGACGTCTTTTTGCAGATTCTTATGGCAGAGAATCCAGAGGATGCCATGATTTTCTGTGATACAAGAGAGATGGTTAATACACTTTTCCAGAAGCTTCGCCGCAAGCAGATTCGCTGCGGAATGCTGCATGGCGGGATGGAGCAGAGAGACAGGTTGTATTCCATTTCGGATTTCAGAAAGGGAATCTATCATTATCTGATTACCACTGATGTGGCATGCCGAGGAATAGATTTTCCCGACATGACCCATGTGTTTAATTATGATTTTCCCACAAACAGAGCGAACTACGTTCATCGAATTGGAAGAACAGGCAGAAACGGAAAGACTGGAAAAGCCATCAGCTTCTTAAATGAAAATGAAATGCGATATAAACAGTCTGTGGAGGAATTTATCGGTGGCGAGATTCCCCTATTGGATGTGCCGGATTCATCTGGGGCAGTATCTAACAAACAGGCATTTCAAAAAAGACAGAAACAGAAGGTTGTCCTTAAAAAGCAAAAAGGGGAGGTTTTCAATGGCAAAATCATGAAACTTTCCATTGGGGGCGGTAAAAAATCTAAGATGCGCGCAGGAGATGTGGTTGGCGCAATCTGCTCTATTCCGGGCGTGGAACAGGCCGATATAGGTGTTATAGATGTGCGCGACAGCATTACTTATGTCGAGATCTTCAACCAGAAAGGACCAATGGTGCTTGAAAATCTGCAGAATAAGGCGATTAAAGGTAAAGTGCGGAAGGTGAGGGAGACGAAATGATAAGCTATACTGAAGCAACGGAAGAAGATATAGGGCAGCTGACACAGATGAGAATTGCCTATATTATAAGTGACCAGGGAAGTATCAGTGAAGCGGATCACAGATCTATGGAAGAGAGTCTGCCGATTTACTTTGAAGAAAGTCTTGGAAAGAGCATTTTCGTATTTGCAGCAAAAGACAAGGGACAAGTTGTTTCTACGGTTATGCTGAATGTCATTAAGAAACCAGCCAACCCACATTTTATTCATGGAAGGATTGGAGAAGTTTTAAGCGTTTATACAAAGGAAGAATATCGTAGACAGGGGATAGCAGGAAAACTGATGAATATGCTGCTTGATAAAGCAAAAGAGCTGGAACTTGATTATGTGGAGCTCAGCGCGACGGAAGATGGATATAAGCTGTATAAAAGCCTTGGATTTGATGATATTACATCACAGTACCATGAAATGAAGTACAGGCTTTAAAATAAAAATTTAAACGGTGACGCACATATTTTTCTATATTGGGTATAAAACCTTTTTTCTCCGTGTCCACTGTATGGGGTACATTATAATTCTGAAGCGGGGCATGAAAATCATATTTAAGGGATTTCATGCCCCGCTAAGTTGGAAAAATGGGATAAAAATACCGCCAAGTGGTTCAATTCTGCCCCAAAAGGCGTTATGTAAACCGTTTGGCGGTTGACAGCGGGGCACAAGGAGCGATTTTTGTCTTTTTATGCCCCGCAAAAAAATCCTGCTGCTGCTTGAAAGTTATGTCAACTAGCGAAGCGTGACCACAAGTCACTCAAAGCGCAGCCAATTTTATCCCACAGTGTTTGTTAACTCACCAATATTTTCAATTTTACAGGAGATGGTATCCCCCTTCTTTAGAAATTTTGGAGGCTCAAAGCCCATGCCGACCCCGGAGGGAGTTCCGGTTGCTATAATTGTTCCGGCCTGAAGCGTCATTCCAACGGAGAGCTCAGCGATGGCACCATTGACTGTTTGAATCATGTAGCCCGTATTGCTGTTTTGGCGCAGTTCACCATTTACAGAGCAGGAAATGCTTAAGCTTGTGGCATCTCCTATCTCGTCAGGAGTGACAATACAGGGACCTATTGGAGTGAAACCATCAAGACTCTTTCCAAGATACCATTGTTTATGGCGGGTCTGAAGGTTTCGTGCACTTACATCATTAATAATGGTATATCCGAAGATATAATCAGAAGCATCTTTTTCTGAAATGTTTTTGGCATCTTTACCAAGAATGACACCAAGCTCAGCTTCGTAATCAAGACTGTCAACCAGGCCTTCATAAGCTGGAATCATGTCGCCATGTGCAGAGGCTTTGCTTACACGCTTGGAAAAATAAATGGTATAGGGTCTTTCGCCACCGAAATCCTTTGAGGAAAAGTGATCAGCCTCTTTGGCATGCTCAGCGTAATTGATGCCAAGACAGATGACATCCTGTCTCGGATAAACGATGGGAGCACAAAGGGTTACATCATTCCAGTTTATTGGAGTAAAGGAATGGCTCCGCGTTCCCATATCATGTAAAAAAGAATACTGTTTGGGTGTCATATCACAGATTACAGCATTCATATCTGTAAAATCAAATCCTAAATCCTTCAATGCATAGATGGTAAAGCCCTTATCAAAGGACACAGCCGGAAACATCCTGTTCTCTTTTTCTAAAGTGTAAAATCTCATTTTTTGACTCCTTTTTTTCATTCTTATATTACCACAAAAATGCCGAAAATTCAAGACTGGTAAGGGATTGACGACGGTGCTATACTTGGTTTTCCACAAGGCTAAAAGGCGGATAATGAAATCTTGCCGGACGTAAAGGAAAGGGGAATTTTTATGAAAAAATGTAATTGGCTGGAACTGCTGAACATGGAGATGGGTTTGAGTCAGATTCAGCAGACCAATCAGTATACAAAGGAGTATGGATTAGAGCTTTCTAAAGAGGATACGGAACTTCTTTTAGCGAAAAAAAATGAAACCTTAAGGCTGGAACGTAGAGTTGAGTTTGGAGAAGGTATCCTGCCTAAAATAATTTATTATTTCTGTGATTCTCAATATATTTATCAGGAAAACTATGTTGAGACGCTGGTCAGACTCCAGGAGATATTTTTCTCCTATAAGAATGAGATGCTGGATGAAATCAATGATGAGGAGCTGCTTCAATTTATGAGAGAGCAGTTTGATGATGTCTGTTTCGGAGATTTGGATTATCTGGAGGGAACCTGTCTGGATATTTTTGCCCAGGCTATTCGTGCAGGATATGGAGAGTATACCATAACAGGCGGAAAGGGCGAGTTTGCCAGGCTTGACCTGGTTCAGAGATGGGATAAGGAATTGTATATCCAGGCGTTAGAGCATCTTCAGTAGATAACCAAAGCCATTTAAAACCGGAAAACGGCAAAAGGAAGAAAAAACTGTAAAAGTAAAGAACTGTAAAAGGAAGAAAAAAACTGTAAAAGGAAGAGCAGCAAAAGGGGAGAGTATGAAAAACTCTGTAAGTGAAATGAAAGTAAAAAAGCAAGGACAAATGAGATATACCATGGAGGAGCTGGTACCAATTGTGGCGGAGCTTGCCACCCACTATACAAGCTTTGACAGTTCCTCAATCTCTTATGAAAAAGCGCAGGGACTGATGGGCGCTGTTCTCTATTGCCTCAGAGAATATGATGGACAGAGTGGACAAGATGACCAGAGCGGGAAAGGCAGACAGAGTGGACAAGATGGTCAGAGCAGTAAAAAGCTATCATGCATGGAAAAGTATAACATAGGGTTAGAGTTTGTAAGAGAAAAAGCGATTAAGGTGAGAAATGATTATAATATACTGGTGGAAAATTTTGAAGATTACGGGGTAACCTGTCTTGGTGATACTATAAAAAAGGGAATCCTGGAATTTTTTAAATGGTACGACCCCGAATATGAACCTCGGAACACGATTCTAACATTAGATTATATTGTACTGGCTGATACAGGGAAACTGTCTGGAATAGACTGTATAGAAGTCTATCTGAATTCGGTGATGATGGAGCAGCGTTTTCTTGGACAGTTTGATAAACAGTATATAATTTCCATATTGAGGAATTTTTCGAAGGATTATGGATATATGGTTGAAAATATCTGCTCGGTCGTTCTTCCTAATATTATCGGCCATTTTATACTTCAAAAACCACTGGATGAATGGGGCTTTTCTGAGAATGAGATAACGACAATAGAGAACAGGGTGGATAACTATACGGTAGAACAGTTGGAAAAACTGATTTGCAGGGTGATTGAGGCTTCTGCCAAGGAAGAGCGATTACGGGAGTATCTTAAATCGGAAGGCAGGAATCTTTCCGTTCGTATAAGAAATGCGGCAAAATATCACCAGCTGGACCAAATGATGTCTCTCTAATATCGATGTTCGAATCAGAGAAGAAATGTTTGCCAAATATTACAATAGTACTTGACAACTAAAAAAGGTTAGTTTAAACTGACTAACGAAAAGAAACCAAAGATAGCCGTACCATTAGGAAGGACTGGCGAACCAATATGACATTAAAGGACTTGGAAATTGGAAAGTCTGCGTCTATCATATCTGTAGGCGGGGATGGAGCACTGAGACAGCATTTTTTAGACATGGGGCTGATTCCAGGGGCTGAGGTAAAGATTGAAAAATATGCACCAATGGGGGACCCCATGGAGATTTTAATCCATGGCTATGAATTAACGCTTCGGCTTGCGGATGCAGATCAGATTGAAGTCGATGAGATGAGGAAGGAACCGCCTCAAAAGGCTGTTAATGAGCCGGAGAGCAATTCGGCTAAGAGAATTCCCCACCCGGGTCTTGGCGAGGGTGGTAAATACCACGTGAAAGCATCAGAAAATCCACTTCCTGAATCAGAAACACTGACCTTTGCACTGGCAGGAAATCAGAATTGTGGAAAAACCACATTGTTTAACCGTTTGACCGGGTCAAACCAGCATGTAGGTAATTTCCCTGGTGTAACTGTGGATCGTAAGGATGGGGTAATAAAGGGACATACGAACACCTTGATTACGGATCTTCCGGGTATTTATTCCATGTCTCCGTACAGCAGTGAGGAATTGGTTACAAGAGCATTTATTTTGCAGGAAAAACCGAAGGGCATTATCAACATTGTAGATGCCTCCAATATAGAGAGAAACCTTTATCTGACCATGCAGCTTTTGGAGTTGAATATTCCAATGGTTGTTGCCCTGAATATGATGGATGAAGTCAGGGAAAATGGTGGTTCCATTCTGATTAACGAGATGGAACAGGCGCTGGGCGTTCCTGTTGTTCCCATCTCAGCAGCCAAAAATGAAGGAATTGATGAGCTTATTGAGCACGCAGTTCATGTTGCCAAATATCAGGAGTGTCCGGCAAGACAGGATTTCTGCAGCGCAGATGATGGCGGAAACGCAGTACATAGATGTATTCATGCCATTATGCATTTGATTGATGACCATGCAAGAAATGCAGAAATACCGGTTCGTTTTGCAGCCTGCAAGGCAGCTGAGGGAGATTCCAGAGTCATTGAGCGATTGAAATTGGATGAAAATGAGAAAGAGACACTGGAGCATATCATCTTACAGATGGAAAAAGAGCGTGGACTGGACCGCTCCGCAGCAATTGCGGATATGAGGTTTCAGTTTATTCAGAAAATCTGTGGTGAGACAGTAATCAAGCCGTCGGAGAGCAAGGAGCATGCAAGAAGCCGGCATATTGACAGAATCCTCACAGGAAAATATACGGCAATCCCTGCATTTATTGGAATTATGGCGCTGGTATTTTTCCTGACCTTTAATGTAATAGGTGCATTTTTACAGAACCTGTTAGCTATGGGAATAGATGCATTAACAGCGCTTGTTAATACAGCATTGACGGCAGCACATGTCAACAGTGGTCTGCAGTCCCTTGTAATTGATGGAATTTTCAATGGTGTGGGAAGTGTCTTAAGCTTTCTGCCAATCATTGTAACTTTATTTTTCTTTTTGTCCATGCTGGAGGACAGCGGCTATATGGCACGTGTGGCATTTGTCATGGATAAGCTTCTTAGAAAAATCGGCCTGTCCGGACGAAGCATTGTTCCGATGCTGATTGGCTTTGGATGTACTGTTCCGGGGGTTATGGCCAGCCGTACCCTTTCTTCTGAGAGAGACCGTAAAATGACCATTTTACTGACTCCCTTTATGAGCTGCTCTGCAAAGCTGCCAATTTACGGATTTTTCACAGCAGCATTTTTCCCAAAGCATGGAGCGCTTGTCATGGTGCTTTTGTACTTTGGAGGAATCCTCATGGGAATCCTTTCCGCACTGGTTATGAGAGGAAGCCTGTTTAAGGGAGAGCCGGTTCCATTTGTTATGGAGCTTCCAAACTACCGTCTGCCTGGGGCAAAAAATGTCATGCAGCTTTTGTGGGAGAAGGCAAAAGACTTTTTACAGAGAGCGTTTACTGTTATTTTCGTAGCGACAATTGTCATCTGGTTTTTGCAGACCTTTGATATTCACTTTGATATGGTGGCGGATTCACAGAACAGTATGCTGGCAGGAATTGCCGGATTCATAGCTCCGATTTTTAAACCGCTGGGCTTTGGGGACTGGCGAATATCCACAGCACTGATTACCGGTTTTATGGCAAAGGAAAGTGTGGTGGCAACCCTTTCGGTGCTGATTCCTTCCAAAGAAATTTTATATACGCTGCTGACTCCGTTAGCTGCAGCTTCCCTGTTGGTATTCTGCCTGCTTTACACACCGTGTGTTGCAGCAGTGGCATCTATTAAAAGGGAGCTCGGTGGAAAATGGGCAGTTGCAGTTGTCATTGGACAATGTGTCATCGCCTGGCTTGCGGCCTTTGTGGTGCACGCGGTCGGAATGCTGTTTTAACCGGAGCTTTAGATTACATATATTGAAATTAATATGATGTTGGGGTCGAAACACAATGTTTCGACAATCCCATTTCTATAGTACCTT
>CAZUCI010000068.1:0-5095 GCA_964619485.1 uncultured Lachnospiraceae bacterium
GTCTATTTTAACTGTTCCTAAGAATTACCAGTTAAAAACTACTTTAATTGCGCTTCTCAGCTAAAAACATTGTCATGCTGCGGCCTTCTACCTTTGGCGCTTTTTCAACAACTGCAATGTCAGCAAGGCTCTGTGCAAAATCATCTAAGATATGTCTGCTGCTTGCCATATGTGCCATCTCACGACCTCTGAAACGAAGTGTAACTTTTACCTTGTCGCCTTTGCTGATAAATTTCTTTGCAGCATTGGTCTTGGTATTCAAGTCGTTTGTATCAATGTTTGGAGACAAACGAATCTCTTTGATTTCAACAGTTTTCTGTTTCTTCTTTGCTTCTTTGTCTCTGCGAATCTGTTCATACTTATACTTACCGTAATCTACGATCTTGCAAACAGGAGGCTTCGCAGTGGGAGCGATTTTAACCAGATCTAATCCGGCGTCATCTGCCATCTTCTGTGCATCCTTTGATGACACGATTCCTAACTGTTCTCCATTTTCGCCGACCAGACGAATTTCCTTGTCTCTGATCTGCTCATTAATCTGTTCGTTGTTCTTTAAATCGCTAATGGTCTTGCACCTCCAAAAAAAGAATTCGTTATCCCACATGCTATGCGGGCTGCACATTATGTGCAAAAAAAAGTGGATAACCACAGAGATTATCCACTAAACATTCACATTTAAATATATGAAATATATCCGACACCTGTCAGCGCAATTACTACAGGGTGAGAGTGGAAACTCTGCTTCTTGTGTTTTTCACACTTGGATATAATATCATGTGTCAATATAATTGTCAACACATGAATTTCATATTTTTAGCTGTTTTTTATTTTATGATTTCAATCACCTTAGACAAGTTACTTTTCTGAAAAGGTGGAGCAAATGGTTTCCTTGCAGTTATCTGCACTGCATCCCCTGATGGAAACACTTTCCGCATAACATTTATAGCCCGAGTTATACTTACACTTTGTCGCCTCGCAATCAATACTGATTGTCTGGCATGGATGGTCAAGTGCACTGGTATAGCAGTCACATCCGCTTTTTCTAAATGATTCACAGCAGGTTCCTGCCTCTGTCTCCGCATGGGAACCGCCTACCATAATATCACCCTTGCAGCATCTTTTCTCTTTGTTGTATCCACAGGTATCAACCCCACATTTTAATTGTGCCATAAGAAGCCTCCTTTTGCAATGCCCTGCCAGAATTTCCAGCGGTACATCATCGTTACAAAACATGTTTTTTGTTGCTTCTTTAGTTTTCCCTAATTAAAAAATTTTATACTCAGGCTTATCTTCTCCAAAAATCCAGAAACGTAAAAAATCGTCCAGCATAATTCCCAAAATACACAACGGGAAAAAGAGCAGAAAATACTGTGGACAGCTCTGTCCCAGAATATTAAATGGCAGATCTGAATAATCCCAGACATTCCACCCAAGCTTCAGATTTACAATACATCCGGTTACCAGTTCACAGGACACCACAAACACATCACTGATCAGTGCCTGACATACAAGTGGATAGCTTTTGGGCGTAAATTCATTTTGAATTCCGCAGAACAAAAAGCAGATTCCTCCCAATACAAACATGGACCAGTGTGAATAGCCTCTCCACAAAAATTCAATTGCTATATATAGAAAGCCGCCCACCTCAAACAGAAAAATATATTTGCTGATCAGTTGAAACATATATGCATTTATCATTCTCAAGCGATTTTTCATAAAACACCTCGCGTCTTCATTTCACATGTTTTTCATCTAATCCTAATGTATCTTTTGCCTCTGTTTTTTATGCAGCCTTTTCTCTTTTCTGTGTCTCCCACTTTCTTCCTTAAAACTGGAAATGACCTCCTATTGCGTAAATGTTACAAAATTGTTACAATTCATTTGTGCTT
Organism: uncultured Lachnospiraceae bacterium; assembly: GCA_964619485.1. Taxonomy (GTDB): domain Bacteria; phylum Bacillota; class Clostridia; order Lachnospirales; family Lachnospiraceae; genus UBA2882. Next base: position 1,890 of record CAZUCI010000068.1, read on the forward strand.
AGCTAAGGCATGGAATTACCAGATTGCAGTCGACGGATTCACAGTTCGGTAATTTCAACAAAAAATAAAAATAAGGAGGACAAAAATATGTGTTTTAGAAGATTCAACTGTTCCGAGTTATTTAATATCGTTTGCGGATATTTCAACTACGGTTGCTAATTATGAATAAGGATGCTTCCAGCAAATTCATTTTATAAATGCTGGAAGCGGGAAAAAGGCCCTGCGTGTGATGATGTGCAGAGCCTTTTTTTATTGGCTTTTTCTTTTTATTGGCTTTTTGGGTCCCTTGATTGGATTCTTTTCCTTTTTATTGGCTTTTTCTTTTTGTTGGCTTTTGGGGTCCCTTTATTGGCTTCTTATTGGCTTTTTTATTCAAATCGCATTCTGCCAAGGTACTGTTTGGCAAAACCTTCCCTGAGAAAACAATCTCTAAATCGCTGCGACATGCAAATTCTATTGTATACAAAATTTTGCATGTATTTTTAAGGCTTTTTGAGGCCATATTTGAGTCCAAATCCAACACCAATGCCAAAAACACATGCAATTCTAGAAGAAGTAGATTTTTTGCATGTGTTTTTCATCAAATCACGAGAGAAAATACATGCAAATTTTTGACCACCAAAAAATTTGCATGTTTTAAGACTTTACAGCAAAACAGAAAGAGCTAAAAAGGCGGCCGTCACACCAAGTACAATCAGTATGCAACACGAATGCACCACAAACGCATTACGAAGTGCAGCACTAATGCAGCACGAGTACAACACGAATGGCAACACGAATGCAGCACAGACACAAAAAAGCCTTGAAAAATCAAGGCTTTTTGTTAAGCAGATAACGGGAGTCGGACCCGCCTTTCCAGCTTGGGAAGCTAGCGTTCTACCGATGAACCATATCTGCAGAAAGCATATAAAAGATATATTAATGATATTTAAAAGATACAAAAAAGATAATTTAAAGATATATAAAAAATATGCACTACTGTTATTTATTATACCGCACCCTGCCCATTTGGGCAAGGGCGCAGTTAATATCACCAAAAATTTATCTCTTTTTCTCTTCCTCCGGAAGTTCAACACGAATTTCCTTGGTACGGATTTCCTTGCAGATCTGATCAATGAATTCATCCAGCTTCTTGGTTCCTTCGTTTCCTTCAAAACGACTTCTGACAGAAACCTCTCCCTGCTCTTCTTCAGCAGCACCAACGACCAGCATATAAGGAACCTTTGCCATTCTGGCTTCACGGATCTTGTAACCGATTTTCTCAGAACGGGAATCAACCGTAACATCGATATCGTTTGCAGCCAATTCCTTGCGAACCTTTTCTGCATAATCCATGTACTTCTCGGAAATAGGAAGGACACGAACCTGTTCAGGGCATAACCATGTTGGGAATTTTCCTGCATATTTCTCAATTAACCATGCAAGCGTTCTCTCATAACATCCCAGAGAGGTTCTGTGGATAATGTATGGACGAATCTTATCACCATTCTGGTCAATATAATACATGTCAAAATTTTCAGCAATCGCACAGTCTAACTGAATTGTAATCATGGTATCCTCTTTACCATATACATTCTTGGCCTGAATATCAATCTTCGGTCCGTAGAAGGCTGCTTCTCCATCTGCCTCAACAAATGGAATATTGTCTTCCAACAGAATATTACGAAGTGCCTGCTGTGTCTTATTCCAATATTCTTCATCTCCGAGATATTTGGTGCGGTTTTCCGGATCCCATTTGGATAAACGATAAGTTACATCATTCTGTAATCCAAGCGTTGTCAGAATATGAATTGCCAGTCTGACGCAGTTCTGTAATTCCTCCTCAGCCTGATCCGGGCGAATCACATTATGACCCTCGGAGATTGTAAACTGGCGTACACGGGTAAGTCCGTGCATCTCTCCAGAATCCTCCTTACGGAAAAGTGTGGACGTCTCACCCATACGGTAAGGCAGATCACGGTAAGATTTCTGTGTGTTTTTATATACATAATACTGGAATGGGCAGGTCATTGGACGAAGTGCAAAGACCTCTTTATCGGTTTCCTCATCTCCCAATATAAACATGCCATCCTGGTAATGATCCCAGTGCCCGGAAATTTTGTAAAGATCACTTTTAGCCATCAGTGGTGTTTTAGTACGAACATAGCCCCACTCTTTATCCTCCAGATCTTCAATCCAGCGCTGTAATTTCATAATCATCTTTGTTCCCTTTGGAAGAATCAGTGGGAGACCCTGACCAATAACATCGACGGTAGTAAATAATTCCATCTCACGGCCCAATTTGTTGTGATCACGCTTTTTAATATCCTCCAAATGCTCAAGATAAGCGGCAAGCTCTTCCTTTTTATTAAAAGCAGTTCCATAAATTCGCTGAAGCTGTGCCTTATTGGAATCGCCTCTCCAATACGCCATAGAAGAAGAAATCAGCTTGAAAGCCTTAATTCCTTTTGTACTCATCAGGTGAGGTCCGGCACACAAATCCACAAATCCGCCCTGATCATAGAATGAAATTTCCGCATCCTCCGGAAGATCTTCAATCAGCTCTACCTTGAAGGGCTCACCCTTTTCCTGCATGAATTTAATTGCCTCTGCTCTTGGAAGGGTAAATTTCTCCAGTTTATGTCCTTCCTTGATAATCTTTTTCATCTCTTTTTCCAGATTATCCAAATCCTCTCTGGAAAACGGAGCGTGGTCAAAATCATAATAGAAGCCCTCATCAATAGAAGGTCCGATTGTTACTTTTGCATCAGGGAACAGTCTCTTTACCGCCTCTGCCAAAACATGTGAACAGGTATGGCGGATTGTCCGAAGACCGGCCTCATCATTGGCTGTTAAAATATTTAATTCGCAGTCCTTCTCCAAAACAGTACGAAGGTCCACAACCTCTCCATCCACTTCTCCTGCGCAGGCTGCTCTTGCAAGACCCTCACTGATATCCATTGCGATATCATACACACTCATTGCCCGTGCATATTCTTTACTGCTGCCATCTTTTAATGTGATTTTCATTTCTGCTGGTTTCCTTTCCATTGTTCTTTATCGTTGTTCTCTAATCTTTGTTCTCTAATCTTTGTTCCTTATCGTTGTTCTCTAATCTTTGTTCTTATCGTTTTTCTGAATTGCGGTTCTTTTAAAATCTACTGCTGCTCTGCTTCTTCCGCCTCTTCTTCCCCATCGGTGGAAATGCTTCCTGCATTGTTATTTCC
>CAZUCI010000068.1:5195-14149 GCA_964619485.1 uncultured Lachnospiraceae bacterium
CTTCTTCCGCCTCTTCTTCCCCATCGGTGGAAATGCTTCCTGCATTGTTATTTCCATTGTTGCTTCCAATGGTTATTCTCTTCCTTGGTGAAAAAAAGATTCCAAGAAGCACACCCAGCAAAAAGGTGGCGGTGACTGTAAGCAATACTTCTCTTTTGCTTAAGGGAGTCTCATCAAAGAGAATCTCTTTTAACTGTTCCATTTTTTCTTTCATATAATATACCTCCTTTGGCAATAAAAAAATCCCTTACACTACAATCGTAATGTAAGGGACGTAAGATACGCGGTTCCACCCTGCTTGCCTGTGCGCTCATAACGACTTATCAGACCTCTCAGATCATATCCAGAAGCTTTCTCAACTGATATATGATAAACAAAGATTGTAACGGAATCACCGGACCGGATTGGGGCCACTCAGAGTTAGTTTTCAAACAGCTCCTGCAAAAGTGCTCTCAGCTCCGGTCTCCCAGGCACTTCTCTCTGATGCATTCCACCATCCTACTCTTCTCGTCAACGTGTTTTATATTTGTTGCTTTATATTCTATGCCTCTACTCTTAAAAAGTAAAGAGAAAATTTTCTGTAAAAAATGTAATTTTTAAAAATAAGGTGAAAACTGTAAGCAAAAATTATTTATTTTTACCACAGCATTTTTTATATTTCTTGCCGCTTCCACATGGACATGGATCGTTTGGATATACCTTTTCTTCCTTAACGATTGTAGTGGATTTCTTCTGCTCCTTGTAAAGCTCTTTTAATTTAGCTTCATCAAAAATCTCTTTCCACTCATCCAAACCATATAACCATTCAGCGTCAGCGCCTACCATATTTTTATATAAAAGCTCTTTGTCAAATTTCAGGCTGACAACTGTGTCCTCTTCCATCTCTTCAAGCGGATTAGCCTCAACTAAAGAATCGTTGATTCCATCTAAAAAGCCTGTCATAGTCATAACGTCAACGCTGTACTTTTCTGCTAATTCCTTTACGGTTCCCTTTACTTCTGTATCAGGATCTTCCAATAATGATTTATAGATGGCCTGCTCTTTTTTGAAATAATCAGCCCAGAATTTCTGTAAGTCTCCTTTGTTGGCTGTTTCATCGTAAGCCACATCTCTCCATTTTTCTAATAATGCCATTTCATGTACTCCTTTTAACTCTTCATTCACGTATTGCGGACTTGCCGCCACTTTTCTTAGTATATAAAAAAAATGTTCAACTTGCAAGTATTATTCTTTACTACCCGTTCTATAGGCTACTCGTTCTACAGACCGCTCGTTCCACCATTGGTTGTCTCTGTGTATGAATAGCTGCCGCTCTCTTCTTCCTTTAAATCGATTTCCATTCTATGTGATACTCCATCCTCATAAAAGGTGAGAATCGCTCTGTTTCCCTTTCGATAATCCAGGCTTATAAACCGGACCAGTTCCGCCGAAAGCGCCAGCTCCTTTCTGTTGACCAGCCGTTTTGTCACCTTATCATAATAATGTATCTCATGCTCCTCATCCTCTTTCATGGCGGTGTAATCATTGGCAATTGTCCTGCGCTTTGACACCGGGAGCTGATCAATCATAAGACATTTTTCATAGGCCGTTCCTGCCTCCAGCTTTTCATAAAAAGAGTCAGCCTCCAGACCAATGACATATGCTTTCATCCTTGGAACAAAGAAAAAAAGCAGAAACAGGATACAAACAGCAGCTACACCATAAAGCCATTTGTAATACTTTTCCTTTTGTGCAAAAGCAACCGGTTTGTGTCTTGTGCGAATAACAGCATCATCCACCATCGGTTCCTGAACCGCAATGGCATCCCAAAACTGTTTCATGGATTCAAAACGGTCAAAATGATAAATTGACAAAGCCTTCATCAGCGCATTTGCCTGATAATCCATGATGGTTCCGTCATATGTGACAGGATTTTTCAACGGATCCTCTTTCTTTGCCTCCAGGGCATTTATTCTTTCATAAAAGGGTGGTACCTTTTTATCTGTGCATAGTTCATAAAGAACTGCTGCCATCGCATATAAATCTACTGTTGGACCATAGCCACCCTGTTTTACATACTGCTCTACTGGTGCATATCCTGGCACTCTCGCCGTTGTATTCTCCGCCATATCCAGTGAGGCATCCTCCATTGGATCGCCAAAGCCCAGCAGCACGGCCTTTTTTTCTTCTGTAATCAAAATCAGAGAAGGATTAATTTTTCCATGAACTACTCCCTTTTTATGGACCTTGTCCAAGGTGAGCATGACAGGTGAAAGCAGCTGCACTGCATCCGTCAGAGAAATTTTTCTCCTGTGATTTTTCTCCAGATATTCCTCAATGGATATTCCCTCTGCAAACTCCATCACAATATAAACGGTTCCATTTTCTTCAAAGAAGGTAATTACATTGGTTACCGCATCCAGTGGGAACAATTGAATCAGGGTCCTGGCCTCCTTCATCATATGCTCCTTCATCTGTGTAAAATCCTGTTCATAGATCAGCTTCAAACAGTTGACAAAACAATGATCATCCTTATTCCGTTCCACAACGTCTTGGGGAAAAAGTTCTTTTATAACAATCTTTTTTTCCCGGAAGGTATCATATGCACAATATGTAATACTGATTCCGTTGCTGCCTAAAACCGCATCTATACGATAGCGGTCCTGCAGCAGGATTCCATTTTCCAGCGCATAAACTGTTTTTTTATCTCCCATATTTCCTCCAGTGACTTTTTTCTTTCATTATAGTCAGATATATGATAAATTACAAGGGAAAGGAGATTACCTATGTATTCAAAAAAACAACGAATCGCCGCCATCATTGGCGTTATTGCTCTGGTTCTTCTTTATGTATTTACCCTGATTGCTGCAATTTTCAATTTTGACGGGACAGGCACTTTACTGAAAATAGCACTCTTTTGTACTATCGCAATCCCGATTCTGATCTGGGTTTATATCTGGATGTATGGTGTGTGGAAAAAGAAACACACTATGGCCTCCTTTGATTTTATGGAAGACATGAAAGAAGAAAACGATGCTACAGCTTCTGACGACAAGCTTCCGGAAGAAGAGCTTCGTCATCATTTGGGAAAATAATGTCCGCACGGTAAACGCAAAACTGGATGTGCCTAATGCACACCCAGTTTTTTTAATGCCTCCTCGGCCTGTTCCTTTGTATGAAAAACGATTGCATGAATGCCCAGTGCTTCTGCACCTTCACAGTTATCTGACCGGTCATCCATAAACACACATTCCTCCGGTATCAAATTGTAACGCTCCATGAGAAGGTTATAAATCTCCGGTTCAGGCTTAATCACCTTTTCCTGATAGGACAGAATGCCACCTTCCAGATGTGTTAGAAAATCCAGTGAATCCGCACATTCCACTTCTGCCTTCCTGGAGAAATTTGACAGGTAGAACACACGATACCCCTTTGCCTTGAATTCTTCAATCCAGGGAATTGCATAGTCCCTTCTCTTTAACATATCATGGATGTTTTCACATATTTTCCGGATTCCGGCTTCCATCTGAGGATCATTTTTGACGAAGTCTGCAATCAACTCCTCGTCTGTTCTCGCCCCTCTGTCAAATTCATTCCAGGTGGGACTTAAAACAGTTGCTTTTGCAATTCGCTCCTCTGTCTCCCGGTCAAAATGAAAGCCCCTGATATAGCCTTCCCAGTCAAAATCCACCAGAACATTTCCTATATCAAAAATAATATTTCGAATCATGCCGTCACCCTATTTGTATAAAGCGCTTTTTCTGTAAATAATGTCATCTCTTCCAGGTCCGTTGCTTACCATAGTGATTGGGTAACCAATTTCTGCTTCGATAAATTCAATATACTTACGGCAGTTTTCCGGAAGTTCTTCATAGGTCTTGATTCCACGGATATCGCAGTCCCAGCCTGGTAAAGTCTTAAGAACCGGTTTTGCTTTCTCCAATCTGCTTGTTACAGGGAAGTCTGTGGTAACCTCTCCGTCAATATCATATCCAACACAGACCGGAATCTCTTTTAAATATCCCAGAACATCTAATACTGTAAAGGCAACATCGGTAGTTCCCTGAAGTCTGCAGCCATATTTGGAAGCGACACAATCAAACCATCCCATACGTCTTGGGCGACCTGTTGTAGCTCCGAATTCACCGCCATCTCCGCCGCGTCTGCGAAGCTCATCTGCCTCATCTCCAAAGATTTCAGAGACAAAAGCACCTGCTCCAACTGCGGAAGAATATGCCTTACATACTGTGACAATCTGCTTGATTTCATATGGTGGAATACCTGCGCCAATTGCGCCGTATGCAGCCAGAGTAGAGGAAGATGTAACCATTGGATAAATACCATGATCCGGGTCCTTTAAGGTTCCAAGCTGTCCCTCTAACAGAATGTTCTTTCCTTCTTTGATTGCTTTGTCAAGATATGCCGATACATCACACACATATGGCGCAACCATTTCTTTATATTCATTTAAAGTCTTAAGCAGGTCTTCTGGCTGTAAAAGTGGTTTATGATATAAATGCTCTAATAATACATTCTTTGTCTCACAGATTCTGACAACCTTTTCTTTTAATAATGCTTCGTCGAAAAGCTCACTTACCTGGAAACCAATTTTAGCATATTTGTCTGAATAGAAAGGTGCAATACCGGATTTGGTAGAACCGAAGGATTTTCCTCCCAGTCTCTCCTCCTCATACTGATCGAACAGAATATGATAAGGCATTACCATCTGTGCTCTGTCAGAAACGAGAATTTTAGGCATTGGAACATTGCGGTCTGTGATAGATTTAATCTCCTTAAATAACACCGGAATGTTCAATGCAACACCGTTTCCGATAATGCTTGTTGTATGACCATAAAAAACGCCTGATGGAAGTGTATGCAATGCAAACTTACCATAATTATTTACGATGGTGTGTCCTGCATTCGCTCCACCCTGAAAACGGATAATAATGTCCGCATCCTGAGCCATCATGTCAGTGATTTTTCCTTTTCCTTCGTCGCCCCAGTTAGCGCCTACAACTGCTTTAACCATGTGTAATTCCTCCTGTTTGTAACACCCTCGCAGGTGTCAGACTCTTTTTTACAAGTTAAGTATACTACGTTATTCTATATAAGTAAAATCAATATTCTTTATGCCAGTTATAATCTTTAATTATATCTGCATATTATGTTAAGTCATTAAGATTAAATCTTTATTCTTTTTTCAATCACTATCATTCTACATTGATTTTCTGCCTGTATTTCTGGTACTTTATGACCAAATTGTTTTTAATTCAATACATTTCCTTTTCAACTTCTAGTGTGCATGATATAATGAAAAAAATTCTTAGGAGGAAAAAATATGTTATTAAGCTACTCAAACGATGCCGCCGTTGCTGGCATGGCAGTAATGATTCTTGTGAGTGTTGTGGTTTCTCTTATTCTCTCAGTCATTACAATTATCGCACTTTGGAAAATTTTTACCAAGGCAAACGAACCTGGATGGGCTTCTATTGTTCCATTCTATAACATGTATGTGTTATTCAAAATCACCTGGGGAAATGGATGGTTCTTTTTACTCACTCTGATCCCATATGCCAACTTTGTAATATTGATTATCACCTACCATAAGCTTTCCAAGGCATTTGGTCACGGTGGTGGATTTACCTGTGGACTTGTATTTTTAAGTATCATCTTCATGCCAATCCTTGGTTTTGAAAACAGTACCTACCTGGGACCACAGTAATTGTTGTAACAAACTGAATATTTATGTAATTGAAGAGGCTTTGGATGCTGTGAAGCCTCTTCAAATCACATGTGTTTTCGATATAGTCAACAAAAAATTCTATATCGAAATAAATTCCGTTAAAATGGTTTACATAAGTTAATTATGTAAACCATTTTTCGATATAAGAAACAACTTTCTCTATATCGAAACAAATCAAGGAAAAAGCTTCGATATAGCACTTTTTATTTTGTATATCGAAAGGAAAGTGTTATGTAAACTTTGAACATGCTTTCATTACACAAAATCCTTCGATATGGGAAAAATCCCCTGCTCAAGCAATTCCAATAGCCCCTTTGCCGCAAAGCTCATGGGCATCTTTTCACTGGTAACAATACATATTTCGCGCTTGGGAATCATTTTATTGAAGCGCAGCTGAAATAGCCTTCCAGACTCCAATTCTTCCAGTGCAAAATCCTTCATCACACACCCGATTCCCAGATTACGCAGTGCAAACTGTACAATCATATCCGACGTTGCAAGCTCAAACTCCGGGTTCAGATAAATTTCATTTTCCGCTAAGAGTCTGTCGATATATTTTCTGGTGCTGGTGTTTTTTTCAAGAGAAATAATGGGATACTGCAGCAGCTCCTTAAAATCCGTCATATGATTTTTGAGCTGTGTGTATCTTCTTCCTGCCACAAAAATATCCTCTATTTCACGAACCTTTTTAACTCTCATATGTTCCGTCTGCTCAAAGGGCGTGGAAACAAGACCAAAATCAATTTTGCCCTCCACTAACTTTTCAAGGGTTTCCGGGGTTGGTCCATTGGTGATTTTCACCTTAATGCCAGGATAGGTTTCATGATACTTTTCCAAAAACGGCAGCAAAAAATACTGCAGCGTCATATCGCTGGCCCCTATTCGCAGTTCCCCAGCTTCCAGATTAAGCAGCTTATCCAACACCTTTTCTCCAAGAGCGATCTGTTCATAGCCATGCCGCACATACTCACTGAGCACTTCACCCTCCGGTGTCAGGCGAATCCCCCTCGACGTGCGCAGAAACAGTTTGGTTCCCAGTGTCTGCTCCAGCAGCTTCATGGACTGGCTGACCGCCGGCTGCGAAATTGCCAAAGCCTCCGCGGCCTGGGTCAGGCTCTTGTATTTAGCCACATAATAGAACACTTTATAATTTTCCAGATTTCCATTCATATGCTACCGTCTTTCTAAAAGCTTTTTACATTATTCTGATGATTAAAATCAGCCATCTGTGCCTTCAGTTCTTCCCCTCTTTGCTGATAATAAGCAATCTGCTTCTCCTTTAATGAGCCATCTGACTTTTTCTTTTCCAAAAGCTTCCAATATTCCTCATAATTCAGCTTTGCTGCATCCTTATAATTATTTTCGAAATTCATTTGAAGAGTAGTCAGCTTCTGCTCCAACAAAACATCCTTTTTGATCATTCCAAACATGACTCTTTTTCCCTCCGTAAAATCTGATGGTAAATATGAAGAAGCCTGTATGCATCCCCGTTTTCATGAAAGGAAATCTTTTCCTGTAGAAAATCTTCCTTCTGCAGAGAAGCGTCCTTCTGCAGGAGCACTTTTCCCGGCTCTATGGTGCATTCTCCTTTTGCATATTGTTGCAAAAGACGGAATAAAGCTTCCACATTGCCTGTTTTGAACTTAAAGCCATTTTTTCCTTCTCGAATAAGACTCCCCACATTGCCACAGTCAGAACCAATCACCGGTGTTTTGCATGAGAAAGCCTCCGCCATTGTCATGGGATATCCCTCATACCATAGAGATGGTTGAATCAAAGCCTTTGATTCAGCGAGCAGCCCTGTCACAGCTTCCTTCTTAATCTGTCCCAGCATTGTCACGTTAGTTAGCCTATGCTTACCGATGTACACCTGACACCAGCTTCGCAGTGGTCCATCTCCAGCAACCTGCAGCATCGGCAATACTCTGTCCTGATCCCTGCCATATGCTTTTAACAATACCTGAATTCCTTTGGTTTCCTCCAGCCTCCCTGCAAAAAGATACTGTTCCTTTCGCTCCTCCAGAGGAACAACGGTGATTGTTTTTTCCACGGGCAAAGCATTTCCCTTTACAAAAACGCGTGCCTCGCTTATCTCTCCTCTGGACAGCAGCTTCTCTTTGTTAAATTCTGTCAAACAGATAAAATTTACTCTTTTATAAGTTCCAAGCCACCTGTGTATCTGTAAAATTGTTGCCGACAATGCACTTTGCAGGCGGCTGTTTCGATAGCAGCCATGGGCAGCGGCGCATTGCAGTCCCTTTGTCACACAGTCCTCACACACCTTACCATCTCTATAAAACATCGCACCGGGACAAAGCAGTCTGAAATTGTGCATGGTCATAACAACCGGAACATGCATCCGAAAAGCAGCATAGAAAACAGAGGGACTAATCAACGGAAAGGTATTGTGTACATGGACAATCTGAATTTTCTGTTCCCGGATTATCCTCTTTACATCCGAATAGGTCTGCATGGAAAAGATGCATGCAAAAGGAAATTTCAATTTTCCAATTCTTGTAAAGCTATCCATTTCCAGATTTGAGCGGCTGTAGCGATAGACAAAATGGCCCATCTGCTCCAGTTCCTTTTTTTCGTTGTCTGCTGCAACATCCTCCCCACCGGGGAGCTTATAGAAATTATGAACCTGGAGAATTCGGAGCTTATCTGTACTGTACTTTTCTGTACTATGCATATCTGCATCAGGCTTACCTGCATTATCCTTTTCTTCACTCTGCCTTCCATTACCATTCATTTCCATTATCACCTGCTGCTTCCTCTCATAACACAATTATAAAAATATGATGCTGACAATAATCCCTTTCATCTGTTCCCCATTATAACAAAAAAAGCGATATGCCGCCATAAGCAACATACCGCCTGATTTTGCAAATCTTATACATTAATTTCTGCTTTCACGCCAAGCAGTTCTTTATTTTCCTCGAGGATTGGTGCAATTACATCCTTTAAGAATTTTTCCACCTGAATCGGTGCTCTTCCAACATATTTGGAAGGGTCCATTGTCTTCTGCAGATCTTCCAAATTCATTCCAAAAGCAGGGTCAGCAGCAATAAGCTCTAACAGGTTATTCTCTTTTCCCTCTTTCTTAACATTAGCACCGGCTTCCATGGAAAGCTCACGGATTCTTTCATGAAGCTCCTGACGGTTTCCACCGTTCTTTACAGCATCCATCATAATATTTTCTGTAGCCATAAATGGAAGTTCTGATTTT
>CAZUCI010000069.1:0-14079 GCA_964619485.1 uncultured Lachnospiraceae bacterium
GGATTTGATGAATTTGATATTTCCATGGAGGATATGATTCCATTGGAAAATACTGTAGTTGCCATGACAAGTCTTGGATATATCAAGAGAATGACAGTGGATAATTTCAGAGCGCAGAACCGTGGCGGCAGAGGAATTAAGGGAATGCAGACCATCGAAGATGATTATATTGAAGATCTTCTGATGACAACAACCCACCACTTTATCATGTTCTTTACCAATTATGGACGCTGCTACAGATTAAAGACCTATGAAATTCCAGAAGCAGGAAGAACAGCAAGAGGAACAGCAATTGTTAATCTTTTGCAGCTGAATCCCGGTGAAAAGATCAGTGCGGTTATTCCTATTAAGGATTATGAAGAAGATAAAAATCTTTTCATGGTTACCAAAAAAGGAATTATTAAGAAAACCTCCATTATGGAATTTTCTCATATTCGTAAAAATGGTCTGGCAGCTATCAGCTTAAGAGAAGATGATGAGTTAATTGAAGTAAAAACAACGGATAAGGATACAGAAATCTTCCTGGTTACCAAGCATGGAATGTGTATTAACTTTAAGGAGACAGATGTCAGAATGACAGGCCGTACTTCCATGGGTGTCATCGGAATGAATTTAAATGACGAGGATGAAATCGTTGGAATGCAGCTGGATCATCAGGGAGAATCGCTTTTGATCGTTTCTGAAAAAGGAATGGGCAAACGTACAGAGCTTGGTGAATTCCATGTTCAGAAACGTGGTGGAAAAGGTGTCCGCTGCTACAAGATTGTGGATAAGACAGGATATGTAGTTGGTGTAAAAGCCGTAAATGATGATCATGAAGTTATGATGATTACAACAGAAGGAATTATTATTCAGCTCAGAGCAGGTGATATCTCCAAGCTTGGCAGAAATACATCCGGTGTGAAGCTGATGAACCTGGAACAGGATGTTACCATTGCAAAAATTGCAAAGGTAAGAGAAAAATTGTCTGATGGAAACCAGGAATTTGATGATATCGATGAGGCTGTAGAGGTCATGGATATCGACGAAGAAGAGGAAGAAATCACATTACCTGTTGAAGAAGAGGAAGATGAATAAAGATAACCTGATAAAAAAATTTGAAGAGATATTTGATAAAAAGGAAGCTTCTCTTTATTTTGCACCCGGTAGAGTCAATTTAATCGGTGAACATACAGATTATAATGGAGGTCATGTTTTTCCATGTGCACTTACCATTGGAACCTACGGAGTTGCAAAAAAAAGAGAAGATAAAAAACTTCGTTTTTATTCGCTTAATTTTGAGGAGCTTGGAATTATCGAGAGCTCTATTGAAAATATAAAGCCGGAAAAGGAAGCTGACTGGACTAATTATCCAAAGGGGGTTATGTGGGCTTTTATGGAAAAGGGATATGAAATTCCATGTGGAATGGATCTGCTTCTCTTTGGTAATATTCCCAATGGCTCCGGCTTATCCTCTTCTGCCTCTGTTGAGGTTTTGACAGGATTTATATTAAGAGACTTTTTTGGATTTGATGTAAGTAACCAGGACTTGGCATTGCTTGGACAGTTTTCAGAAAACAAATTTAATGGTGTAAACTGTGGAATTATGGATCAGTTTGCCATAGCCATGGGAAAAGAAAACCATGCAATCTTTCTTGATACTGCAAATTTATCATATGAATATGCACCAGTTATATTAAAAGGAGCATCCATTGTGATTGCCTGCAGCAACAAAAAAAGAGGCCTTGGAGATTCCAAATACAATGAGAGAAGAAGTGAATGTGAAAGGGCTTTGGAGGAGCTGCAAAGCAAATTGAATATCACTTCTCTTGGAGAGCTTTCAGAAGAAGAATTTGAGGAAAACCGTTCTCTCATTAAAAGTGAAGTGAGACAAAGAAGAGCAAAGCATGCAGTTTATGAAAATCAGCGGACAATCAAAGCAGTCAGGGCATTAAGGGAGAATGATATTGCATTATTTGGCCAGCTGATGAATGCTTCTCATAAATCATTGAGTGAAGATTATGAAGTAACAGGAATCGAATTGGATACATTGGTAGAAGAATCCTGGAAGCAGTCTGGAGTTATTGGTTCGAGAATGACAGGAGCCGGGTTTGGCGGATGCACTGTCAGTATTGTAAAAAATGAGCATATTGCTGCATTTATTGAAAATGTAGGAAAGGCTTATGAAGAAAAAATAGGATACAAAGCCGATTTCTACGTTGTTAATATTGGAGATGGACCAGAAAAATTAGCTTAAAGCAACAGAATGTTTTGTTGATATATAATAAATTAATAAAAAAAGCCGCATGTCATGAAAATGGACCATGCGGCTTTTTTATAATGCGCTGTGTGGCGCATGTTATTAATCACAATAAATTTCCAGATAACCTTTAATGTTTTCTACTTCAATGGAATCAGAAATACCGTTGTTTGGATCATAATAGTTTCCATTGAAACCAACCAGATAATGGCTGAATCTTCCCAGATTTTCCATGATAATACAACATTTTGGCAAAGTAACCTCTTTGCCCTGGGTATAAATAATCTGCTCACTGTGTCGGATTCCCACATAATCTAAGGATGGAACAATTTTTGCCATATTTGCCTGCCATTCACGACAGTGCATAATATTTTCGGCCTCCTCAATGCTGACACCAGCCAACATGGCAAATACAGTCTGACCACAGAGACCATCCCAAGGCTGAATCAAATTATCAATTCCATCAATTTTTCGAATTGGATTTTCAATACTGTAGGGACTGGATTCTCTCTCTGCTGTCTCCTTTCCAATAATAGTAAAGGAAACAGGGTATAAAGAATTATTTTCAAAATTATCTAAGATAGCTTTATCAACCGGAATAAGATAATAGCCATTTTTCAAAGGCTCCAGTTTGCAGTCATATTTATGACCATCTGCAATTACATGAACTGGAATTTCACCGACATTATCTTCACAAACTTCCCAAACATTAAATGGAATGGTAAAAAAAGAACCACTCTCGTCTACTAAAAATTTTCCCTCAAATACGTATTCCATTTCTTCTTCTCCTTGCATCAATAATAGGTTTCGCCCCATATTTGGTGGCAAATAGCTGGATCATAGTTTTATGCTCCGATTATAACAAGGAAACAGGATAACTTCCAGTATAAACTGGGAAAAAAGAGTAATGTATGAGGAAAAATACAAATCATAAAAGGATAGATGATTATTGAATCAAGAACGTAAACTTTTTGCAAATTCACTGGACACAAATCGTCTTTCTTCTTATAATAAACCCCATGGATAAAAATAAAATGATGGTTTTGGTGCTGGATATAGACGGCACTCTTACAAACTCAAAAAAAGAGATAACAGAAAGAACAAAAGAAGCAGTTATTGATACCATGAAAAGAGGTCATAAGGTTATTCTGGCTTCCGGAAGACCAACCTATGGTATGCGCCGTTACGAAAAGGAACTTATGCTGGATGAAAATGGAGGTTATTTATTATCCTTTAACGGTGGACGTATGACATGTCAGGCGAAATCAAAGAAACTGAAAAGCAGGAAACTGAAAAACTGGAAACAGAAAAAAACCAGGCAGTAAAAGAAATTTTTGGAAAAATAGGAAAAGGTTTTAAAAAAGTCTTTGGGGCAGTCGGAAGATTTGCAAAGAAGCATAAGATTATCACAGTATTGCTGGTGATTATTTTGATCATTGCAATTGTGGGAGTAACTATTTTTACCAAAATAAATAAGGCAAGACAGCAGGCTTCCCAAAGCAGCAGCCTTATGACTACTTCCCTTGAAAAAATGGATTTAACTTCTTCCATCAGTGTGACAGGAACCATTGCTTCTGCAGACAGCAGAAGTATTACAACAACTTTGACAGGAACAGATATCACAGAGGTCAATGTGGCTGTCGGTGATTATGTCAATGCCGGTGATACGATTATTACTTTTGATACTGAGGATTTGGAAGATGAATTGGAAACTGCGCAGGACAGCGCAACACTGAATAGTTTAAAGAGCAGTAAATCTATTGATGATGCTTCTGATCAGATTACAGATGCACAGGATACTTATAATACACAGGCAGCTGAGCAGGCAAATAATGTTTCTTCTGCCCAAAACACATATAATTCTGCCGTTTCAAACAGGGATAACACATTGGCAGAATATCAGGCAGCACAGGCTGAAACCGTCAATGCCCAGGCAGCGTTGGATGCCAAACAGGCAGAGGCGACAGCAGGTAACTGGGAAACAGCAGTAAATGAAGCAAAAGCAACACTTGATGCAGCTCAGGCAAAGTATGATGAGGCAGCAGCTGTAACAGATATTGACTTAACCTCCTCTATTTATCAGGAGCTTCAGGCAGCACAGGCAGCTTACGATACAGCTAATGCACAGTTTAGTCAGCTAAATCAGGCAAAAGAGATTTTGGCAAATGCCCAGGCAAAAGAGGCAGAGCTTTTAAATAAATATAATTCGCTTTGTACCGAGGTTGACAGTACCTATGCCAAATACCAGACGGCAGTGAATAATCAGACAACAACAAATACCAAAAATGCAGAATCTATTGAAGATGCACAATATAATTACAAGATCACTGCTCTTGAACAGAGCAATACCAAAAAAACACAGAGCAGCCAGGTTCAGGATGCAGAAGAAAAGCTTGGTAAGACAGTGGTAACTTCTCCAATCAGTGCTGTGATTACTTCTGTTGGAGTAGAAGTGGGAGACACCTATAATGGCGAGGTATTGTTTGTTGTTCAGGATATGGAGCATTTTATTGTAGATGGCAGCGTGGATGAATATGATATTGCAAGTATCAGTAAAGATCTTACGGCTGTGATTAAAACGGAAGCAACGGATGATGACGAGTTTAGTGGTGTGGTTACTTTTGTAGCTCCAACCCCGGATTCTTCTGCATCGACGACCTCCTCCACAAGCAGCAGCTCCACAACAGGCAGCTCTTCCAGTATGGGAAGCACCAGTACAACCAGCTCCTCAGGATATGACATTCAGATTACTCTGAATGATACAGATGACAGACTGCGCGTAGGCATGACAGCCAAGACAAGTATAATTTTAGATTCCAGAGAGGACGTTTTTGCAGTAGCTTATGATTGTGTGGAGACCGATGCAGATGGAAACAGTTATATTACAGTCGTTGATGACGGTTCATCAAGTGAGAGCAGCACATCATCGGGAAAAGAGGACAAAACCCAGAACACGGGAGCTGTCAGTGAAAATGGTATGGGAGGACAGTTGCCGGAAGGCATTGGTATCGCTTCTGTTATTGCGATTATGACAGTTGGAAATTCTCTGAATACTTCGGTTACCACATCCATGCAGGAAATGGGAGCCAACAATCTGACAGTTGGTGTCAGTCAAAAGAGCAACAGTGAAGAGGTTACAGAGAATGGAATGCATTTTGGTCCCGGAAATATGCGTTCCATGAGCAGTGAGGATTATATCTCTCAGGAAATGATAGATGCCTTTTTAGATGAATATGGGGACAATGTGGACAGTATTTCCCTCAGTGAATCTGTGGGAAGTGGAACCTCTACAGATGGAAGTCTATATGCAAATGTAAATGTCACAGGAGTAAACAGTGGCTATTTGAAGATTAATGAGCTGACACTTTTGGCGGGAAGAACCCTCACAGACAGAGATCAGGAGGAAGGAAGAAAGGTTATTCTGGTTTCCAATAAATTTGTTGAAAACCTGTTTGATGGAGATAATCAGGCTGTCCTTGGAAAGGCAGTGGATATAGCTATTAATAACGATTACTATACCTACACTGTGGTAGGAGTATATGAATATGATGAAAGTTCCGTCTTTTCCACAGAATCGGATGAAGATGTGACAACAGATGTGTATCTTCCACTTCTTGCGGCACAAAAGCAGAATCATACAGACGGAGATGGTTATTCACAGTTTACCATTGTTACCACAACAGATACAGATAACTCGAGCTTTATGGAGCAGGTGGAATACTTCTTTAATGTCTATTATGCTAAAAATGAGAATTACGAAATCAGTGTAAGCAGTATGGAAAGCATGCTGGAGAGTATGACAAGTATGTTATCAACAATCTCTATTGCCATTTCCATTATTGCAGGAATTTCTCTTTTAGTTGGTGGTATCGGAGTTATGAATATTATGCTTGTATCCATCACAGAGAGAACCAGGGAAATAGGAACCAGAAAAGCACTGGGTGCCACCAATGGATCAATTAGATTACAATTCATTACAGAATCCATTGTTATCTGCCTGATAGGAGGATTTATCGGCATTATTCTCGGATTAGTTTTAGGATCTGTGGCTGTAAAGGTATTGGGCTATGATGCCAGTGCATCAGCTGGAAGCATTATATTCTCTGTAGCTTTCTCCATTTTGATTGGAGTCTTCTTTGGATATTACCCAGCCAACAAAGCTGCGAAGCTCAATCCGATTGAAGCGTTACGGTATGAATAAATAAGTTTTGTATATATAGAAAGAAATACCCTCTATTTTGTTCCGAGGATTTCAAGAAAATATTTTGACAAATATTTTCTTGAAATTCAAAGTCACAAAATAGAGGGTATTTCTTTTATGATAGAAGACCAGGTTTATTCATAGAAAAGGCTTATTATAATTATGCTTTTCAACTTCTGAAAAAATATAATTAATCTATTATCACTATTCGTCCTGGGAGGAAACTTCCTCAATCAGATTCATAATGGTTTTGATGGAATCTTTTTGCGTAGATTTTGACATACTTTCAATGAAGGTCTGTCTGGTAAAATAGAGTTCATGTACTTTATCGACCAGGACCTGGGTTGTAATGTCATCCTCGGAAAGGACCATGGAATAGCCCTGGGCTTCAAAGGATTTGGCATTTAAAATCTGATCACCACGGCTTCCGGCCATAAGTGGAATCAGGAGGTTTGGTTTCTGTAAAGCCAATAATTCGCAGATGGCATTGGCACCGGCACGACTGATTACCACATCGGCCATAGCAAAAATGTCCTTTAACTCTGCTTTTACATATTCAAACTGCTTATAGCCCTTGGTAGTAAGCAGAAGATTATCAATTTTATCTTTTCCACAGATGTGAACAACCTGGAAATCCTTTAACAGCTCCGGTAAGGCTTCTCTAACTGCCTTGTTAACATTGGCGGCACCAAGAGAACCACCGATTACCATGATTACAGGTGTATTTGCATCAAAGCCACAGAGATTTAATGCAGAAATTTTGTTACCCTTTGATAACTCCTCACGAATTGGTGAGCCGGTAACAATTCCCTTTTCCTCCGGAAGATACTGAAGTGTCTCCGGGAAGTTACAGCAAACTTTGTTTGCAACAGGGATACAAAGCTTATTGGCAAGACCAGGGGTCATGTCAGATTCATGTATAATACAAGGAATTTTCAGGGAAGCTGCTGCTCTGACTACAGGAACAGACACAAATCCGCCTTTGGAAAAAACAACGTCAGGTTTGATTTGTTTTAAAATTTTTCGAGCTTCACCATATCCTTTTATGACACGGAAAGGATCGGAAAAATTCTTTGGGTCAAAATAGCGACGGAATTTTCCGGTTGCAATTCCGTAATAAGGAATTCCATAATCTTCAATTAATTTTTTTTCGATTCCTTCATAGGAACCAATGTAATGGACATCATAATCCATTTCCTTTAGTCGTGGCAAAAGGGCAATATTAGGTGTTACATGACCAGCAGTGCCACCACCGGTTAAAACGATTCTTTTCATAATAGTCTCCGCAAACAAATTTTTTAATCCCTATACAAAATACAGTATGTTACTGATTCATAATAGATTCTAAAGCAAGAGCTAACTGATCCGGGCAGGAGGTAGATTTAAATCCACATTTAATGCCCTTCAATTTGGAAATAGCTTCTTCAGCTTTCATTCCTTTTACTAATGCACCAATACCCTGTAAATTTCCGTTGCATCCACCAACAAAAGCTACAGATTCGATGGTATCGCCGTCCATTTCAATATCGATTGACTGGGAGCAGACTCCTTTTGGTGTGTATTTCATAATAATTTCTCCTTGTTGACTTACAATATGCTGTCCGCAAAAAAACGAACAGCATATAATAAATCCAGCATTTAAATTTTTAAATTAGATATTAAACATATCTGCGTAAGCTTTTAAAGCTCCGTCAGTTTCATGAGCAAGAACACGTTTCGCTAATACTTTTCCAAGCTGAACACCTTCCTGGTCAAAGCTGTTTACATTCCATAAGAAGCCCTGGAACATAACTTTATTCTCAAAGTGAGATAAAAGAGCACCAAGAGATTTTGGATTGAGGTCTTCACCAACAATAATGCTGGATGGACGGCCACCCTCGAAGTTCTTGTTTGTGTTATCATCTGATTTACCACAGGCAAATGCAACAATCTGAGCAGAAACATTAGCACATAATTTCTGATGGCTTGTGCTGTTTTCGATAACTACATCATTGCCAATCTGGCTGTTTTTGAAACCGATGAACTGAAGAGGTACAATATCAGTTCCCTGGTGAAGCAGCTGATAGAAGGAATGCTGTCCGTTTGTTCCAGGCTCACCAAAAATGATAGGACCAGTAGGGTAATTGATTACGCCGCCGAAACGGTTAACGGATTTACCATTGGATTCCATATCAACCTGCTGCAAATGTGCAGGGAAGCGGCTCAATGCCTGAGAGTATGGAAGAACTGCTGTCTCAGGATATCCTAAAATGTTTCTCTCGTAAACACCGATTAAAGCGTCTACAGCAGCCGGGTTTTTCATAATATCCTTGTTAGCAGCCAATTTATCTTCCGCTGCAGCACCATCTAAGAATGCAGCAAATACCTCCGGTCCGAATGCCAGGGAAAGAACAGCACCACCAACAGAAGATGTGGAAGAGAAACGTCCGCCAATATAATCATCCATAAAGAATGCAGCCAGGTAATCATCACTCTTGGCAAGTGGAGATGTCTCACTGGTAACTGCAATCATATGATCAGATGGAGAAAGTCCTGCGTTTGTAAGAGCATTTTTAACAAAAGACTCATTGGTTAATGTCTCAAGGGTTGTACCAGATTTGGAAACAAGAACAAACATGGTATGAGCAACATCAATAGAGCTTAAAACTGCGGATGCATCATCAGGATCTACGTTGCTGATGAATTTTGCTTCCATTTTAAAGGTTCCGGTTTTCTTTGCCCAGTTCTCAAGAGCAAGGTACATGGCACGAGGACCTAAGTCACTTCCGCCGATTCCAATCTGAACAACTGTTGTAAATTTCTCGCCGGCAGCATTTGTGATTTCACCTGCGTGTACTTTGTTAGCAAAAGCAGCGATTTTGCTCTGCTGTTCTGTATAGAAAGCACGTTTATCTGTTCCGTCAGCATTTACCGGTTTACCAAGCTGACCACGAGTCATATGATGCATAACCAGACGTTTCTCGCCTGTGTTGATTACTTCCCCATTGTAAAGAGCCTCAAATTTCTCAACGATCTGTGCTTCATTTGCCAAATCAACAAGCATGGACATAATGTTGTCATCTACCTGTTTTGCAGCATAATTGTAATGAAAACCTTCTGCCATAGGAATTGTATAATTCTTAACACGTTCGGCACCATTATCACCAGACATAACCTCTGGGAGATCTACACAATCTGTGTCCATCAGCTTCTGATAAGATGGAAGTGTGTCTAAATTGTTCCAATTAATCATTATTTATCCTCCTCTGAAACGATTAAATTTTACTCACACAATTATATACCATAATTACTTGTGGTTCAAGCAAAGAAAGGCTTGTGTATAAAGAGAAAATTTGCTATCATCAACACAAAGCAAATTTTTTCTTTTTGCAGCACAAAGCTGTTTCTGAAAGGAATATCAATATTCCTGATCTAAAAATCTATCATTTCGAAAATTCTTGCTTTTATCCCAACAAAACAATAAAAGCAGGAGTTTAAAATAGGAAAAGAGTGAAAGATACTTGTTTTTATGAATGCTCCTGCACACAAAGGAGGTATTCATGGAAGTACAAGAGAAAGAGCCACTACAGTGGCATCCGGGCTTTTATGCAGGCATTCAGATTGAGCTGGAACAGGAAGCTGAATATCTGACATTTGAAAACGAACATCAACTTGGCACAAAACCTAAAGAAATCGATGTATTGATTATCAAAAAGGAACCAGAGCGACAAATTAAAAAGAATATCGGAAGAATCTTTAGGACATACAATATTGTTGAATATAAGAGTCCGGTTGATTATCTAAGCATCGATGATTTTTATCAGGTTTATGGTTATGCCTGCTTTTATAAAGCAGATGCGTCAAATGTGGACAGAGTAAAGATAAGTGAGATAACAATCACCTTTGTTTGTAGTAGATATCCACAAAAAATGATTAAGCATTTACAAAAGCAAAGAGGATATCAAATTGTATTAAAAGAAGCAGGGATTTACCAGATTTTTTGGGACAAAATTCCTATGCAGTTGATTATAACGGAGAAATTATCTGATGATGAAAATTTGTATTTGCGAAGCCTGACCAACAGAATGAAGGATAATCAACTTTCCTATAAGCTGATTAAATCATATGAAAAAAACAGAGATAATAAGTTATATGAATCTGTAATGGATCTGGTTGTAAGAGCAAACGAAGAAAGATTTGGAGGTGGAATTATGTGTAACGCGTTGGAAGAATTGATGAAGGATAGGATGGATGAGAGGGAAGCACGTGGATTAGAACGTGGCGAACTGATAAAACTAATATCTTTAATTCAGAAAAAGTGTAAAAACGGAAAGTCTTTACTTCAAACAGCAAATGATTTGGAGGAGAAACAAGAAGAAATAGAAGAACTATTCCTGTTTGTCAAAGAGCAGGTGGAAAAGCCGGCTGAAGAGCTGGCAAAACAGTATCAGGAATTACAAAAGAAATAAGTATAAAGGAACTGGCCTTATGCCAGGCAAGAAGAGGAATGGATATGAAAATAGTAGTTTTGGAACAGAACAGTATTGGAACAGATGTGGATCTTTCCATGTATGAAGATTTTGGCGAGGTAACCTACTTCGGTAATACTGTTGGAGATCAGGTAAAGGAGCGCGTGAAGGACGCAGATGTGATTATTGCCAACAAGGCTCCAATTAATGAAAGCACAATTGGAGAAGCTGCAAATGTGAAATTAGTATGTGAGTTTGCAACAGGTTACGATAATGTTGACTTGGAATATTGTAAGAGCAGAGGCATTAAGGTTGCCAATGTAAAGGATTATTCTACTGCAGCGGTTGCCCAGCATACCTTTGCAATGGTCTTATATCTGTTGGAGCAGTTACCTTTCTATGATAATTATGTAAAATCCGGTGCCTATGGTGCACAGGATAGGTTTTCCAATTTTGATCAGAAATTCTATGAGTTAGAAGGGAAGACCTGGGGTATCGTTGGCCTTGGAAATATTGGAAAGAGAGCTGCAAGAATCGCGGAAGGCTTTGGCTGTCATGTAGTTTACTATTCTGTTACAGGAAGAAACGCTTCCACAGAATATGAAAAAGTATCCTTTGATGAATTGTTAGAAAAAAGTGATTTTATCTCTATTCACTGTCCATTATCAGATTTGACAAAGAATCTGATTAATTTGGAAGCGATGAAGAAGATGAAAAAATCTGCAATTCTGCTAAATGTTGCAAGAGGACCCGTTGTTAATAATGCAGATTTGTATACTGCATTGGAAGAGGGATATATCAGGGCAGCAGGCCTGGATGTTTTGGAAAAAGAGCCAATTACAGCTGACAATCCATTAGCTGAAATAAAAGACAGCGGCAAGTTGATTATCACGCCACATATGGCATGGGCGAGCACGGAAGCAAGAAACAGACTTGCAAAAGAGGTTTATTACAATGTGGAAGCCTTCTTAAAGGGTGAAAACAGAAATATTGTAAATCTATAAATAAGCAAAGCAAAAGGGCGTCGATCATTTCTGATGGACGCCCTTATATTGCCTAGGTTTGGTTTGGTGATTGATTGTGATTGGTTTTAACTTTCTTGTATCATAGTACAAAAAAATGGAAGATGCAAATTTGCTGATTTAAAATAAAAGATTAAAATATGGACAATTTGTATAGTTATGAAATTGATTTCATATGCAATTGCAATAAGATTAAGAGAAATGTTCACGAGCACGAAACACATAATTGTGAAATATTGCTAATTCAAAAAAATAAAACGCAACATTTTTAGCCAAAGTGCAAAAACTTTATTTTTTTTGTTTCTGTTGGCACAGAAAAGTGGTTTATAGTATAATAAAAGGCAGTGTGAAAAAGAAATTAAAGAAAAGTAATAAAATGGAGGAAAAAATTCATGGCAAGTGAAATCAGAGATATGAATCTGGCTCATTCCGGTGAGTTAAAAATTGAATGGGTAAGAAGAAATTGTGACTTACTTCGTACTCTGGAGGAAGAATTCAGTAAAACAAAACCTTTTGCAGGTAAGAAGGTCGCTCTTTCTGTTCATCTGGAAGCAAAGACGGCTTATCTTTGCAAGGTATTAAAGGCCGGTGGAGCTGATATGTATGTAACCGGTTCCAATCCACTTTCTACGCAGGATGATGTGGCAGCAGCCTTGGTGGCAGCAGGACTTGAGGTTCATGCATGGTATGATGCAACAGATGAGGAATATAATCACCACATTCGTGAAGTATTAAAGATCGGACCAAATATCATCATCGATGATGGCGGTGACCTGGTCAATATGATGCACACCGAATTCGTTGATCTGATTCCGGAAGTAATCGGTGGATGTGAAGAGACAACCACTGGTATTATCCGTTTAGAGAATATGAACCGCGCAGGAAAGTTAAAATTCCCAATGGTTCGTGTCAATAATGCACAGTGCAAGCATTTCTTTGATAACCGTTATGGTACAGGCCAGTCTGTCTGGGATGGCATCAACCGTACCACGAACTTAATTGTAGCAGGAAAGACAGTTGTTGTTGCCGGTTACGGATGGTGTGGAAAAGGTACCGCTATGAGAGCCAAAGGTCTTGGAGCTCAGGTAATCGTAACGGAAATTGATCCGGTAAAAGCAATCGAAGCAGTTATGGATGGATTTGATGTTATGCCTATGAAGGAAGCAGCTAAGAAGGGCGACTTCTTTGTTACCGTTACTGGCTGTGATAAAGTCATTGACGAGGAAGACTTCATGGAAATGAAGGATGGAGCAATCCTCTGTAATGCAGGTCATTTTGATTGTGAAATTGATATGGCAAGACTTCGTGAAATCGCTGTGGAAGCAAAGGAGATGCGTCACAACATTATGGGTTACACCTTGAAAAATGGCAATACGCTCTGTGTATTAGGAGAAGGCCGTCTCGTTAACCTTGCCTGTGGTGATGGACATCCGGCAGAGATTATGGATATGAGTTTTGCAATTCAGGCTCTTTCTGCTAAATATCTGGTAGAAAATGCGGACAAGATGACAGAGAAGCTCATCGACGTTCCAGCAGAGGTTGATGAAGGAGTTGCTGTTAGAAAACTGAATTTCCTTGGAAAGAAAATAGATGTTCTCACAGAAGAGCAGAGAAAATATTTATTTGGATAATATTTGATATTTTTGGTGCCCGCAGGAACTTGGTTCTGCGGGTGCTTTGTATATAAGGGGATAAAAGGTAAAATGAAAAAATGGTTAGCACCAGCTTTAGCATTTTCTTTGATGGCAGGTTGTCTTCTGGGAGGATGTGGAACTGCATCCTTAGAAAAAAATTCAACTAGTCAGGCAACGGAAGTGGAACAAGTTGAAGTTGTAGACGATAATATAGAAATGGAATGCGAATTCGAAGAGAACTCGTCAGAGAATATGAAGCTAACAGAAGAGACAGTGGGAAATCTCAGTGTGCACTTCATTGATGTTGGACAGGGTGATTGCACCCTCATTGGATGTGATGGACATTATCTTCTAATTGATGCTGGAGACAGAGATAAGGGTACTACAGTCCAGCTATATCTCAGTAAGCAGGGTGTAACCAGTCTGGATTATGTTGTTGGCTCTCATGCGGATGCAGACCATATAGGTGGTTTGGATGTTATTCTTACAAAGTTCGACTGTGGAACGGTATTCATGGAGGACACGGATAAGGATA
>CAZUCI010000070.1:0-13828 GCA_964619485.1 uncultured Lachnospiraceae bacterium
GACACGGGATACTGACAAGCCAACATTGACCGCCGGGCGCTGCCCTGCAAAGAACAGTTCACTCTCTAAGAAAATCTGACCATCTGTAATAGAAATCACGTTGGTCGGAATATAAGCGGAAACATCACCGGCCTGGGTTTCAATAATAGGCAGCGCCGTAATGGAACCACCACCGGCCTCCGGTGTCAGACGACTGGAACGCTCCAGTAATCTGGAATGTAAATAAAAGACATCTCCGGGATAAGCCTCTCGTCCTGGGGAACGCTCCAATAACAGGGATATCGCACGATAAGCCACTGCATGCTTGGACAGATCATCATAGACAATCAGGACATCCTTTCCTGCATACATGAAGTATTCTGCCAAAGCAGTTCCTGAATAAGGAGAAATATACTGCAATGGAGCCGGATCAGACGCTGTTGCGGAAACAATAATGGTATAATTCATGGCATCATGCTTCTTTAAGGTGTTAACCAGTTTTGCAATAGTGGATGCCTTTTGCCCGATTGCCACATAAACACAGACTACGTCTTTTCCCTTTTGATTCAAAATCGTATCCATGGCGATGGATGTTTTGCCGGTCTGTCTGTCTCCGATAATCAATTCACGCTGTCCACGTCCGATTGGGAACATGGAATCAATTGCCAGAATACCCGTTTCCATAGGAACCGATACTGATTTACGGTCTACAATACTCGGTGCAGGGAATTCAATTGGTCTATAGCCATTTGACTCAATGGCACCAAGCCCGTCAAGAGGTGCTCCCAGTGCATCAACAATTCTTCCAAGAAAGCCTTCGCCTACAGGAATACCCGCCATTTTTCCGGTTCTGACAACACGGCTGCCCTCTTTAATCTCCGTATCACGGCCAAAGAGAATAACACCAATCTCATCCTGACGGACATCCTGAACCATGCCCTTTACGCCACAGTCAAACTGCACGATTTCGCCATAAAATGCATGATCAATGCCGTCCACGTTGGCGATTCCATCACCGACCCAGTTGACGACACCAACCTCCTTATCCTTTGCCTCCAGATCAAAATCCTCTATTTCACTCCGGAGAATGGAAATAATGCTCTCCTGACTAAAGGAGGGCTTATTGGATTTAAGAACAGCCTGCTCCATGCTAGCCTTCAGCTGTTCCAAACGGCCCTTTTCACTCCAGTCGTACTCTTTGGTTCCGACCTTCAAAATAAAACCGCTCTTTAAATCCTTATCTTCTTTACACTCTAATCCAATATCCTCATTATGAAATTCTTTTACCAAAAACTTTTGTATTCCAATTAACTGCTCTTCTGACGGTTTTGTCACATAGAGAAGCTGTGCTGTCTTTGCCAGCTTTTCCGGTGTTTTTCCCTGCTCGTCATAAACTTCACAGATCTCAGAAAATAAAGAAAAATCATTATTGTCACACAACAATTTTAAAAAGTTTCGGATTTCCTTTGGGAAAACCCGCTCAATTACCAGGTGTTTCTTTTCTAACGAAACCGTAGGGTCACCAAAATCGACGCCTACCTGTGGCACTGCCTCCAGAATTCCTTTGGTCTGCTGCAACAGTTCCCGTGGTATATTTGTTTTATGTAAACCATCTGCATAATCTATTGCTGCCTGTGTCACGTCTCATCACCCGCTTTGTCCAAAAATTTGTTGTAAAGAGATTCATCTACCTTTGCACCATTCTGACTGCCAACCACCTTGCCTGCTGCCTCCACAATCATTTCTGCAATTTCAGATTCTGCCTCTTTCATCATCTGTTTCTTCTTTGCCTCAGCCTCGGTCTTTGCCTCTTCCTTCAGCTGTTTTGCCTTTTCCTGTGCATCCTCCACAATACGACGATACTCACCATCCGCTGTTTTGCGAACCTCGGAAAGGGTCTTCTTCTTCTCCTCGGAAATCTGTAACAGTTCCTCGGAATATTTGATTTTTAATTCGTCTGCCTCTGCCTTTTTGTCCTCTGCCTCTTTGAACTGACGATCCGCCTCTTCCTGTCTGGCGGCAATAATCTTTTCCACCGGTGCAAAAAGAAACTTTTTCATTAAAACAAAAAGCAGCAGCAGATTGATAATGGTAAATAATAAATTCCAGTCTAAACGGAGCATGTGTTACCACCCTGCCTTTCTCTTTTTACTTTAAGATCATAATAATCAGAAGTGCGATAACAAAGCCGTAGATAGCTGTTGCCTCTGCAAGTGCACATCCAAGAATCAGGGTTTTACTGATTTTTCCCTCTGCCTCAGGCTGTCTTGCGATGGCCTCTGTTGCCTTTCCTGTGGCAATACCAATACCGATACCTGCTCCAAGACCTACCAATACTGCAATACCTGCTCCAATAGCGATTAATGTACTCATAATAAAAATCTCCTTTTCTTTTCGTCCTTCTACTCTTTCAATTTTGCTTTTTCATGAAGCTTCTACCCAATTGCTTCAATCCGAATCACTTCTATTCAATTGCCTCTTTAATATAAAGGGAAGTTAAAAATACAAATACATAGGCCTGCAGCAATCCATCAAATAAATCAAAATACAGACAGAATACAGCCGGTACCACCAATGGAACCACCAGCTTAATCAGCTCCATGATGACGAATGCACCTAGTACGTTACCAAACAGTCGCATGCAAAGTGACAAGGGTCTGGTAAAAACTTCCAAAATATTTATTGGTGTAACAATGGCAATCGGTTCTGCGAATTTATGCAGCCACCTTTTTACACCCTTTTGATAGATACCTGCTCCCTCTACCAACAAAATACTCATAATAGAAAGTGCTGCTGACACATTCAGATCCTTAGTCGGTGATTTCATTCCAAACAGACCAATAATATTGGCCAGTCCTATGTAGACTAAGACGGTTGCCAGATAGGGGACATACCTTCTGCCCTCTGGGCCAATCATTCCTTCCACCATACCATTTAACCTGGTAACAATGGTTTCCACCACTGCCTGTCTCTTACTGATATGGTCGATTTTCAGATTTCTGGTCAGACAGATAGCGGCAAGCACCATCACTGCCATAATGACCCAGGTGATGACCACGGATTCCGATACTTCTATTCCGCCAAAGACCGGAATCGTGAAGACGGTCTCGCATTGCAGCTCTTCCAACAGGCTTTGTGCCAAGTTGTCCATTTGCCCATCTCCTTAATTTTTTGTTATTTTGTAAATATACTACTATTATAAAACAATTCAATCCCTTATGCGTCATAAAATTGTATTAAAAAAAGTGCAAAACTCATTTATTCTGCACTTTTTTGTCTGACAATGGTAAATTTTAATACCATCTTTATAAAATTTTTATACTTTTCTATTTCCATTCAAAATACTCAGATACCATTTTGCCTGGTCTCTCAAGTCAGCCGCTGTGAACCCATTTACCTTTTCACACTCCGGAACAAACATGGCACTGGTTTCATCCTTGTTTGAGATGTTCCAAATACAATAGCTGATATTTCTCTCATTTAAAAGAGAAAGCCATTTGTCACCCTGCTCCACATTAATATCTCCTGCTCCGGAAGCATCACAGATTCCAAATTCACTGACAAAAACCGGAAGTCCTGCATCGTGAGCATCTGCAAGCAGCTTTCTCAAATCATCTCTGTGGGTATCCGCATAAAAATGTAATACATACATCAGATTATCAAAGCCGGTTACCGGTTTTTTCACTGCTTCATCAACTCTCTGGGACCATACAGGCGTTCCAACTAAAATAACGGCATCCGTGTCATTTTTGCGAATGATTGGAATAATCTCATTTGCATAAGCATAAACATCATCCCATACTGCATCCACATTGGGCTCGTTACAGATTTCATATATAACATTTTCATAATCTGCAAATTTTGCAGACATCCTGGCAAAAAATTCCTTTGCAGGCTCCTTGTACTGTAATGGATTGGAATCTGACAAAATATGCCAGTCCACAATGACATACATGCCAAGCTCTGTTGCAATCTTAACACCTTTTTCGACCAAATCCTGAAGTTTCTGACGGTTCGCATCATCACCTACGCAATACCCATCCTCCTCAGCAGTGTACATGGCAAGACGCAGAAGGTCTGCATTCCATTCGTCGCGCATCTGCCTTACAAATCCTTCGTTCACATACTGTGGATACCAGGACAGATCATGTGTGCTGATTCCTTTTAACTGTACCCTTTCCCCATTTTTGTCTACAAGCTCTCTTCCGCTTACAGACAGCTTTCCATACTTTTCTACTGGTGTCATTTTTTCTCCCCTTTACTATTTTCAGCTTGAGATTTTTACCGTGCCTGTTGCATCCCCTGACGGTTTCTCTGCTTTAAATGTTACCATGCAGTATGGGTTTTCGCAATCTTTTTTGCAGGAGCTTTTATTTCTCCTTTTATTTCAGCGAAAAACTAATCGGCTCTGTTTTCACCATGGTTTCATAGGTATCCGGATTAATAATATGGAATTCCAGCTCCACCTCTTCGGCACTGGTGATTCCGTTCTCCTCCAGCTCGCTCTGCATCATATCAATCTGATCAATGGCCATCTTGCCTGCATTTACCTGACTGGAAAAAAGTGGTGTGAGCATAAATCCATTTACCGAAAGATTGTCACACTGCACGGTCACATTCTGATCTGTCGTATTTTCCAGATATAACAGAATTCCCATTCCCCAGAAGCTGTTCTCATCTACATATTTTCCGACGATTTTGATTCCATCCTGCTCATATAATACCTGACCATCATCAAGGGCCTTCTGCTGCACACTGCCACTGTTTGAGGTTGGCAGCTGAACACCTTTTACATCAAATAACTGTTCAAAGCTGTCTCCGTCAAATACATGAAAGTCCATTTCGATATCTGCGATTGTATCTATTCCTGCTTCTTCCAGTCCACCAGAAGAAAGATAAATCGTGTCATTCACCTTTTTCCCTGCAGCTACTGTCGTAGAAAATAAATTGGAAATCATATAATTATTGACTGCAATGGTTTCTGTAAAAACTCCCACATTCTTTGCAGAATCATTTTCTACCAGTACCTTGATTCCTTCTCCCCATATCGGGTCATCCACAAGCTCCAGTGCGGTTACCTTCACACCGTCCTGGTCGACAAGTATCGTCTCTTCAATGGCGGTATCTGCTGCATTTTCCTGCTCAGCTTCGTTTTCTGACGTTTCTGTCATATCATCCTTTTGTTCATCAGAAGCGGCATCCGCAGCTTCTGTCTCATTCTTACCTGTTTCCGTAATTTCCTTTTTTTCATCTGAGCCTTTGCTTCCTGCTGTACATGCTCCAAAAAGACATACAATCACAACAATCGCAATGATCAAGCCTGTTTTCTTTTTCTTTTTTGGTTTCTCTGGCATATGTTTACCCCTTTTCTCTTTTTCAAATGACTGATATCAGATTTCCTGTACGAGCCTCTCTAATTTCTACTCATATAAGATAAAGAGATTATATCAATTTAATGATTTCGTGGGGTATGCTGCCAGCAGACTCCTGCCAAACTCCTGTCAAATTTCTGTCAAATTTCTGCGAAACTCCTGTCAGACTCCTGCAATGGTAATTGCAATCACAATCATAAGTACAAAAAGAATCGCGCTGTACAAGAGAATCGCACTCCATCGAATCCACGGATTCCTGTTTCTTGCTCCTGGGAAAAAACGTCTGATCTGAAGATAATCTGTCAGCATAAAAAGTGCCAGAAAAAATGCCAGAACAAATCCGCCTCTTTCTATCCACATGGCAGTCGGTGGCACTGGCTTTCCAGCACTGTCCTTAAACTGCACATCCCAAACGCTGGCAAAAAAGGCAAGATAACCAAAAACAGCAAGAATCATATGAACAATGTTTCCGCTTCGAAAACCGGGAATTGGAAGTGAAAATACCTTTTCGCTTCTCTCAATCCACGGTCCACCCTCCCTGAGTATATGTCTGGTGAGAAAATCTGCAGCTGCCTGGGCATTTTGAAATCTGTTGACAGCATCTATCTGTGTACAGGTATCACAAAATCTTTTCCAGTAAGGACTGAATGGTTCCCGCAGCATCCTTTTAGCGATTACACCGACTGCAAATAAATCACTTCTGGCGTCAGACTGTGCAAATCCATATTGCTCTGGTGCTGCAAATTCATTGGTCCCCATAAATACCGTATCTGCGCTCTCCCCATTTTTATAAACACGGGCAATGTTATAATCCATGATTTTCACGATGCCATCCTCATTGATCATAATATTGGATGGCTTCAAATCTCTATGAATGATTGGCGGATTAAGGCTGTGTAAGCTTGAAAGCCCCCTTAAAATCTCCAATATAATTTCGGTGGCTCTTTCCTCCGTCAGATTATTCTGTTTTAAAACCGTTTCCAATGTCTGACCATGGATATACTCTTCAATCACAAGCACACGGTTTTCAGAAATAATTGCCACTTCATAGACTTTAGGGAGATTTTTGCATGGCATATTCTGCAAAGCTTCATAAACCTGCGTATTTGCAGCCTGAATCTCTTTTTTAATATAAATTCTACCATCCATTTTACTCTGGCAGATATGAAAATTTTCTCTTCCCCCCAATTTTGCAAGATCTGGATACATTTCTTCTAAAAATTCTCTGCTGTTCTGTGACATTTTTATACCTCTTGACATTTTCCTCTTGTCATTTTTCTATTTTCATATTACCATAAAATTGTTTTTTATCACATAACAGAAAGGAAATTAATGCTTCATCAATGGAGCATTATCATAGAAATGTCTGAAAAAAATACCGATGAATTACTGCACACCTTAAAAAACCTTTCCTCCGCCACAGAGCTGGACTCCTATCTTGGCGAGACCGAAAAAGCCGACTTTCCCCAAAGCTTCTGTGCTTATTTTAATGGGCTGCTGAAGCAAAAGGGCTTAGCCAAAGGCGAAGTCATCATCCGCTCGGGTCTCGACCGAAGCTATGCTTATCAAATTCTGCAGGAGGATTCTAAAAAACAGCCTGGGCGAAATAAAATTCTTGCCCTTTGTCTTGCTGCCGGTTGCTCTCTGGCTGAGACTATCCGTGCCCTGGAAACCTCCGGTGAGGCAATCCTTTACGCCAAAAACAAACGGGATGCCATTCTGATTTTCTCGATTCATAAAGGCTTATCTTTACTGGATACCAATGAACTTTTTTACGAAATGAACGAAGAGCCCCTGGGCAGCCTTGACTGACCCGGAGCTCTTATCTATTCCTTACTTAAATTTTCTGCAATTGTTTCGTACATGACCCAGGGTTCAATTGGTTTCGAAATATGTGCATTCATTCCCGCATCAATAGCCGCCTGTACATCCTCTGCAAAGGCATTGGCTGTCATTGCAACAATGGGAATCCTTTTCGCATCTGTGCGCTCCAACGCCCGAATTGCCCTGGCGGTTTCCAGACCATCCATTTCCGGCATACGAATATCCATCAATATCATGTCATATTGTCCTGGCTTTGAATCGGAAAAAGCGTTCAGACATTCCCGTCCGTTTTTCACCCACTGTATTTCACATTTCTCTTTTTCAAGAAGCCTCCTTGCTATATCCGCATTGACCGGATGATCTTCTGCAAGCAAAATTTTCTTTCCTTTCAATTTTTCAAAGGTATCTTCCTTTTCCTGTTTAAGGTTAACCTGCTCATCCTTTGCTTCAGCTTCGTCCACTCTCTCAAAATCCAGATAAATGGTAAATGCTGTTCCTACACCAATTTGACTCTCGACTTCAATGCTTCCACCCATAAGCTCCACAAGACTCTTTACAATGGAAAGTCCCAGTCCGGAGCCTGCATATTGCCCGGTTACCTCATTTCGCTCCTGGCTGAAGGGTTTGAAAATACGATTTTTAATAAAATCCTCACTCATTCCTATACCGGTATCACGAATGACCATTTTATCATGGGAAATCATTCCCTCCCGCTTAATCAATTCGGTAGTAAATAAAATGGTTCCTCCCTCTGGTGTGAATTTAATCGCATTGGACAATAAATTGATAAAAATCTGTTTCATTCTGATTGGATCGACACGGACGTTCCATTCAAAATCAGCATTGATATTTTTATATTCAAAATGAATGTCTTTCTTTTCTGCTGCCGGTCTTATCAGTTCAAGTATTCCCTGAAGTACTGTTTCTGCATTTACAATTACAGTCTCCAAAATCAGTTTTCCGCTTTCAATCCGTTGAAAATCAAGGGTATCATTGATCAGCCCCAGGAGGTAATCACCGGAATCCTTAATATTATGTATATTTGCTTTCAAAACAGCCAGATCATTTTCGTCCTCTGACAATTCTGCCATTCCGAGAATTCCATTCATAGGGGTTCTCATATCATGGCTCATCCTTGACAGAAATTCTGACTTTGCTTTTGTTGCAAGCTCTGCCTTTTCAAGTGCAGCATGAATCCTGTCCAGATTTTCCTTTTCTCTTCGGTTTATCTCTGTAATATCCTCCAGAACGCTAAGGATTGCATGATGATTCTGTTCCAGATAGAAATAGGACATCTTTTTAACCGGTTTTTCTTTTCCATCAGATTTTAACCGAAAAGAGAAATAATATCGCCCTTCTTTGTCAAGTGTTTCCCGTATCTTTGACAGCTCCGCCATCGTCCTGTAATTCTTTTGATCCTCCTCACAGATATACTTTTGAGAGAATTTTTTTATTCCCTCCGTATATTGTTCCGAGTGAGTGCTCTCAACGGCACTTTTGTTGTAATCAAAAGAATAAAGTGCATACCGTCCTGTTCTACAGTCAATAATGTTAATGGCTTCATACTGTTCATTCAACAGCCTGGATGAAATCCACTTATTAATTTCTCTTTCTGTAACATCTCTGGAATATACAAAAGCAATAATGTCTCCACTAACTGGTTTTCTTACCAGCGTAACTGATGTCTCCATCATGCGGATTCCCTCTGTCAGTTGTATCTGATAAGCCGGCATTGTGATATGCGTCTTTCCTTCATTCCATGCCTGAAAAAGTGATTTTACAGATAAGGTATCTTTTATATTTTCATAATTTTTTCTGTCTGGTAAAAAATCACTTTTATCTTTCCAATAGGAAGCATCAATCTCAAAAGGTGCCTGCTTCTGATCAAATTCCGGATACTTTGTAACCTTCTCTTCCATCACACCCTTTGTCAGATTGACCTGACAGAACAGAATACAGTCTTTAAGCAGATCGTTTCTAAGGGTAATCTCCACTTCATATTGCTGCTCTGCACGTTTTTGTTCTGTCACATCTATGGCAGATCCTATATACTGTCCCTCGGTAAATTTTGTAAAAATCACATGCTGCCATTGATATTCCTTAATTAAATGATTAAAGATCCGTGCATAGCAGTCGCAGGAATCAACGCCTTTTTCCATCTGTTCAAACATATGGAAGTAATCTGCTTCCTCCTCAGGATGGACATCGCCAGACCCTCTAAACGTCTCCGGCACGTTTTCGATAACCTGATTGTACCCATAGCCCCTTCCATTCGTAATGACAGTACGATGTTTTTCCACATCATAGAGCCAGTAAAGAATTCCTCCTGCTGTTGAGGCAATCTGAATCTCCGCATTAGCTCTTTCCAATGCACGGGAATTCTTTTCATATGCCGTCACATCTGTATAGGTAACGTATGCAACATATCTGTCCTCAAGATATTCCACAATTTTTCCATTTAACTGAAGCCAGTGTAAAATACCATTCGTATTATAATTTGGGATACGCACCTGAAAATCCGTTTTTTCTTTTATTGCCCTGGCCAATACCTTTTTGACTTTATCCTGATATTCCTCCGGTACTGCCTCCAGTGCCTGTCGACCTGTGTACCGTTCTCGATTTTCCCGGGAGTCACCTATCATCTGATAATAACCATCATTGATGTAGGACATCTCAACCGTTCCATCCTTGTAAATATTGTAAATTCCAACGCCCCCTGGTATTCCGTTAATGAAATTTTCGAATTGTCTGTGCTGATTCTCCTTTGACTGTATTTTAGTAATATCGCTGGTAAGAATTGTAATATAATGAGGCAGTTCATCTCTTAAAACAAAAATCCTGCTTTCCAAAATATGCGCACCATCAGCAGCTTTTCTTGAACTGAACTTAATTGTTATTTCCTTAGGCCCATCACTTTGTGCGCTTAGCTTCTGCAAATTTTCTAAACCAAGTGTTTCCAGAACGGAATCCTTTTCCAAAGGATTCACATATTTTTCAAGTACATCTGATAAATGTACCTCATAAGGGAAATCATGAAGCTCCTTGTCTTTTTGTCCAAAATGTATTACATGGCAGCACCCTGTGCTCATATTGATTTCACAGTAGGAATAGACAGTGGAATGAATCGCACGGTTTAAACGTTGCTGCATATCCGCATTCATACTTGTATTTTTAGGCAGATTACTCTGTTTTCTGACTAGAATTGCATAGGCCTCATTTCCATCCCATTCCGTTTCCAGTGCCTGAATCATAAAGACCATTCCAAGATCCTTACGAATTGCATACGACGTCCTGTTTTCGTTTCTTAATGGGCAGCTGGCACACATAGCAGTATTCCCATGAACCAGATAGCATGGCTGCCCAATGCGGTTTTTCACAGTTACCTTCTGAGCCGTTGTATTCTCGTAGTAAACTTCCATTGTACTACGATCGATAATATAAATTCCTGTATGACCAAAAGACTCTAAAAACTGAATTATATCCATGAAATTGCCTCTTCCCCAGTGCACCATACCTCTACTGTATTTTCTTATCCCTCACATTGCCTTCTATTGACACCAGCAAACTATCTAATAACTCAGGACCCTGTACAGAGGTTGTTATCTCCATACAGGGTCCATTCATTTTCCAGCTGCTTACTGGAAGTATTTTACTCCGGATTCAAAGATCTTCAGATCCTGTTCTCCGTAAATATTCATTGCAACTGCGTCATCACGTCTCTCGGAGTGAGCCATCTTACCTAAGCATCTTCCATCAGGGGATGTAATACCCTCGATAGCAGCATAGGAACCGTTGATATTCCACTCTTCGTCCATGGAAACATTGCCTTCTGGATCAGCATACTGTGTAGCAACCTGTCCGTTTTCAAATAATTTCTGAATCCATTCCTCTGGTGCAACGAAACGTCCTTCACCGTGGGAAGCCGGATTCACATAGGTCTTTCCAAGCTCAGCTCCAGCTAACCATGGAGATTTGCTGCTGACTACCCTGGTATAAACCATCTTGGAGATATGACGGTTGATCGTGTTGAAGGTCAGAGTCGGTGAATCCTCCTTCTGTCCTACAATTTCACCGTGAGGAACAATTCCTAATTTGATCAGTGCCTGGAAACCATTACAGATACCAAGTGCAAGACCATCTCTCTCATTTAACAGCTTCATAACAGATTCTTTGATTTTCTCATTTTGGAATGCTGTTGCAAAGAATTTAGCACTTCCATCCGGTTCGTCTCCAGCGGAGAAACCACCAGGGAACATGATAATCTGTGACTGGCTGATTCCTTTTTCAAAGGCATCCACAGATTCGCGGATATCTTCTGCTGTCATATTTTTAAATACTTTTGTGATTACATTAGCACCGGCTCTCTCAAATGCCTTTGTGCTGTCGTACTCACAGTTTGTTCCAGGGAATACCGGAATAAATACTGTAGGTTTTGCAATCTTGTTTTTGCAAACATAGATGTCTTTTCCTGTATATAAAGGAGACGCAACCTTCTCTGTTCCTTTTTCAGCGATTGTAGGGAATACTTTTTCCAGTTTAGATTTCCAGGATTTCAGTGCTTCCTCGTCGCTGACACAAACGTCACCGTAAGTAAAGTCTTTCTCTGTAACCTTACCAACTACTGTATAAGCGCATCCGATTTCAGCAAGCTTGTCTGCCGGAACTTCGGCTAAGATGTTACCAAGTTCATTTGTGAACAGGCTTTCTGCACTTAAGCTGCTTTCAAAAGCAACACCCAACTGGTTACCAAATGCCATCTTGCAGGCAGCTGCAACAATACCCTTTGCATCCAGGCTGTATGCAGATACAATGACCTTTTTCTGAATCAGAGCTTCTACTGCTTTATAGAGTTCGCAAACTTTCTCGTAAACAGGAAGATCATATTCGTCTTTGCTGATGTCAAATTTAACCAACACATTACCTGCACTCTTAAGCTCAGGAGTAATGATTTCCGGATATTTTGCCACATCAACAGCAAATGACACAAGTGTCGGAGGAACATCGATATCATTGAAGGTTCCAGACATACTGTCCTTTCCACCGATACTTGGAAGTCCAAATCCAAGCTGAGCATCATAAGCACCAAGTAAAGCAGCGAATGGCTGGCTCCAACGATGTGGATCTTCTGTCATACGACGGAAGTATTCCTGGAAAGTAAATCTGACTTTACTGTAATCTCCACCGGCGGCAACAATCTTGCTCAGGGATTCAAGAACTGCGTAAACAGCACCATGATATGGACTCCAGCTTGATAAATATGGATCAAAACCGTAACTCATCATGGTAACGGTCTCTGTTTTTCCTTTTAATACAGGAAGCTTGGCAACCATCGTCTGTGTTTCTGTCAGCTGATATTTTCCACCGTAAGGCATGTAAACACTGCCTGCTCCAATGGAAGCATCAAACATTTCAACAAGACCCTTCTGACTGCAGACATTTAAGTCATGGAGGGTATCAAGCATTGCCTCTTTTACTTTTCCTGCTTTTACATCTTCTTCAACAGCTTTAATAGAATACTGGTTGAAGTAATTGTCCTCTTTCTTAGGAACATCAACTGCAACATCTGTTTCCTGATGAGCTCCGTTGGTATCTAAGAATGCTCTGGAAATGTTTACGATTTCTTTTCCTCTCCAGGTTAGAACAAGTCTTGGCTCCTCGGTTACAACAGCAACCTCTACTGCCTCTAAGTTCTCTTCTGCTGTATAGCTTAAGAATTCTTTTACATCCTTAGGATCAACAACGACTGCCATACGCTCCTGAGACTCAGAAATTGCCAATTCTGTTCCATCAAGACCAGCATATTTCTTTGGCACCTTGTCCAAATCAACGACAAGACCATCTGCTAACTCTCCGATTGCAACGGAAACTCCGCCTGCCCCGAAATCGTTACACTTTTTGATTAACCTGCTGACTTCTTCTCTTCTGAATAATCTCTGGATCTTACGTTCTGTAGGCGCATTACCTTTCTGAACCTCTGCTCCACAGGTTTCAATGGAAGCTTCTGTATGAACCTTGGAAGAACCGGTAGCTCCACCACAGCCATCACGACCGGTACGTCCACCTAACAGAATGATGATATCGCCTGGATCGGAATTTTCACGAATTACATTTTTACGAGGAGCAGCACCCATTACAGCACCAATCTCCATACGCTTTGCAACATAGTTTGGATGATATAACTCTTTTACAAAGCCAGTAGCCAGACCAATCTGATTACCATAGGAAGAATATCCGCTGGCAGCACCACGAACCAGCTTCTTCTGGGATAATTTTCCTTTTAAGGTTTCAGTAACAGGAACTGTAGGATCTGCAGCACCTGTAATACGCATAGCCTGATATACATAGCCACGTCCTGAAAGTGGATCACGGATTGCTCCACCAAGACAGGTAGCAGCACCACCAAAAGGCTCGATTTCTGTTGGGTGGTTGTGTGTCTCATTTTTGAAGAATACAAGCCATTCCTCTGTCTTTCCATCAATTTCAACCGGAACAACGATGGAGCAGGCATTGATTTCATCGGATTCCTCCAAGTCCTGAAGCTTACCCTTTCTCTTCAGTTCTCTCATGGCAAGAAGTGCTAAATCCATAAGGCAGACAAATTTATCATCTCTTCCTTTGAAAATATCTTCTCTTGTTTTCAAATAGGACTCATA
>CAZUCI010000071.1:0-7313 GCA_964619485.1 uncultured Lachnospiraceae bacterium
CTCTCAGGATTGCTTCACGACGTTCACGTTCTGCCTTCATCTGTTTCTCCATGGCATCCTGGATACCAGCTGGAGGAATGATGTTCTTAAGCTCAACACGGTTAATTTTAATACCCCATGGGTCTGTTGCAACGTCCAGTGTGGTACTCATCTTTGCATTGATAACTTCTCTGGAATTTAATGTCTGATCCAGCTCCATATCACCGATGATATTACGAAGTGTAGTTGCTGTCAGGTTTTCAATAGCCATAATTGGATTTTCAACACCGTATGCATACAGCTTTGGATCTGTAATCTGGAAAAATACGATGGTATCAATTCTCATGGTAACATTATCCTTGGTGATAACCGGCTGTGGTGCGAAGTCTACAACCTGCTCTTTTAATAATACCTTCTTTGCAATCTTATCAAAGAATGGCATTTTGAAATGAAGACCAACGCTCCATGTTCCCTGGTATGCACCTAAACGCTCAACAACATAGGCATGTGCCTGTGGAACGATTTTGATACAGGATGCGATGATCCAGATTAATAATACGATAATAACGACTGCTGCTACTAATACGCCCATTCTAAATTCTCCCTTTCTACTCTGCCTTATCGGCCTCTTTGTTTGCTTCTACAATCAGCTTTACACCCTGTACTTCTTTTACAGTCACGATGGTTCCAACCGAAATCACCGTTCCCTCCTGTGTACTTCTTGCGGTCCACTCCTGTCCGCCTAATGTAGCACGTCCTTTTCCTCGGATGTTATCAATTTCCTCAACAACGATTGCCTGCTTCCCTGCAATATCCTCCACATTGGTCTTTACTCTGTCCTTGTTGAAATACT
This sequence comes from uncultured Lachnospiraceae bacterium, assembly GCA_964619485.1. Lineage (GTDB taxonomy): Bacteria > Bacillota > Clostridia > Lachnospirales > Lachnospiraceae > UBA2882. The sequence goes on from CAZUCI010000071.1 coordinate 833, forward strand.
TCATTGCAACAGGTCTGGTAAAGATCAGAAGAATCAATGATACAATCAGGAAAACAATAATCTGTGCAATTACCGGAGCATGACATAATGACATAAGAAATGCAATTAATGCGCCACCTGCAAACCAGATTGTCGTCAGTCCCATGGTTGCAATTTCTACTGCTAACATAAGAACCAAAACAACCAGCCAGACGATGATCGCTGATACGCCAAAAAATGTTGTCATAGCGTTCTCCTTTCTCCCCTTGACATAAGCCAATCATACTATATTTCTTATAAATATTCAATGCACTATGGGCAAATCTGTTGATAGTTATAAGAGCGCTTTGTAAACTTTAAGTTGCGACAAAACAGGTTAACCCTCTGTAACTATGTGCCACAATAAGATATTCTAATGATTCCCTTTTTTTTAGCAACTTATATCTTTGCACAAAAAAGAGAGATAAACTATTTTTTACGACTTTTTGAAATAAAAATAGATATTCCCCGAATATCTATTTTCATTTCATAGGAGTAAAAAATACTTTATCTCTCACCTTTAATAGAAAACATGTCCTCCAATTACAACACCTGCTGCCTTGCCGACTCTTCCAAAGTGGGTTGCACCGCCTACGTTGGTCTGTCCGTCAACAGCTGCCTGAGCTGCCTGCATACAGGAGGAGGATGGGCCTCTTGCCACGATTCCTGCTACGATTCCATTTGTTGCCGGTGGGAACTGTCCCGGAGCGGTAATTACATTGATGATGGAGCTTGGATATCCACCGCTTCTGACGCGGTTCATAACAACCGCACCTACTGCCAGCTTTCCTTCATAGGACTGTGTGCCGGCCTCTGCCTGAATCAATGCCGCAAGTAATGTCACATCTGAGACGCTGGTTGGAACTGCGCCCTGATTCTTGCTCAATTTCTTTAACTGCTTTGCTCTTTCTTCATCTTCTATTTCCTGGTTGGTTTTGCCATGCTCAGTATCAAATGCAACGGATACATATTCTGCTGAAATATATCCCACTGTCTCTTCATCAAACTGAACCGATACCCAGTCACCCAGCTCTTCTACTGCCGTAAGTGTTTCTCCGTTTTTAACCAGACCGTAAACGCCGGCATCCTCGCTTGCTTCCTTTCTAACACGAAGTGCATCAGTCTGGATGGTTGCTTTCAGGGAGCCAACCTCTTCTAACATCGTCTGTGCATCTTCTCCAAAAACAAGATAGTCATTGCTTACCCAGCCAACAACATTTCCACTTTGAATCTTGGTCCAGCCTTCGCCCTCTTCAACGATATCTGCGCTGCAGTTCTTGTAAAGCTTTCCTACTGCCTGGGCCTCTTCACTTGGCTCTTCTCTCACATTTACGCTGTCGCTCACATTTGCCATAACAAGAGTACTGGTTTCTTCCTCTTCCTCTGTCTCACTTAGTGCAACAATCGTTTCATCTGCTGTGGCTCCCGCACTGACCAATACAGCTGTCTCTGAATCTGAAGCTTCATCTGTGTCAGCATTCTCAGTTGTACCATCTGCAGCTTCAGTAGGCTGTGTTGTCTTTTGATCCAATATTACAGCTGCGCCGGCATTGAAGCCTGCATCTGCTGCCATTGCATTATTGCTCATCATCATAAATACAAATAGAAATGTAAATATTCCACCTGCAAAGCGAAAAGCTCTCGTGCATGTTTCTCTCATATTTAACCTCCACAAATTACGGTTCTCTTAAATCTTATTGCAATTCTGTTTCAATTATTACAAATTTATTAATTTTTTTGATTGAGGTTATAATATCAAATTCTTTTCTATTTGTCAAATATTGGCTGTAAATGGTACAATTTCCAGCTTCTGACGCTGGTTTTCCGGTTTTTGTCCCCACTTTTTATTGTAATATTCAGTGTATCATGCGTTCCCATCAGCCACCCTGGATCAATACCCATTGGGACCAGAAGCTTTCCGTTTTGTAAGCTACAGCTAACTGCTCTGGCACTGTCTCCATCCCAGGATACAGAAACTATTGCATCCTCCGGAGTGCAATTCTCCAGCTCCAGGTACAGAAAATCTGCATCCATCCCCACAACAGGTTCATCCAGTATAATCTGACCATCCACTACCGCTCCTGTTTTCCCTGTTTCTTCCATAACACACAGAGATTCCATGGAATTCCCAAATGCTGCTGCCGCATTTCCGCAATAATCTGTCATAGTCCAGTCATATGGTTCAGGACTGCCTTTCTGTCCATAAATGGTCTCGTACAGCTCCGGTGGCAGAAAGAGATCCAGTTCACTGCTGTAGCAGTAGCCCCGGCTAACTAAATAGCGGTAGAGATAGTACTGTCCCAACGGCTGAACTGCAGGTCTGACAGCAGTATGAGCCACCTCCATACTGTTGATAATATTTTTCGTAGCCGTCCTGCTTCTTGCAATGGCAGTTCTACCCGAGTAAACTGCTGGTTCATTCAGCAGATAGTAATAAAACTGCGTCTGTTCAAATCCCATAATTCTGATCTGTGGATCAAACTGTTTCAGGTAAGCATAAACAAACTCATATTTATCCGTATGTTGTATGACGTCCTCTTTTACAAATCCGGCTCCAATTCGATTCCACTCCACATTGGGATACTGTCCTCTTAAGTCATCAGTTACACAGATATACCCATCCTTCACCTGATAGGGCTGAAGCTTTGCTGCATATTCTCCCAGAACATACGAGGAATCATCGGTCGTTCCTTCCAGCTCCGGAAAATGGTAATCACCACACTGATAAAAGAACCAGAAGGGGACACTCATGGCCGCTGCAATAAAAAATGCTCTCGTAGCACCCACGAATTCAGGGGCAGCCGATACACAGGCAGCAAACTCCTTCTCGTCCTGCTCTTTCAGTATAACAACTCCCAAAATACCACACAAAAAAACAATAATATGTGAGGATCTGGAGAGCAGATTGCTGACCCAGTGTTCATCCATAATCACCATGGTATAGGTATAGCAGATGCACAGTATCATGGGAACAGCTGTAAGCAAAAGAAGCTTCGGATTTTGAAAGCTCTGTTCCAGACTTTCCTTATTATGATTTTCTAAAAAAGTCATTTTCAGGTACCGTGCAAGAAAATAAAAGCAGAATAAAACAAAAATAATACCCAGGGAAAATCTCAATAAACAATAGATTTCGTTTAAACCGGCTGTATCAGTCAGATAAGGCATAAACCAATCCGGTGTACTCTGTCCCAATATGGTTTCCCCGTCCACTGCTATCGTCTGCCCTGCCATAGAGAGCACATGCTTTGCCATGCGAAGCAAAAATGGAACGGAAGCGGTACAGAGACAAAGAACAAGTCCCAAATATATCCACTCTGTGGCCTTTCTCTTCTTTTTCCATTCCTTCCTTACAACAAAATACAACACCTGTACTGCCCCAAACGGCAGGGTCCCAATCAACAGTGCTGCGCCAAAAAGCGGATAATAGATTCCACCCAAAAAGCAGACAAGCACCCAGGTTGTTAGCCAGTTTAATCTGTTTGCCAAAAGCTTTTTGTCAGATAACAGCAGCAAAGCCGGTAAAAGAACCCAGGTGCGGCAATAGACAGGCATATGAAACAAAGCTGCGATGAACAGGGTCCACTCGCCGCCCAGTCTTCGATACAGTAACAGCATAAGGATGAATTCAAACAGCAGCATGAACAGCGCATAAGAAGCCCCATATGCATTGGCTGAATCCTTCATCACAAAATGCAGGATAGCACCGGGTATCATCGGAAACATTCCGGATGCCGGTGAATATGCTTCATATGCCTTTTGTCCCAGCTCAACAATCTGCTGCCAGGGCAAAATCTGCTCTCCATGATGATGCAGATCCGACTGGAGTATCAATGCCGGTGAAACATAGGACACAAAAGCGAAAACACTGAATGCTGTGGCAAAGAAAATCTTATTTTTTCCTCTTCTCCACTGCCATAGCTGTGAAAAGATCAGAAGAATAATAACAGAAATTACAACCAGCTCATAACGACGTGGAAATAAAATTCGGATACTTCCCTCCGTTCCTTCATATCGGTCCTTCAAATAAAGCAAAAGTAAAAGAGGGATAAAAAGCTGAACTGCTTTTTCAAGCTGAGCAGACAGAATGCCTTTGCCTGTCTCTTTATGAAAGTGCCTAAAACAACAAATCAGAGCAAAAAAAAGAAGTGCAATGCAAAGCACTTTCCTATCTCCAAGCCAGTAATTTTCTAATTTCGTTCCCAGGATAACGGCAAAAACCTCTATTGCAAAATAAAGGCAGATGAAAAAAGCAATTCTTCCCTGTGCTTTTTTACGAAAAACGCACATCAAGGCTGCACAAAAAGCTGATATTACCAGCATAATGGGCGTAGTTTTCCCATAAATGAACAGATGAATAAGCATAGGTAAAAAACAGCACAGACTATATCCTACATATTTTGTTTTTTCACCAATTCCTTCCGTTTGTGCTGTTTTTCTCTGCAAAAAGGCCAGCAGGACAACAAGCACACTGCCCAACAGCAGCATGCTCCAGAATAAGCTCCATTCTCCTGTCTTATTTGTAAAAGTCAAAGCCGAATTTCCCACTAAAAAATCCGTATATTTTGCAAAACTGTCTGTTACATGCTGCATTCCCACATGACAAAATATCACAATGCACAGAATGGAAAAGCCCATAACAGTCCATACATTTAATACATGTAGTTTTCTCTTTTTTTTCATAGTTCCCTCGTTAAATTCCTTTTGATTTTGCTACGCAGGCCTTTTGTGCCTCAATCACGCTGCTGCGAAATCCTTTTTCTTCCAGTACACGTACTGCCTCAATGGTGGTTCCTCCCGGTGAGCATACCATATCCTTCAGTTCTGCAGGATGCTTTCCTGTCTCCAATACCATCTTGGCACTTCCCAGTACAGACTGGGCTGCAAATTCATAGGCCTGCTTTCTTGGCATTCCGTCAGCCACTGCTGCATCAGCCATTGCCTCGATAAACAGAAATACATAAGCCGGTGAGCTGCCGCTAACTCCAACAACGGTGTCCATCAAATGCTCCGGGACCTCCATTGCTTTTCCAAAGCTTCCAAGGATTTCCAAAACCTGCTCTTTTTCACTATCTGAAACGTTTTGGGCAAAGCATACGCCCGTACAGCCCTCTCCCACCAGTGCCGGTGTATTAGGCATACATCTGACCAGCTTTACCTCTTTCTCAAAAAGTGCGGTAATCCACTGAATGGTCTTTCCCGGTGCAATACTGATAATAACTGTATCCTTTCCCACTGCATCCTTAATCTGTGCTATGACTGCGGGATACATCTGTGGCTTCACGGATAAGATCAACAGGTCCGCTGCTCCAGCCACCTGGACATTATCTGTACAGCCCTGGATTCCAAAAGCTTTTTCCGCTCTTTCCACGCTCTCTGCTGTCCTGGAAGAGCCCAGAATATCAGCAGGCTTTACAATTCCCTTATTGATAATACCGCCTATCATGGCTGTCGCCATATTCCCAAGTCCGATAAATCCAATTTTCATCTTCATTCTCTCCTTTGCCTTGCTGCCTCGTATACTAAAAGCGTTGCTGCAATTGCTGCATTTAAGGACTCCACCTCCCCAAGCATGGGGATTTTAATATAAGTGTCTGCAAGGTCCGCAATTTCCCTGCTCAGTCCATTTCCTTCATTTCCAATGAGAAAAGCCGTTTTGCCAAGATAAGGCTCTCTGTCATAGCTCTTCTCCCCCTTCAGATGGGCTGCAAAGGTTCTGATTCCGCTTTCCTTCATCTTTTCTATTGCAGCTGCCAGATCAGACGTGTACACAAAGGGAACACGGTAAATGCTTCCCATGGTCGCCCTGATGGTCTTTGGATTAAACAAATCCACCGTTCCTCTGCTCATGATGCAGCCTGTGATTCCCGCTCCCTCTCCTGCACGAAGCATGGTTCCCAGATTTCCCGGGTCCTGTATATCTTCAAGCACCAGAAACAGTCCCTTATCCTTACCTATGAGCTCCTCCAGCCTGTAGGATGGACTCTTTTGCACGCAGAGGATTCCCTGGGGTGTCATGGTATCACTGATTTTGACAAAAAGCTCATCCAGGACCGTCTCTACTGCCTCTTCTCCAAGCCGTCCACGGATTTTACCAATCTTTTCATGGACACTGGTCTTTTTTTCCGCCTGCTCATTATAAAAGGTGGCACTGATAAAAACCTGCTCTATCTGGTCCAGAGGCGCCTCCAAAAACATTTTGACGCCCTCTGCAACAAAAACGCCCTGTTTTTTTCGTTCCTTTGCCTTGCTGTTCAGCTGTATGACATTTTTTAATTTTTTATTGGATGAAGATGTGATCATCTGTTACCTCTCATTGTCCTGTTTCAACCGGCACATTTTTTCTTCTATAAATTCCCATGATTTGATTCTTACCGCGCTTTTCTATAAAAACGGGCTCCATTTCATCAATATTATTCACAATATGGTCCACACCGTATTTCAAGATTTCCTGTGTGTAATAGGT
>CAZUCI010000071.1:7413-13315 GCA_964619485.1 uncultured Lachnospiraceae bacterium
TGTAATAGGTATATTCAAAGGGATGAAGCCAGATAATCACAAGCAGCATATGCACAAAATAACCCACGGTAAGAAGCCCAGCCGAAGCCTGAAGGATGTTTTCTCTGCCCTTCGCCCAGGTAAGCAGTACATGATAGGTAGTCCTTGCACCCATGATTGCCAGACACAGCATCGGTCCATAAAGGAAATAAAAATGCCGCCATGATTCCCAACAAGACTGCCCATCGAAACTTCTGTTCTCTGGTCATACGCAGGCCAAAATAAAAAGCCCAGACTGTCAGGCTGACCAGTACCATATACTTGGTATTGTAAAAGGCCTCAGAAACCGTATCCGGACACAGAACATATAAAAGTGTTCCCGCAAGTGCCCACATTCTGCTCTTTGACAGATAATAAATCAGCATGAAAAAGCCAAACACACCAATTACATAGAGAATATACGTATAATAATGAACCAGAAGCATATGCGGTCTGGCGTTCAGTTCTCCCCTGTACTGGGCAATAGTTGCAGGAATCAGTGGATAATACATGGCTTCGCCATGATCGATTTCCTCACTCTGACTGATGAACGGAACCCCACAGTCATCAAGAAAGGAAACCAGCTCCTCATTTCCCAGAATTCCCGCATACTCTTTGGCGTTACTGAGCAGCGTTTTCATTTCTTCGCCCTCATCACAGGGCATCCCATAATCCTTTGCTGCAAATAATCCTGCAACAAAAAGAGCCGCCATTAAAATGGAGGCCCAAATGGCAAAATGTTTATCTAAATATTCAATTATTTTTTTCATTTTGTTCCCTTTGCACATTCATAAATTATAAAACACATTCCCCAATACATTTTATAATTATTTTGACAAAATGCGGCTGATTTCATACTGATATTCATCAATATCCTTCTGCATGGCAAGTGCTTCGTCAATATCGTAATCCACAAAGGTTCCGTTAGCATGTGCTACCACACGGTTGCTTTTTCCTGCACAGAGTATGTCTGCTGCATAGGCGCCCATAATAGAAGCATAATAGCGGTCCTTACAGCTTGGACTTCCGCCACGCTGCATGTAGCCTAAAATGGTTGCTCGTGTCTCAATACCTGTGGCCGCCTCGATTCTTCTCGCCATAGAGGTGGAGTGACCAATTCCCTCTGCATTAATGATGATATGATGTGTCTTGCCTACCTTACGGTTACGAATAATATTATTGATAATTTCCTGCTCATTGTAATCATATTTTTCCGGAAGAAGAATATCCTCTGCGCCGTTGGCGACACCACACCAGAGTGCAATATAACCGGCATTTCTTCCCATAACCTCGATGATACTGCATCGCTCATGAGAGGAGGAGGTATCACGTACCTTATCAATGGCGTCCATCGCCGTGTTGATTGCTGTATCAAATCCAATCGTGTAATCTGTACATGCAATATCAAGGTCAATGGTTCCCGGAAGACCAATGGTGTTGATTCCGTGCTTGGAAAGTGCCTGTGCGCCACGGTAGGAGCCATCTCCACCGATGACAACCATGCCGTCAATTCCATGCTTCTTGCAGATATCAGCGCCCTTCTGCTGTCCCTCCGGTGTGCGGAATTCTGAACATCTGGCTGTACCTAAAATGGTACCTCCACGCTGAATGATATCAGAAACATCTCTTTTTTCCAAATCTACTATTTCTTCATTTAAAAGTCCCTGATATCCCTTTTTGACACCCTTGACCTTGACGCCGTTTGCAATTGCCTTACGAACAACTGCACGAATAGCTGCATTCATTCCTGATGCGTCTCCGCCGCTTGTTAGGACTCCAATTGTTTTAATCTCTTTTGACATAACTTTTCCTCCGTTTAATTTAAACGCCTGTTTCATTTTAATCCATTTCAAAAGTGTTTTCAATTCATTTGCTGTAAAATCTATCTAAAACTCAGACAACTCTCACATTCTCTTCTCCAAATGCACCACGCAGACTGGACAATAATTCTTCGTTTGCATCAACGCTCTGGTTTCCAGGCAGCTTCTTCATCTGCTTTTCTGCTTCCAGGTAAACTACCACAACATCCCTGCCTTCTGATAATTCCAGAATAGACTGGAGAATCCGCTCCTTCTGCTCATATTCCTCTTTTGACTTAAATTTCAGCCAGATATTCTTGGGAACCTCATCAAAGGTCTGCATGGATTCCAGAATCATTTTGCCATCCCGCTCTTCCTCGATGCTTGTTCTTCCTGTGATAAAGACCTTTTCATCCACATTGAGCTTCGCGGCATACTTTTCATAATCTCTCGGGAACACAATAACTTCCACACTGCCAACCAGATCTTCCACCGTAAGAAATGCCATCATTTTGTCATTTTTGGTGTATTTAATCTTTTTGTCCGCAATAATTCCGCCGATGGTTGCCTTGATTCCATCAGCTATCTTGGCACAGTTAAGCTCGTCATCCAATGCAAAATCAACCGTTGTTGCACTGATTTTCTTCTTCCACATGGCCTCATATTCCTCCAGTGGATGTCCACTGACATAGAAGCCAATAACCTCTTTTTCAAAGCCCAGAAGAACTTCCTTTTTATATTCTCCCACATTTGGCATTTTTATATCAAATTCATCTTTACTGTTATCATCTGCTAACTCAAAGAGAGAAATCTGGCCAGCCATATTGTTTTTCTTATCCTTTAAAATGCTGTCCATAATCTGAACATAGATACTCATCTGCTGCTTTCTGGTTCCGGGGAGGGAATCAAAGGCACCGGCCTTGATAAAGTTCTCCACAACCCTTTTATTCAGCTCAATGGCTGACATTCTGGTAATAAAATCCTTCAGGTTCAGATAGGGTCCTCTGTTGGCGCGTTCCTCCACCAGCGCATCGATAATATTTCTACCAACACCCTTGATGGCAGTCAGGGCATATACAATGGCGCCATCCTTTACTGAAAAGCCCACCAGTCCCTCATTGACATCGGGGGGAAGAATTTTAATTCCCATGGCACGGCAGCTCATAATATAGGAAGCAACCTTTCCTGCATTATCGATGACAGATGTTAACAGTGCAGCCATAAACTCCACCGGATAATAGTATTTCAAAAAAGCAGTTTCATAGGACACCACGGCATAGGCCGCCGCATGGGATTTATTAAAGGCATATTTGGCAAAATCCATCATGTTCTCATAGATTTCCCCTGCCACCTGCTCAGAGATTCCCTGTGCAATACAGCCGGGAACATGCTCCTCCTCATTACCAAAAATGAAGTTGGCGCGCTCCTTTTCCATGACATACTGCTTCTTTTTACTCATGGCACGGCGGACAAGGTCACTTCGTCCCAGAGTATAGCCACCCAAGTCTCTTACAATCTGCATAACCTGTTCCTGGTATACGATACAGCCGTAGGTCGGCTCCAGAATCGGCTGCAGCTGCGGACAGGAATAGGTGATTTCATCCGGATGATCCTTTCCCTTAATGTACTTTGGAATAAAGTCCATGGGACCCGGACGATACAGTGAAATTCCGGCAATGATATCCTCCAGCGTCTGGGGCTTCAGCTCCTTCATGAAGTTTTTCATTCCCGCACTTTCCAGCTGGAACACACCATCGGTTCTTCCTGTTCCGATGGATGCCAAAACATCCTTATCATTAAAATTAATGTTATCTATATCTAACTCAATACCCCTGCTCATTTTAATCAATCGGCAGGCATTCTGAATAACAGTCAGTGTTCTAAGACCAAGAAAGTCCATCTTCAAAAGTCCCAGCTCTTCGATGGTCGTCATGGTAAACTGCGTGGTTATGGAACCATCTGACGCCCTGGAAAGCGGCACAAATTCATCCGCAGGCTTCTGACAGATTACAACGCCTGCGGCATGCATGGACGTATGTCTTGGCAGACCCTCCAGGCGTTTACACATATCAATCAGATGCTTTACCTGTTCATCTGTCTCATAGAGCTTGCGAAACTCCGGATTAATCTGCAGTGCCCGATCCAGAGTAATATTCAGTTCATTGGGAACCATCTTGGAAATCTGATCCGCATAAGCATAGGGCAGATCCATGACTCTGGCCACATCACGAATAACACCCTTTGCAGCAAGTGTTCCGAAGGTAACAATCTGGACTACCTTATCCGAGCCATACTTCCGTCCCACATAATCGATTACCTCCTGCCTTCTCTCATAGCAGAAATCCACGTCCACATCAGGCATGGATACTCGTTCCGGATTCAGGAACCTTTCAAACAGAAGATTGTACTTAATGGGATCAATATTGGTGATTTTCAGGCAGTAGGAAACAATACTTCCGGCTGCCGACCCACGCCCCGGTCCTACCATGATATCATTGGACTTGGCATAATTAATAAAATCCCATACAATCAGGAAATAATCCACGTAGCCCATTTTGGAAATAACCGAGAGCTCATAATCCAGTCTCTTTCGCAGCGTTCCATCATCATCGGGATAACGCTCCGCAAGACCATCTGTGCACAGTTTGTTTAAATAGGTCCAGGAATCATAGCCCTCCGGAACCTCAAATTTAGGCAGCTTTGTAACCCCAAACTCTATTTCCACATGACAGCGCTTTGCAATCTCATGGGTGTTTTCAAGAGCCTGCAGTGCGTAGGGAAAAAGAGTCTTCATCTCCTCTTCACTCTTGATATAATACTGACCACCCTCATAGCGCATACGGTCCTCATCTGCTAACTTTTTGCCGGTCTGAAGGCAGAGCAGAATATCATGTGGCTCTGCATCCTCTGCATAGGTATAATGAACATCATTGGTGGCCACCAGCGGGATATCCAGCTCCCTGCTCATGGATAAAAGAGCCGTATTCACAATTCTCTGCTCCGGTATTCCATGATCCTGAAGCTCCAGAAAATAGTTGCCCTTTCCAAATACTGCTTCATATTTACGTGCAATCTTTTTGGCCTCTTCTACCAGTCCCTTGGTAATATATCGCTGTACCTCACCTGCCAGACAGGCAGAAAGCGCAATGATTCCCTCGTGAAATTCCTGCAGTATTTCCATATCAACACGGGGCTTATAATAGTACCCCTCTGTAAATCCACGGCTTACGATCTTCATAAGATTGGCATAGCCCTGGTTATTTTCTGCCAACAGAACCAGATGGTAATAGCGATCCTCTCCGCCGGTCAATTCCTTGTCAAATCTGGAATTTGGTGCAACATAGACCTCGCAGCCCAGAATTGGATTAATCCCCGCTTCTCTTGCTGCACGGTAAAAGTCGATAACTCCATACATGACACCATGGTCTGTAATCGCCACACTGTCCATGCCAAGCTCCTTGACTCTCTTTACACATTCTTTTATTTTATTGGAACCATCCAAAAGCGAATATTCTGTATGGACGTGAAGATGTGTAAATGCCATGTTTTTTCCTCCTCTGACGTGATTTAACTCAATACGCTGTTCTGATTTTTTATCCTGAAGCTTTTTCTCTAGTATACAAAAATTATGCTCAAATTACCACCTTCCAGACAGAAAAAGAAAAAAGCTGTCCTGGAACCTCTCAGTTCTCAGGGCAGCTTTACCCACTACATCTTGATTATAAATACTTCTTTAAGTCCTCTGCCTTATCCAGCTTCTCCCAAGGAAGATCCAGATCGTTACGTCCAAAATGACCGTATGCTGCAGTCTGTTTGTAAATAGGTCTGCGAAGGTCTAACATCTTGATGATTCCAGCTGGGCGCAGGTCAAAGTTCTCGCGGATGATATCTACCAATTTCTCATCGGCAATTTTACCTGTTCCAAAGCAGTCAACCATAATAGAGGTAGGCTGTGCAACACCAATTGCATAAGACAACTGGATTTCGCATTTCTCAGCAATTCCGGCTGCAACAATATTTTTAGCAACATATCTTGCAGCATATGCTGCTGAACGGTCAACCTTTGTGCCGTCTTTTCCGGAGAA
>CAZUCI010000072.1:0-8312 GCA_964619485.1 uncultured Lachnospiraceae bacterium
ATCACCGCCGGATGTACGGTACTTCGTATCCTGGCACCTGGATACTGGCTTCTTGCCCTGACCCATATTTTTGTGGGTGTATTCCGGGGAAGTGGCAGGTCCTTCCTGGGGATGATGGTTATGCTGGTAAATTTAGTCGTGCTCAGGGTTCTCTTCCTCTTTCTGGTTGTTCCAATCAGGCCGGGGTTTGAGACCGTATTATGTTCTTATACAATGACCTGGATTGCGTCAGCACTTACCAGTATTTTCTTTCGATGGAAGATGAACTGGAAGCATATCTGGAGTCTTGAGGCAGATGAGCTGATTGAGCACAGGCAGAAAAGAGAAAGGAGCGCAGTGCTTTGAACGAATTAATCGAGCTGTTAAAACACAGAAGAAGCTGTCGCTTTTTTACAGATCAACCGGTGGATAAGGAAACTCTGGACCAGATATTGGAAGCTGGAATTTATGCACCGTCTGGAGAAAACAAGCAGGAAACAAAAATCCTGGTAATTCAAGATAGGGAAACGATTCATAATTTATCTGTTATCAGCGGAGTATTTGATGGAAATATGGTATCGGATGCTTTTTATCAGGCTCAGACCATTTTGCTGGTTGTCTCTGACAGCAGCAGTCATACCTGTGTTGAGGATGGGAGTCTGGTAATGGGAAATCTGATGAATGCTGCCCATGCATTGGGGCTGGGAAGCTGCTGGATTCACTGGGCGAGGGAGGCACTTTTTACTCCCTATGGCAGAAAACTGTGTAAAAAGTGGAATTTGCCGGAGGAATATGTCGGTATTGCCTTTTGTGCAATAGGGTATCCCCAGAAAAGGCAGGAGAATCTGCCGCGGCGTAAGGAAGGAAGAATCATTTTTGTAGAAGAACAGGGAGGAAACTGAGATTATCAGGTGCTATTCTGGTTTCACTGATTTAAAGGAGATTGACAGAAGGTCTATAAAAACAGCAGGAAGTGCTCCTGCTGTTTTTTTGCCCTCTTTCCTTTTTGCCCTTTTCTTGCCCCCCTTTTTCTTGGTTGAGGGAGTTTTATTGTACTTTGCTTATGGTAGTATTTATTTATCAAAGGAAATGAAGCAGATGAACTCAAAGCTTTATCAGCAGAATCGGAGGAAAAAAGAGATGGAAAAATCAAAGGCAGGCAATAAATTATTCTTTTTAATCAGTGGAGTCCTGGTTATAACAATTGCATTTTGCTTTTCCATGACAGTGCATAGTCAGGGAAGCCAGGAAAAATCCTTTATGAAGCATGAAGCAGATGCAAAGGAACAGGCTTTTTTGCAGGAGACAAAGGAAATAATTTCAGCATATGGATGTGAAAATGGGGGGATTACCATGACAAAGGTATATGAGGATGATGGCAGCATGGACTATACAGTTTTGGTGCATCACAAAAATATCAGGTATCTGGATAAAGAGCAGGGAGCAGGAATGCAGGATGAAATCAGCCTGGCTGCATCTGATATGGGAACGGTTTGCGTGGAACTTTTTTATGAAGAGGAAATAGACTAAATAGTTAGAAGGGATTATAATATTCTCATTGAACATTGGGACTTCGCAGGGAAGGAAAATGTTGTCAAAGGAGAATATGATATGAGAGAGAATCCAAAACCATTTGAAAGATTCAGACACTTTAAGGGAAATATTTATCAGGTGATAACTCTGGCTAAGGATTCAGAAACCAGAGAGACTGTTGTGGTATATCAGGCATTATATGGAGACTATTCTGTTTATGTCAGACCTCTTGAAATGTTTATGAGCCAGGTAGATAAAGTGAAATATCCTAACGTGGAGCAGAGCTATCGCTTTGAACGTGTGGATGAATTGGGAAACGGGTCTGAGCAGGTGGAAGTGGAACAGCATAAAGAAGTGGAACAGCATAAAAAAGAGGATGAACCGTGTTCGAATGAGAACGAACAGGATGAGAATGAGGAGTGTACGTTAGATCCGTTTGTTCTTCAATTTTTAGATGCAGATTCCTATGAACAAAAATTAAATATTCTGGCAGGTATTCATCACCGGGTGACTGACGACATGATTAACACCATGGCAGTGGCAAGTGATATTGAACTCAACGCAGGTTCCACGGAGGAGCGTTTTGCAGAGCTGAAAAATTGTCTGGTGACCATGGAAATGTATGAATGTAATCGCTTGAGATAACTTTTTAAAGGTGATTTTTCAAAACTGACTTTAGAGAGTGTGACTGCCGGAAAACTGAGCCGGCGCATGATGCGCGGCAGAGAGGAGGCAGTCCTATGTCTTATAATTTATCAGATAAACTGGTGGTAGGAGTGAGCACCAGAGCTCTTTTTGACCTGACCAGGGAGAGCGAAATTTATGAAAAAGAGGGCGTTGATGCATTCTGTGCATATCAGAAGGAGCATGAGGAGGAAATATTAAAGCCGGGACCTGGGTTTATGCTGGTAAAGGCTTTACTGAAGCTGAACGCACTGCCGGGAAAAGATGGCAGAGTGGAAGTTATCATCATGTCTAAAAACAGTGCGGATACCTCTCTTCGTATTTTTAAATCCATTGAATATTATGGTCTGGACATTTCCAGGGCGGTTTTATCCAGTGGGGCATCGCTTACCCCTTATCTGTCAGCTTTTCATACAGATCTGTTTCTGTCCCATAATGAGGAGGATGTAAGAGGTGCATTAAATGATGGTATTGCGGCAGGCATTATTATTGATGACGGTGTGCATACCTATGACAGTAACGGAGATCTCGATCAGATTCGCATTGCTTTTGATGGAGATGCTGTATTATTCGGAGCCGATTCAGAGAAAATTTTCAGGGAGCAGGGGCTTTCCGCTTTTACAGAGAATGAGAGAATGAATGCCAAAAATCCATTATCAGCCGGACCTTTTGCAAAATTTCTCATGAATTTGTCTGCCATACAGCAGGAGTGTAAAGAGGAGCCTGCACCAATCAGAACAGCACTTGTCACAGCGAGATGCGCACCGGCTCACGAGAGGGTGGTAAGGACACTTCGTGCCTGGAATGTCCGCATAGATGAAGCTTTTTTTCTGGGAGGGGTCAGCAAAAGAGAGGTTTTAAAGGCCTTTGGGGCACATATCTTTTTTGACGATCAGGAGGTACATACG
Organism: uncultured Lachnospiraceae bacterium; assembly: GCA_964619485.1. GTDB lineage: Bacteria > Bacillota > Clostridia > Lachnospirales > Lachnospiraceae > UBA2882. The sequence goes on from CAZUCI010000072.1 coordinate 3,105, forward strand.
CTGCCGGCCTCGGAGGTTGTTCCATCAGCAAGGGTTCCCTGTGCTTTGGATGAAATGTAAAGTTTTGGCAAATTAATTTTTTTACATAAAATTGGTTGTCACTCTGAATGGTTTTTGATATAACAAGCATATGAATAAAAAAATAGAATTAGATAAAGAGATAGTGGAACCACTTCTTGGGTGGTTTTATGACAATAAGCGGATTCTCCCCTGGAGAGAAAATACAGATCCCTATCGGGTCTGGGTATCTGAAATTATGCTTCAACAGACCAGAGTGGAAGCTGTCAAACCATATTTTGAGCGTTTCATGAAGGAGCTTCCCACGGTGAAGGCACTGAGTCAGGCACCGGAGGAAAAGCTTTTGAAGCTTTGGGAGGGACTTGGATACTATAACAGAGTTCGTAATATGCAAAAGGCAGCTGTCATGATTGAAGAACAGTATGACGGGCATTTTCCGGACGAGTTTGCAAGTCTGCTGCGTTTGCCTGGAATAGGTGCATATACAGCAGGGGCTATTGCTTCTATTTCCTTTCAAAAGCCCACACCGGCAGTGGATGGAAATGTGCTTCGTATTCTTACAAGACTTTTGGCTTATGATGGGGATATATTAAGTCAGAAGGTAAAGAACGAAACACAGGATGCACTTTTGCCGGTTATGCCGGCCAAATATTCCGGTGATTTTAATCAGGCTATGATGGAGCTGGGGGCAACAGTGTGTGTACCCAATGGGGCACCGCACTGTGATGCTTGTCCATGGAATAAGCTGTGTGAGGCAAGGGCTGCGGGAACACAACTGGAATATCCTAAGAAGACTCCTAAGAAAAAACGCTCTATTGAGGAGAAAACGATTTTGATTCTGGGTGATGGCAAAAAGCTTTTACTGCATAAGCGCCCCCCAAGGGGACTTCTGGCTTCCATGTATGAGCTGCCGGGAATCGATGGCTTCTTAGCAGAAGAACAAATCGTGGAGGCAGTCCGCGCACTGGGCTTTGCGCCCTTGAAGCTGACCATGGTGAAAGAGGCTAAGCACATTTTTACCCATAAGGAATGGCATATGAGGGGATGGGTTATCACAGTAGAACCCGTAAATTTCATGGAGCCTGCTTTAGAGTTAAAGGATGCTTACTTTTTGGTGGAGAAAGAACAGATTGAAAGGGAGTATCCGATTCCAGCTGCTTTTGCAGCCTTCACAGAATATCTGGATATCAAAGTGGGAAATCAGTTTGTAAAATAAATGAAAAGGTAAAAAGGGAAAATGAAGATATTAACAGTGACAGTGCCATGCTATAATTCGCAGGATTATATGGAAAAATGTGTGGCATCACTTCTTCCCGGCGGCGAAGATGTGGAGATAATTATTGTGGACGATGGTTCCACAGATGGAACAGCAGAGATTGCTGACCGTCTGGAGAGAGAGCATCCATCTGTTATCCGTGTGATTCATAAGGAAAATGGTGGTCATGGCTCAGCGGTCAATGCCGGAATAGAGGCGGCAACAGGAGTTTATTTTAAGGTCGTGGACAGTGATGACTGGGTTCGTGAGGATTCCTATTTGAAAATCATGAGCGAATTGAGAAATATGATTGGCGGACATGAAGTTATTGATATGGTAATCAGCAACTTTGTCTATGAAAAAGAGGGAGCAAAGCGTAAAAAGGTAATTGCCTTTAAGCATGCACTTCCGGAGGAGGAAACCTTTACCTGGGATGAGGTTCATCATTTTTCAAAGACGCAGTATATCCTTATGCATTCTGTTATTTATCGAACCAAGCTTTTGCGGGAATGCGGGCTGAAATTACCGGAGCATACTTTTTATGTAGATAATCTTTTTGTGTTTGTTCCCCTTCCTTATGTGAAGAAGATGTATTACATAGATACCAATTTCTATCGCTATTTTATCGGAAGAGATGATCAGTCCGTACATGAAAGTGTCATGATTAAGCGGGTGGATCAGCAGATTCTTGTAAATAAAATGATGATTGATTACATCACATCAGTCAGGGTATGCAATAAGAAAACCTATAAATATATGGTAAAGTATCTGGATATTATTACAACTGTTTCTTCCATCATGCTGATTCGAGCAGAAACAGAGGAAGCACTTGAAAAGAAAAAGGATTTATGGGAATACTTAAAGAAGAAGGACAAGAAGCTTTATTTTAAGCTGCGTCATGGACTGATGGGAAGTACCATGAATCTTCCGGGAAGAGGTGGAAGACAGATTTCCCAGGGCTTATATAAGCTGGCACAGAAATTTGTGCAGTTCAACTGATTAAAAATTATGTTAAATACATTTTTCAAGAATCATGTTTAATACATTTTTCAAAAATTACGTTAAACACACAAATTTGCTGAGTTTAGAGGAATTCGTTGACAATTCTTTTATCATTATTATATAATAGCTTCAAATGGCGAAGACGAAGAGAAGTAGCGTAGATTATCGCTTTCAGAGAGCAGGGGCTGGTGGAAATCCTGCAGAATGAATCGACGTGAATAACACTTTAGCAGCTGCAAGCTGAACCTGACAGATGTCAGCAGTAGGTGAGCCGTATCCCTGTGCGTCAAACAGGAAAGGATTTTGCTTTATGTTCTGTTTGGATAGAACAATTGTAGATCCCAAGAGACTGCTTTTGCAGTAAATCAGGTGGTACCGCGGACAATACTGTTCGTCCTGAACGAAACGTTTAGGATGGGCAGTTTTCTTTTTTTTATAATGTACCGCTCATGGAAGAGGGCAGGACGTTACTTTGGAATGTGCTGTCGGGAGAGCGGTCGTTGTTTCCAGGAAAACTGTCACATGCGAATTAATTTATTATATATAAGGAGGAACAAATGAACACATCCAATATTTATCGTAACAGAACAATGGATCAGATTTCAGAAAAAGACGTTGATTCTACTTTGAAAATCGCAGGCTGGGTCGAGAACATTCGTGACCATGGCGGAGTTTCTTTCGTAGATTTAAGAGACATGTATGGCGTTATGCAGGTGGTTATGCGTGACACATCTTTGCTGGACGGAATTAACAAAGAGGATTGCATCAGTGTGGAAGGTATGATTCAGCATCGTGATGAGGAAACCTACAACCCAAAGATTCCAACAGGTACAATTGAATTGGAGGCTCATACAGTTGAAGTGCTTGGAAAGGTTTACAAACAGCTTCCTTTTGAAGTTATGACTTCAAAGGAAATTCGTGAGGATCTTCGTTTAAAATATCGTTATCTTGATCTTAGAAATAAAAAAGTAAAGGATAACATTGTATTTCGCTCCAAGGTCATCAGCTTCTTGCGTGAAAAAATGACTGATATGGGATTCCTGGAGATTCAGACACCAATCCTCTGTGCATCTTCTCCTGAAGGCGCAAGAGATTATATTGTACCAAGCCGTAAATTCAAAGGAAAATTTTATGCACTTCCACAGGCACCACAGCAGTACAAACAGTTACTGATGGTATCCGGATTTGACAAATATTTCCAGATTGCACCATGCTTCCGTGATGAGGATGCAAGGGCAGACCGTTCACCGGGAGAATTCTATCAGCTTGACTTCGAGATGGCTTTTTCAACTCAGGAGGATGTATTCCGTGCAGGTGAAGAGGTATTAACAGCAACCTTTGAAAAATTTGCTCCAGAGGGTGCAGCAGTTACAGCAGCACCTTATCCGGTAATTAGCTATAAACAGGCAATGCTTGAGTTTGGTTCTGACAAGCCGGATCTTCGTAACCCATTAAGAATCGTAGATGTAACAGACTTTTTCCAGAGATGTACATTTAAGCCTTTCCACAAGAAAACAGTTCGTGCCATCAAGGTTCATGCAGAGATGTCCAAAGGCTTCCATGAAAAGCTGTTAAAATTTGCAACATCTATTGGAATGGGCGGACTTGGTTACTTGGAAGTCTTGGAAGATAAGACTTACAAAGGACCAATCGACAAATTTATTCCAGATGATATGAAGGGTGAGATTGCAGAAATTGCAAACCTTGAAGCAGGAGATACCATCTTCTTTATCGCTGATAAGGAGGATCGTGCAGCAAACTATGCAGGACAACTGAGAAATGAACTCGGTGCAAGACTTGATTTGATCGAGAAGAATGCATATCGTTTCTGTTTCGTAAATGACTTCCCAATGTTTGAGTATGATGAGGAAGAAAAGAAGATTATCTTTACGCATAATCCATTCTCCATGCCACAGGGTGGTCTTGATGCATTAATGAATAAGGATCCTCTTGAAATTTTAGCTTATCAGTATGATATCGTATGTAACGGTATTGAATTATCCTCCGGCGCAGTTCGTAATCATAACTTAGACATTATGGTTAAAGCGTTTGAAATCGCAGGCTATACCGAGGAAGACCTGAAACAGAAGTTTGGAGCTCTTTACAACGCATTCCAGTTTGGTGCACCGCCACACGCAGGAATGGCTCCTGGTGTTGACCGTATGATTATGCTGCTTCGCAACGAAGAAAACATCCGTGAAGTTATTGCCTTCCCAATGAACGGCAACGCTCAGGATCTGATGTGCGGTGCTCCTGGTGAAGTCAGCGAGCAGCAGCTGAGAGAAGTTCATATTAAGGTTAGAGATTAAGTTTGTAGATTAGATTTAGAGATTAACCTTAGAGATTAATTTTATAGAATTTGCATTTATACCCTCAAGAGCAAGTAATTGTTTTTGAGGGCTCTTTTTGAAACCGAATTTCGATATGGAGAACAAGTTGCTCTATATCGAAAAAAATAAGAGTTTTATGTAAACCAAATGAAAGAAATTTCGATATAGAAAACAATTATTTCCATATCGAAGACTTTTAGCCCTAAAACCTTCGATATACATTTATTTATTACCTATATCGAGAAATGAGTTACATAACTCAAATTATGTAACTCAAAAGCTTCGATATACAGAAAAAATAAACGTATATCGAAAATCGGGGTTATGGGAATTGAACCAACATTAGAATAAGGTGCAAGTCCTGAAATGTTCAAGTTGCACTGTGTTCAAGGGGCACTATGTTCAAGTTGCATTATGCACAAGCTGCACTATGTACAAGCTACATTATACGAAAAAAGACAAAATATTTATTGAATTTATATGTATATAGTAATAGTATGAGTTTATACATACGTAAACAATTGTATGAAAATTCATTTGAGTGCAGAGAGGGGAACAAAATGAGAAACAAAATGAGAAACAAAATGAGAAACAAAATGAGAA
>CAZUCI010000072.1:8412-13025 GCA_964619485.1 uncultured Lachnospiraceae bacterium
GAGGGGAACAAAATGAGAAACAAAATGAGAAACAAAATGAGAAACAAAATGAGAACTGCAAGGCTGTTATGCGTAGTAGGTTTAGTATTCAGTTTAAGTTTCAGCGCAAAGGCTGTTTGTGCAGGAGAACTTTCACAAAATGAAATTCCGGCAGACACTGTGTTGAAAGATGAAACTCCGGAAAAAGAAGTGGACATGGTTTCTGAAAATGATCTACAAGATGAGATAGAGTTGGGAAACTATTTGTATGCTGACAGTAAATTTGCAGTTTATTTTTCCGGAATTGAAAGGGGAGAAGATGAGGGAGAGTTAAAAGTATATCTTAACATCAAAAATAAAACCTCTAGAATGAGAAAAATCAGTGCAAATTCCATTGGAATAAATGGAGTTTCACTTAAGGGATGGGTCTATGAGAATGTAGCACCAAACAGCGTAGGCACTGTCTGCTTTGATATTATGCTTAATACGAATGTGTTCCGATTGGAAGAATTGTTAAATGTCGGAACAGTTTCGTTGGATTTTAACACATTTGACAGTGCAAGTTACAATGACGATTATCAAATCAGAGTTGTGGACAAAGTGATTGGGCAGACGGGGAAGGCTTCTGTTTTGTTGACGGGACCAGTTGTTTACGAAGACACAAATCTTGAAATTCAATATCTATATGCATCTCCCAGCCAATATGAATGGGTGGAAATGAATTAAACTACTATTTTTATGTTACAAACAAGACACAGAGAGATATTGATTTTGGAACAACAACAATTGCAGCTGATGGAGTTTCACTGAGTGATGTTTCTGTTGGGGATAATAATATTTCACCGCTTTGCGGAGGTGTAATCAGAATAGAAGCAACCGTTCCAATGAATCTGATTTCGAGAATGGAAGCAATGACTGCCAACAATCTTCGCGGAACAATGATATACAATTCACCGGCATATTATGTTTATATGTCAAAGGATGGGATGGATCAATTAAACAAAACTATTAACTTTAATTTCCCTAACACAAATGGTAAGTGGATATCATCGGATAAGATTGAAGCTTTTGTTCAAAGACTTTATGAGAAATGTCTTGGAAGAATGGCGGAAACAAACGGCTTAAGAGACTGGTCTAATAAACTGAGCGATGGGGATTCAACAGGTGCTGATACTGCAGCTGGATTTGTATTCAGTCAGGAATATAAAAATAAGAACACATCCAATGATGAATATGTTGAAATGCTTTATCAGGTATTTTTGGACAGAAACTCTGATTCAGCAGGAAAAAATGACTGGGTAAATAAACTGTCAAATGGAATGTCCAGAGAATTTGTCTGCAGTGGCTTTATCAATTCCACAGAATTTGCCGGAATCTGTAAGAGCTATGGAATCGAACCCGGTAACTTTAGTACTTCCAAGGATTGTGATAGAAATGCAGGGGTGACAGCCTTTGCAGCAAGGTGCTATACAATGGCTCTTGGACGAAGTTTTGATGAAGAGGGACTTAATTACTGGTGCAAAAAGATTCTTGACGATCCATCTTGGAATGCAGAGCGTGTGGCGTCGGAAGGCTTTTTCAACTCACAGGAGTTTATGAACAAAAATCTGTCAGACGAGGACTATGTAAAAACACTATATCGCACTTTTATGGGAAGAGAGTATGATGCAGCAGGCTTAGCGGACTGGACAAATCGTTTGAAAAACGGATCAAGCAGAGATGACGTTTTAAAAGGATTTTCCAGGTCGAGAGAGTTTGCGGGGATTATGGCAAGTTATGGATTATAGGGAATCATAGGAATATGGAGACAGACGCCTCTTTGTTTTGAATTTAGGCGTTTGGAAGAAATCAGTTTTGTCGCAAATTTCGATATGGAGAACAAGTTACTCTATATCGAAAAAAACAATGGTTTTATGTAAACCAAATGCAAGAAATTTCGATATAGAAAACAATTATTTCCATATCGAAGACTTTTTGCCCTAAAACCATCCCTAATGTGACAGTCCCTTCTCATATTCATTTTTCCGCTCGGCCAGAGATGAGGGAAGTGCGTAGACGAGCCAGTACATTACAACACCCATAACGGTTCCGGTCAGCACATCAAACAGTGAGTGCTGTTTCAAAAACATGGTGGAAAGAATTATGGCACCACACAAAATATCAGTTCCAATAATCAGGCCTTTCTTCTGGCGAAGCTTGCTGTTTTTGTTAATTGCGAAGCTTGCACACAGAGAATTGTATACATGAATGCTTGGAAAAACATTGGTGCAGGTATCGGTGGAGTACAGAAACTTTACCATATCCACAAAAATATTGTCTCTTGCAAAGGTTGTTGGGCGAAGTGGCTGCATGTTGGGAATAAAGTAGGATACAATCAGGAACACAGTCATTCCCACACCCAGCGTAACGCAGAGCTTGTAATAGTCTTTTTTGTCCAGGAAAGCAAAAACAACAACGGTTGCTGCAATGAAGAAAAACCACATCACATAAGGAATAATAAAATATTCACAAAATGGAATGTAAGAATCTAATTTCATGCGGACGATCAGGAAGCTTTTTACATGCCTTGTTTCCAGATAGGTAAAGGCGGACATGTAAAGAACCAGGTAAATCAGCGGCAGCAGCAGATGCTTATGATCAACGATCAGCTTTCGGACAGAAGCAAACGTGATTTTTTTCATTTTATCCCCTTTTAGACATAAGACCTGTTAAAAAGATAAGGTCCAGAGGTCTTTTATATGAAACAGATTGTTAATAAAAAATTATGAACTCTTTTTGACCTTTTGTCTAGAGGTAATTTAGTGCTTTTTTATCGCACTGCAGACTGATTTTTTGAAGAGTACCACAGTACTCGCCGTCGGCGTGAACGACCAGTGGATCAGCAGTCTGAATGGTGATGGCGTCTGTGTGGAAAAAGTGTACATTTTTTGAAAAAGTGTGCTTTCCAAAGAAGGCCAGTGGAAGCAGATAAAGTGCTCTCCATTTTTGAAGCTCTGCGATGACGCAAATGTCAAATTTTCCATCCTGATGGTTAGCCATAGGGGCAAATTTTATGCCGCCGCCCTCATAGGGCTGAATAAAAGTGGAAGCCAGCAAAAGCTTTTCAAAGTGCTTGACGGTACCGTCATGAAACGTGATATCACAGGATGTGACAGGAGCCTTAATCAGCTGCTTTACAGCAATACCGGCATAGGTTAGCTTGCCCAGCCCAATCCGGTTTAATGTATCCTTAAATTTGGAATCCAGTGCTTCCTTGCAGACTGCGGCGTCTAAGCCAATACCACAGCTGACGCAAAAGAGTCTTTTGTGGTCATTACCATAGGAAACGGTTCCTAAATCGGAAAATTGTTCAGGCTCGTTTTTCAGTCCGGCAATAAATAAATCCGGATCTGTTTCCAAATGCAGAGAACGGGCGAGATCGTTGCTTGATCCGGTTGGGAAGTAGGCAATGGCAACGTTCTCCAGTCCGGCGATTGCATTGACCACCTCGTTGACTGTTCCGTCACCGCCCAAAACACCGATAATCAGCTTCCCTTTTCCAGGCTGTCTGGCTTCTCTTTCCAGAATTGCGGAAACAATTTTTCCGGCGCCGGCGCCCTTTTGTGTCATATGTGCTTCGTATACGATAAAGCTTTCATCCAGTTTATGTTTTAATATATGCCATCTCTTTTTACCAAGACCGGATTTTGAACCGGGATTTACAATAAAATACAGCATAGCGTTTCTCCTCTGTGACTAACTTTTCTGATAGCAATAGTTTAGCACAAATTTCATTTGCAGTGTGGAAAAAGTATGCTATACTAATCAAAATATGTGGGTATTTGACACAGTGATAAAAACGGGTATAAGAACTCCGCCACCAGAGGTGACACCTTATGCCCAAACAAAGCAGGAGGAGAGAAAATGTATTCTTTAGATGAAGTAAAGAAAGTAGATCCTGAGATTGCACAGGCAATCGTTGATGAGCAGGAAAGACAGAACAGCCATATCGAGCTGATCGCATCTGAAAACTGGGTAAGCAAAGCTGTTATGGCAGCAATGGGAAGCCCACTTACCAATAAATATGCAGAAGGGTATCCAGGAAAGAGATATTACGGCGGATGCCAGTGTGTTGATGTTGTGGAAGATCTGGCAAGAGACAGAGCCAAGGAATTGTTCGGTTGTGAGTATGCCAATGTTCAGCCTCATTCCGGAGCACAGGCTAACCTTGCAGTGCAGTTTGCAATCTGTGAGCCAGGCGACACCATTATGGGAATGAACCTGGACCATGGCGGACATTTGACACACGGAAGCCCGGTTAACATTTCAGGAAAATACTTCCACATTGTACCTTACGGTGTCAATGATGCAGGCTTCATCGATTATGATAAATTACGTGAAATTGCTTTAGAGTGTAAACCTAAAATGATTATTGCAGGAGCATCAGCTTATGCAAGAACTATCGATTTTAAGAAATTCAGAGAAGTTGCAGATGAAGTTGGAGCAGTATTAATGGTAGACATGGCTCATATTGCAGGTCTGGTTGCAACAGGTCTTCACCCAAGTCCAATTCCATATGCACATGTTACAACAACTACTACCCACAAGACCCTTCGCGGACCTCGTGGCGGTATGATTTTAAGCAGCCAGGAGGT